>DATGHG010000329.1:0-3354 GCA_035308185.1 Thermoanaerobaculia bacterium | reverse complement strand
GCGCTCCGCGTCACGCGGCACCCGCTGTCCCGGCACGAAACGGACCAGTGAGACCCAGTCCCGCATGATGAGGAAGGGATGATCCTCGCCGAATTCGCATTTCCAAGCCTCCCAGAGCAACCCTGCCAGGTCGTGCGCCTGCTCCCCGAAATGAAGCAGGATCAGCACCCCGAGCTCCTTGATCATGACGTGCTGATGGAGGCAGTCGCGCAGACAGTCGCGCAGCGGGGATTGCTGGTCGGTGGCCTCGCGGAGACAGCGGTCGAGCCACTCGCCGCATTGGCGGATCTCTTTGAACGTCGTGCTTTTCTCGCTCAGGTCCTGGCGAGCGCTCAACGTATCGTCGAGCCGCTTGATCAGGTCGACCACAGCCTCCGGCTTGCTTTCGACCCTGAGACGAAACATGGCGTCGCGAAAGGTGCCCACCGGCGGCGCCGGCGGCAGAATGCGGACGAAGTGCCGGTTGCCTTCCGTGTCCTGGTCGATCAAAAGGTGCAGCGGCACATACGTGGTCGCCTTCGCGTCTGCCATCTTCAGGCGCCTTGCTCGAAGGTGTGATAGTCGCTTTCCACCATGCCGCCTGCTTGCCAGCGGAATACCACCTTTTCGTCGGACTCGGCATCCATCACCAGGGCGATCTGCCAGCTGTGAGGAAAGATCTGCCGCTGTACCGCGAGGTCGTCTTCCGAGAAGAAGCCGACGGTCGAGACCTCCTTGCCGGCCAGCTGCATCGGGATCGGCGGGTGGGTGTGATACCAGCCGACGATCCGCTTTTCCTCCGGAAAGTCGGTGCGCTTGCGCGCTTGCAACCGCTGCCACGTCTCGTGGGTGAAGCGCAGCGAGATCGAGTTGGCCTGCGCCTCCTCGGCCGGCAGGAAAGCCTCGATCTCGACGAATGGGCGCGGCACGCGAGGCTGGCGATAGACCTCGCCGATCAGGATGCCGCCCATCTCCACCGACCGCGAGCCGCGCCGCTTGAGATGCTCGCTCAACAGCTCGAGGCATCTCTGGCTGAAGAAGACGACCAGCTCGCCGGGCGGCTCGTCGCCGCTGCGGCCGCAAGTCAGGCAGTCCGGCATCGGCTTCTCGGGGAAAGCGTCGTCCACCGGTAGGGACTCGAGGCGGATCTCGAGGTCGTTCAGCTCCTGGGGCAGGTTGTGGATGATCTCATGCTCGAAGCGCGGCGCGGCGCCGCGCCGGGCGTAGAGCTCCTCGCGCACGCCCTCGCCGCTGGCGATCAGCTCCATGTCGAGGAGCGTGGTCCGCACCCGGCGGAGAGGGCCATCGAGCTCGGAGACCAGGAAGCTCTTTCGGTACCGGTGAGCCGCGGGCGGCATGGTGTGGAGCTCGAGACGGAAATGCGACATGGGCTCCTCGGGGCGTGCAGCGTCACCCAGCCGCATGCTGAGCCACGATCGCCCGGCCGAGGAAGGCACGCCGCCGTCGAGGGTCTCCTCGGAGATGAGCTGCCGGCCGGTCTCGGGCGGCGGCCCATAGCCGGGATCGACGGTCGCCCAGTACCGTTGTCCCTCCCGGAGGAGGCCGTGACCGACCATCTTCGACACCTCGCCGCGCACGAAGCCGCCGAAGACGTCGGCGACGCGGAGATCCTTCTCGTAGATCAGTCCGCGCGTCTCACTGGCGATTTTCAGCGTCAGATATTCCATTGGCGCCTCCTTCATTCTCAGCGCGCGCGCCGGCCCTTCGCCGAACGGTCTCGGCGCACGGTCGGACCTCGCCGCCGCGCGGCCAAAAGAAGCCGCGATGGCGGTTCACGGGATCGAGAACGAGGGCCACGCACCAGGGCTGCACCGCGAAGATGCGAGCGTGAAGCCGGCGGTCGAGGCCCGAGAGGAACACGCCGAAGCCGGGATGGGTGTGATACCAGCCGACGACCATGGCGCCGGCATGATCGGCGATCCGGCGGTTGCGCAGCAGGTCCCAGGTCTCATGGGTGAAGGTCAGATGACCGGGGCCGGCGTCGCTGCTCTCGGCAGGCAACGCGCCGGTGACCTCCAGCCGGAGCCGCGAGCCGGCGACGGCAGCATGGCCCACCAGCAGCCCTCCCACCTCGCAATGGCGCATGCTCTCTGCCTCTTCCTCGAGTCGGTCGAGCACGCCGCCGTCGATCGAGATCTCGGGGGCCTCGAGCCTGGCGGGCATCGACAGCAGGGGCGGCAGCGGCGCCAGCCGGATCGCCAGCTCCGCCTCGCCGGTCATCGCCAACCTCCGGCCGTAGCCTCCTGAGAGAGCGAGAGCACGGAGCTGTCGCGCACCCCCGCTTGCTCCAGGGTCTGCTCCTGGCCGATCTCGCGGCCATCGAAGTAGAGGCGGTAGCTGATCGGCTGGCTGTCGGCGCCGAGGATCGGCAGCCGGAGGCGCGTCACCAGCGCCGGTATCAGCCGCCGCATGGTGATGTCATGCGGCAACTCGGCACTATGGGTGGCCGTACCCATGGTGTCCTGGATCGTGACTCGTACGCCTGCCATGTAGTCACCTCTTTCTGGTCGTGCCGGTAGAATCCGGGCCTGCCTGCCGGCGCGGCTCATGCCGGCGCTGGTCGCCGTCCGGCCCGCGCATCATGCCGCTCATGACCCCTCCAGCACGATCTCGATCGGTGGATCGCCGGCGGCGCCCTCGACGGTCGCAATCATGGCGGCGATGGCCGGGTCCAGGGCGATCGAGCGCAGCTCGCGGCCGTAATCCTCGGCGTAACGGACGATCGCCTCGGCCATCAGCCGGAACAACCCGGCGTCGAGGTTCTCGACCGGCGCCTCGGAGATCAGGGTGACGGTTTCTTCATGACCCGCCCCAGGGTCGAGCATGAGGGCGAACTTGGCGAAGAAGATCCCCTCGTTGGCGCGCATGAGGAACTCGTGCAGGGTCGCCCGGCAGTCCGGATGCGGTGCGCACCGCAGCAATGGGCACTGTAGATAGACCCACTCCTCGTCCACGTCGAGAAAGACGTCAAGGTCTTCGAGGCGGCTCGGGTAGATGAGATGCCAGCCGTCGAGCAGCGAACCGTAGCCCTTCATCCCCCAGCCTCGGGTGGTGAGCTGCGCCAGGTAGCCGCGCAAGGCATATTCCGAGATCATGCCTCCGCGTCCCGGTGCAGCACGATGCTGTCGGCCAGGTCCTGGTCATCCCGCACCGGCGGTTGCGCCGGAGCGGACGCGGCGGCACGCAGGTCGAAGGCCTCGAGGGGGAACAGGTGCTTGTGCTGCGCCGCCCAGCGACCGGCATTCATGTCGTGCGCGTCGTTGATGTTGTAAAGCCTGTAGCGCACCATGTCCCAGAGCCAGATGCAGACGTCGTCGAGATGCGTCCTCGCTCCCCAGTGACCCAGCAGGCAGA
>DATGHG010000328.1:0-21613 GCA_035308185.1 Thermoanaerobaculia bacterium | reverse complement strand
CAGTTCCAGCGCATCCAGTTCACCCCCGACCTGCTGCCCGCCGACCTGATCGGCACGCTGATCTACGACCAGCGCACCGGCGACTTCCTGCCCCGGCGCGGCCCGGTGTTCACCCATCTGCTGCTCGCCGACGAGATCAATCGCGCTCCCGCCAAGGTGCAGTCGGCGCTGCTCGAAGCGATGGAGGAGCACCAGGTGACCCTGGGCGACCGCAGCCACCCGCTGCCCGATCCCTTCATGGTGCTCGCCACCCAGAACCCGATCGAGCAGGAAGGCACCTATCCGCTCGCCGAGGCCCAGATGGACCGCTTCATGATGAAGCTGCGCCTCGGCTACCCGACCCGCGCCGAGGAGGGCGAGATCCTCGATCGCATGCTGGTCGAGCGCGACCTGCGCGTCAGCCCGGTGCTCGAGCGCGAGCACCTGGTGGCGCTGCGCAGCGTCGCCGACGCCGTGTATCTCGATCCCAAGATCCGCGGCTACGTGCTGGACCTGGTGCAGGCCACCCGCGAGCCGCGAGCCGCCGGCATGCCGGACCTCGCCGACCTGATCGCCTTCGGCGCCTCGCCGCGCGCCTCGCTCTACCTGGCCCGCGCCGCCAAGGCCATGGCCCTGGTGCGGGGCCGCGGCTACGTCATCCCGGAAGACGTCAAGGAGGTGGCTCCCGACGTCCTGCGCCACCGCATCATCCCGACCTACGAAGCGGAAGCCGAGGAGGTCTCCTCCGAGATCCTGGTGGCCAGGCTGCTCGAGCGCGTCGAGGTGCCCTAGTGGCGTGCGTCGCAAATCCGGCACCGCATTCGCCGGCCCTCCGGCCTGCTGCCGGCGTTGCGCCACCTCCGCAGGTCGCCTGGCAGGCGGCGCCAACTCGCTAGAAGAGCCGCCGGGTGTTCGGATTCCTGTCGCCGCGCCGCAGCCAGTCCGGGGGCGCCCCTCCGGCAACCGCCGCCCCTCCGGCGCCCTCCACCCTGCTCGCCGCTCCCGCCGCTGCCGGCAAGCGCGCCCGCATCCCCTTCGAGCTGCTGCGCAAGGTCCGCCGCATCGAGATCGCCACCAACCGGCTGGTCGATCAGGGCGTCGCCGGCGACTATCACTCGGTGTTCAAGGGCCGCGGCATGGAGTTCGCCGAGGTCCGACCGTACCAACCCGGCGACGACGTGCGCGGCATCGACTGGAACGTCACCGCGCGCATGGGCTCGCCGTTCGTCAAGCAGTTCGTCGAGGAGCGCGACCTCACGATCTTCCTGGTGGTCGACGTCTCCGGCAGCCTGAGCTTCGGTTCGCGCGCCATCCTCAAGCGCGAGCTGGCGGCCGAGATCGCCGCGCTGCTCGCCTTCGCGGCGGTGCGCAACCAGGACCGGGTGGGCGCGGCGCTGATCTCCGACCGCCTCGAGCTGTTCCTGCCGCCGCAGCGCCGCCGCAACCACGTGCTGCGCCTGGTGCGCGAGATCCTGGAGCGGCCGGCGCACGGCGCCACCGATCTCGAGCGCGGCCTCCTGGCGGTGCTCGCCACGCTCAAGCGGCGCTCGGTGCTGTTCCTCATCTCCGATTTCCTCGGCACCCCGGCCAGCCGCGCGCTGAAGGCGGCCGCCGCCCGCCACGACCTCATCCTGATCGAGGTCATGGACCCGCGCGACCAGGAGCTGCCGGCGGTCGGGCCGGTGGTGCTGCGCGATGCCGAGACCGGCGAGATCGCCCTGATCGACGGCAGGCGCCTCGGCCGCCGCCACCGCGAGCGGCGCCAGCAGGAGCGCGCCGAGCTGCTGCGCCTCTCCCGCCGGCTGAGCATCGACCGCCTCGAGCTGCGCACCGACCGCCCCTATCTCTCGACCTTGCTGGCGTTCTTCGAGCAGCGCCGCCGGCGGCTGCGGCGATGAGCGCACTGGCCTTGGCGCTGCTCGCGGCCGGCGGAGCGGTCGGCCTGGTGGCAGCTGCTCCCGCCCCGGCGCCTCCGGCGCCCCCGCCCGCGGTCCTCCCCGCGGTCGCCGTCGCGCTGCCGGCGGCGGCGCTGACGGTGGGCGATCCGGTGGCGGCGTTGATCACGCTGCGGGTGCCGGCGGCGCAGCTCGCCGGCCAGCCGCGCTTCCCGGTCTGGCGCGGCGCCTGGGGCGAAGCCGAGGTGCGCGAGCAGGGCGAGCCGCGACGCACCGCCGCGCCGGACGGCATGGCGGTCTACAGCCAGCGCCTGGTGCTGGCCGCCTTCCGTCCGGGCAAGGTGGCGCTGCCGCCGGCGCCGATCGCGGTGCCGCTGCGCGGCGGCACCGTGCAGGCCTGGACGCCGGCCGGGCTCGCCATGGCGGTGCGCTCGGTGCTGCCCGCCGGCACCGCCGCCAAGGACCTCCAGGCGCGACCGCCGGCGCCGCTGCGCCCGCTGCCGCTCGGGACTGCCTTCTTCGCCGCCCTGGCCGTGCTCGCGGCCACCGCGGCAGCCGGCGGCTGGCTGCTGTGGCGGCGCGAGCGCCGGCGCCGCGCCGGCGCCGCCGTGGCGGCGGCCCCGCCGGCGGCACCGCTGGCGGAGCTGCTGGCGGCCCTCGACCGGCTGGCCGGCGAGACCTCGCCGGTCGTCGTGCATACCGGCATCAGCCAGGCCTTGCGCCGCTATCTCGGCCGCGCCGTCAGCTTCCCGGCGCCGGAGAGCACCACCACCGAGATCCAACGCCGGCTGCTTGCCAGCGGCTGGCCATCGGTGCAGGCGCGGCCGGCGGTGGAGCTGCTGCGCGCCTGCGACCTGGTCAAGTTCGCCCGCCAGCAGGTGCCGGCAGAGCGCACCGGCGAGCGCCTGGCGGCGGCGCGGCGCCTGGCCGAGCAGTGCGAGGAGCGCAGCGCGGCCGTCGAGCGGGCGCGCGCGCATCTGGAGGCGGCCGGATGAGCGAGGTGCTTCCTCATCTGGCGAACCCCTGGTGGCTCTTGCTCCTGCTCGCCCTGCCGGCGCTCGCCTGGCGCCACCATCGACGGCAGGCGCTGGGGGCGCTGATCTACAGCCGCCTGCCGCTGCCTGCCGCCGCCGGCCACGCGGCGCGCTCGGCCCAGCCCCCGCCAGGTCCGCTCGCCGGAGGTGCGGTCCCCGCCGGCGCTGCGCCGAGCGGCCGCCGCCGCGGCGCCTGGCGACTCCACCTGCCGTTCTATCTCCGCCTTGCCGCGCTCGGCTGCCTGGCGCTGGCGCTGGCGCGGCCGCAGCTCGGCTACGCCTGGGAGGAGAGCCTCACCGAAGGCATCGACATCGAGCTGCTGCTCGACATCTCGGGCAGCATGGCGGCGGAGGATTTCCAGCCGCAGAACCGCCTCGAGGTCGCCAAGCAGGTGGTCAAGCAGTTCATCGCCGGCAGGACCGGCGACCGCATCGGCCTGGTGGTGTTCTCCGGCGCCGCCATGACCCGGGCGCCGCTCACCACCGATCACGCCATGCTCGAGCTGCTGGTCGACTCGGTCGAGCTCAACAGCCTGCCCGACGGCACCGCGATCGGGGTCGCCCTGGCCGCCGCCGCCGCGCGCCTGCGCGGCAGCCCGGCGAAGACCCGGATCATGGTGCTGGTCACCGACGGCGGTAACAACGCCGGCGCGATCGACCCGCTGTCGGCAGCGGCGATGTGCAAGGGACTCGGCCTCAAGGTCTATACCGTCGGCGTCGGCACCGCCGGCCGGGTGCCGGTGCCGGTGCCGGTGCAGGACCCGGAGACCGGCAGGATCGAGATCCACCGCCAGCTGATGAACGTCGCGGTCGACGAGGAGCTGCTGCGCCAGATCGCCCGGCGCACCGGCGGCCGCTACTGGAAGGCCAGCGACCTGCGCAGCCTGCAGGAGGTCTTCCAGGACATCGACCGGCTGGAGAAGACGCCGATGCGGGTCAAGCGCTACGTCCGCTACCGCGAGGCCTTCGCTCCTCTCGCCCTGGCCGGCCTCTCGCTGCTGATGCTGCCGCTCGCCGCCGCCGGCCTGCAGGTGACCGCCGAGCCATGAGCTTCGCCGCGCCCCGACTGCTTTGGTTGTTGTTGCTGGCGCCGCCGGCCGCCGCCGCCGCCGCCGCGCTCTGGCGCCGCCGCCTGCGGGCCGACGCGGCGTGGGCGGCGCGCGGGCTCTGGGATCGACTGCTGCCGACGTTCCGCCGCGGCCGTCTGACGCTGTCGGTCGCCTGCCTGGCGCTGGCCGTCGCCGGCATCGCGCTGGCGCTCGCCCGCCCGCGCTGGGGCGGCGCCACCCAGAAGGTGGAGCGTCGCGGCGTCGACGTGGTCTTCCTGCTCGACTCCTCGCTGTCGATGGCCGCCCCGGACGTCCTGCCGTCGCGGCTGTTCGCGGCCAAGGCGATGGTGCGGCGGATGAGCCAGGCGATGCCGGGCAACCGGGTGGCCCTGGTGCAGACCGAGGGCGAGGGCTTGATGCTCGCGCCGCTGACCCTCGACGGGGCGGTGCTCGACCTGCTGCTCGACACCGTCGAGCCGGGCTCGCTGCCGCGTCCGGGCACCGAGCTGGCGGCCGGGCTGGATGCCGCCCTGCGGCTGTTCGGACCACAGACCGAGAAGCATCGCGCGCTGGTCCTGCTCTCGGACGGCGAGGACCACGGCGGCGGCCTCGACGCCGCCACCGCCAGGCTCAAGGACAGCGGCGTGGCGGTCTTCGCCCTCGGCATCGGCACCCCTCAGGGCTCGCCGATCCCGCTCGGCGGCGGCGAGTACAAGCGCGACGAGAGCGGCCAGGTGGTGATCACCCGCCTGCACGAGGAGAACCTCGAATCCCTGGCCCGGGCGACCGGCGGCGACTACCTGCGGGTGACCGGCGCCGCCACCGATCCGGCGCCCATCCTGTCGCGCATCGACCGGCTCGAGAAGCGCACCCAGGAAACCGAGATCGTGACCACCCGCGAGGAGCGGTTCCAGTGGCCGCTGGGGCTCGCCGCCGCGGCGCTGCTGCTGCAGCTGGCGGTCGGACCGTTCGCGCGGACCCCGCGGAGGCCGGCGGCGGCATGAGGACCGGGAACGCGGCGCACGACGCGCAGGACGCGCAGGACGCGAATACCGCGCGCGACGCGCACATCGCATACGACGCCGCACACGACGCAAACACCGCAAGGCAGGGGGTATTCTCGCGACGGCCTTCGCGGCTGCTGATCCCGGCGCTGGCCGGCGCACCGCTGGTCGTGCTGTGCTGGACCGGCGCCACGCTGGCGATGCCCTTGCCGGCCTCCCTGAATTCGGCCTTGCTGGCCTCCCTGAATTCGGTCTTGCCGGCCTCCCTGAATTCGGCCTTGCCGGCCTCCCTGGATTCGGCGCTCTCGCTGCTGCATCCGCATCTGCCGGCCTGGGCCGAGCGCTGGCTCTACAACCCGCGCGAGCGCACCGCCGCAGCCATCGACAGCCTCGCCCGCCACGACGGCAAGGCCGCGGTGGCGGCCGCGGACACCGCGCATCGCCTCGCCGCCGGCGACCCGCTGGCGAGCTACAACGCCGGCAGCGCCCGCCTCGCCGCCGGCACCGGCGACTCCGGGGGTTCGCCCGGCTCCCGCGACGCGCGTGCCGCACCTCGGCCCGGCAACGGGCGCACCGCACCCCGGCCCGGCGACGAGCGGGCGCTCGCCCAGGCCGCCGAGCCGTTGCTCGAGGAGGCGGTGCGGGGAGCGGGCGCGGACCTCGCGGTGGCCGCCAGCTACAATCTGGGCAACGCGCGCCTTGCCGCCGGCGACTACGCCGGCGCGATCGAGGCCTACAAGCAGACGTTGCGGGCGGCGCCCTCCGCCGGCGACGCCAAGTTCAACCTCGAGCTGGCGCTGCGCGCGCAGCAGCGGCAGCCGCCGAACCCGCCCCGCGGCGTCGGACCGCGCGGCGGCGGCGGGCGGCCGCGCCCGGGCGAGCGCGGCCAGACCGCGGGCGAGGGGGGCAGCGGCGGCGGCGGCGCCAACCAGCAACCGGGCCGCCAGCCCGACCAGCATGCGCCGGCGCCGGCGCAGGACCGCAGCCAGGGGCAGAGCGGCCAGGCGCAGACCGCCCAGGGCCTGCACGGTCAACCCTCGCCGCTCGCCGGCCGCCAGCCGCTGGCCGGTTATCAGGATCAGCCGGAGATGAGCGCCAGCGAGGCGGCGGCGGTGCTCGAAGCGGTGCAGAACCTCGAGCGCCAGCAGCGCCGCCAGGCGGCCGCGCGCCTCGCTCGCCAGCGCGCCGCCAACGGGGAGGACTGGTGAAGGGGGCGCTGGCGATCGCGACGACCCCACGGGTTCTGGATGTCTCGGGGGCCCCGGGCGTCGCGGGGGTCCGAATGGGACGAGGGCTGTGCGAGGCCCCGGGAATTGTAAGGATCGCCGGAGCCGCGACGATCGCACCGGGCGCCCGCCCCCGGGGGAGCGCAAGGGTCCGACGGGTCGCAAGGGTCCGACGGGTCGGACGGGGCCGACGGGTTGCGAGAGTCCGACGGGTCGGAAGGGTCCGACGGGTCGGAAGGGCCATCGGGTTGGCGGCCGCCGCCTTCGTCTGCCTGGCCGTCGCCGCGCCGCCGCTGGCCGCGGCGCCGTTCGCGGTCCAGGTGTCGCTGCAGCCGGCGGTGATCCGCGTCGACGAAATCGCCACCCTGACCATCAGCGCCGAGGGCGGCGGCCTCGGCGACTTCCGCTTCGAGCCCAACTACCAGCTCGACAACCTCGAGCCGGTCGACGGACCGTCGCGGTACGAGAACCTCGGCTGGATCAACGGCAGCTTCTCGCATTCCTTCCGGTTCTCGATCCAGCTGCGGCCGCTCGCGGCCGGACCGGCGCGGGTGCGCTCCCTGGTGCTGCAGGTCCGCGGCCAGCTGATCCGCCTGCCGGACCAGCAGATCCGGGTGCAGCCGGCGACGGCCGGCCAGCCCGGCGCCAGCGCTCCCGGGGGCACCGCCGGGCGCTCGGAACCGGAACCGGAGGACCTGTTCGCGCCGCTGCTCGGCACCGATTCGCCGCTGGCCCAGCCGCCGCGGGCCCAGGGTCCGATCGCCTTCCTGCGGACCGAGGTGCAGCCGCCGCGGCCGGTGGTGGGCGAGCAGGCGGTCTACAGCGTCTATCTCTACTCTCGGCAGGACGTGGCCGCGATCAGCCCCACCAGCATGCCCAGCTTCCGCGGCTTCTGGGTGCGCGACCTGCCGCTGCCGGCACACCTCGCCCCCGAGATGATGATCGTCGGCGCAGAGCGCTACGGGCGCGTGGTCATGGTCCGCAAGGCGCTGTTCGCGCTGCGGCCGGGACCTCACCTGCTCGAGCCCGCCGGCTACGACGTGGTGGTCGCGCCGCCGGACGGCGGCTTTTTCGGGCCGCCGCTGGTCCGCTCCGAGGAGCTCCACCTGCGCGCCCCCGAGCTGGCCGTCGAGGTGCAGCCCCTGCCGGCGGCGCCGCCCGGATTCAGCGGCCTGGTGGGCCAGGTGAGCATGGCCGCGACACTGAAACCCTACCGTCTCCGGGTCGGCGAGGGGGCCACGCTGACGGTCACCCTGGCGGGAGCCGGCAACCTGCAAGGCGCGGAAGCGCCGCGCTTGGAGGCGCCACCCGACCTGACCGTCTTCCCGCCGCAGCGGCAAGCCGAGGACCAGCCCGGCGGCGCCACGGAAGGGGGGCGGCGCGCCTGGATTTTCGTGATCGTCCCCACCCGGCCCGGCCTCTACAGCGTGCGTCCCCAGCCCGTCCTCTACTTCGACCCGGCGCACCGCGACTACCGGCAGGCAGAGTCTCCCACCCTCACCCTGACCGCGCTGCCGGTACCCGCCGGCGTCATGGCTGCCGACGCCGCCGGCGAACCGGCCGCCGCACATCCGGGCCGCCGCAACGGCGCCACGCCGAGAGAGCGAGCCGGGAGCTGGTGGCCGTCGCTGCCGCGCGCTTGGCCGCCGCTGCCGGGCACCTGGCCGGAAAGGCTGGGCTGGTTGGTGGTGCTGGCCTGCATGCTGACCCTGGCGGCGTCGCTGGTCCGGCGCCGGACGGCGCGCCGGCGCGATCCTCGATGGAGCGGAGCCGCCGCCGCGCCGGCTGGCACCTCGCCGCGCGCCGCCGCCGGCCGCCCGCAGCCGGTTGCCGCCGTCATGCCTGGGCCAGGATCCACCGCCGCCGCCGTCGCGGCGTCAGAGTCCAACGCAGTTGCCGCCGTCGCGGCGTCAGGGTCCAGGCCAGTCGCCGCCATCGCGGCGTCAGGATCCAGCTCAGTTGGCGCAGTCGGAGCGTCAGCATCCAGCCCATTTGCCGCCGTCGCGGCGTCTGGATCCAGCTCGGTTGCCACCCGGGCCACCGCCGGTCCACCTGCCGGCACCACCCTGGCCGGCGCCGGCCGGCTCGCCGGCGCCTCCTTGGCGTCCACCGCGGCGGCGCCCCCCTTCCCTTCTGCCGCCTCGGGTCAGACGCCCGCGCCGCCGGCCTCGCTGCCGGCGGTCGAGAGCAAGCTCCGCGAGGCCGCCCGCGAGGATCGGCCCCGCCATGCCGCGGCGCTGGTCGAAGAAGGCTGGCGCGGCTACCTGGCCGGCCGCTGGGGGCTGCCGCTCACCACGCCGCCGGCGCGCTGGGGCCCCTCACTCGCCGCCCACGGCGTGGCCGCCGAGATCGCCGGCGAGATGGCGCGGCTGGCCGAGGAGCTGCACTACCTGCGCCATGCCCCGCAGCTGTCGACCACCGGCGCGGTGCGCGACGAGCTGCTCAGCCGCAGCCGGCAGCTGCTGCGCCGGCTGCGCTAGGAAGAAACCTCCCCGAAGAGGGGAGCGCCCGCCCGCCCGGGCGGCACCGCTCCCCGCGGCATCGGCTTTGACGATCCCTCGGCCGCGCGCCCTGCTGGGAGGGCGACTCGGCGGCCGCGGCGGGCACCGTCTTTCCAGCAGGCGGTACCGAATTAGGCCAGCGGCAGCGCCACACCGCCGCTGGCGTCCCCTGGCTCTGGCCCTAGCCGACGCAGAAGGGCCTGATGCCGCCCGCGAGCGCCCCTGCCGCGGGAGGCTTGCAGAGGGTGGGCTTCGTGCAGGGGAACGAGCACGGGAACGCGGTGGCCGCGCCTTGGATCTCCTGCAACTCGCTGGCGTCGAGCGCACGGAGAGTCTCACGAGACAGATGCAGGGTGCTGCCGACCCGCTTTTTCATCGTCGCTCCTTGGCGAATGGCCCCGCGGCTCGCCGCGGAGCGGTGGCGTGGGAAGGGTCTCGGCTCGGACCGTGGTCGGCCCGCCGGACCGCGCGCTGAATCTATCTGCTTGCTTCTTGACTTATCTATACCGGGCGGGGTAAGCGGCGGCCAGGACGTCGCGCCGAGCCATACACAGCACCGCCCGGTTCTGCTATGGTTGCAATTGCCGGCCCTAGCGCGAGAGCCCAGCCACCGTTGTCCCCGAGCCGGGTCGATGGCGGCGGCGTTCCTCTCGACGCCAAACTTCGTGCCGTGTCGCTGCTTCGTTGCGGCTACCGGTCGGCTGAGGGCTCCTTGACGGCCGACTTCCACTGTCTCGACCCGCTGCGCCTGGAACGCTTCCTCGAGAGGCGGCGCGCGCATCCCACCTTCCCGCTCGAGCTGAGCCTTGCCGAGAACCTGATGGAGGTCCTGCGCCGGGCCAACAGCTTCGTGCCGTCGGCGGCGGGCTCCATCCTGCTCGACAACCCTGCCGAGAAGCAGCCGGAGCGCCGCCGTAACACCCTGACCTTCATCGCCGCCTTCGGCGAGAAATCGGAGTGCCTGCTGGGCGGCACCATCCCCGCCGACCAGGGGATCGCCGGCCGGGTGTACCTGACCGGCGAGACCTATTTCACCTCCGACGCGCCGGCCGATCGCTTCTTCTACGGCGAGGTGGACCAGCAGACGTCGTACCAGACTCAATCGCTGATCGCCATCCCGATCCGCATCGAGCAGGACGTCTGCGGCGTGCTGGAGCTGATCAACCGCCGCAACGCTGCCGGTTACAGCCGCGAGGACCGCAACCTGCTCGAGATCTTCGCCGGCTACATCTCGATCTCGATCCAGAACGTGCTCGACGCCCGCCAGGCGCAGGAGATCGCCAAGCGCGACAACCTGACCGGCCTGTACAACGACCGCTACCTGCACGTCGCCCTGGCCGCCGCCATCCGGCGCTGCCGCGAGGAGGACCAGGACCTGGCCCTGCTGTTCCTCGACCTCGACTACTTCAAGCGGGTCAACGACACCCACGGCCATCTCGCCGGCAGCCAGGTGCTGCGCGAGGTCGGCCACATCCTGCGCCGCATGGTGACCACCGCCAACGGCATCCCGGCCCGCTACGGCGGCGACGAGTTCGTGCTGCTGCTGCCGCGTTGCGACCTCGAGCAGGCGATCGATCTGGCCGAGGAGATCCGCTCGAAGATGGTCGAGACCACCTTCTCGACGCAGCCGGGCGAGATCCAGCCCGAGCCGCTGAACCTCAAGGGCGTGACCTGCTCGATCGGCATCGCCACCCTGAAGCGCCACCTCACCGAGGAGCTGTCGCTCGCCGAGAGCAAGAGCACGCTGCTACGCTTGGCCGACGCCGCGATGTACGTCGCCAAGGAGACCGGCCGCAACCGCACGGCGATGGCGGGCCAGCTGGTGCGCCGCCGCCGCAACAGCGCCACGGCGACCTCCGAGCGGTTGCAGCTCATCGTCCCCGAGTCCTGAGCACCGCCCTCGCGACGTGCTATAAACGATGCGACTTCGCGGAGGTGAAATGAGCGCCACTGTGCTTGCCGAACCCCAGCAGACCGCCGATCTCATCGCGCTCGAGGATCGCTACGGCGCGCACAACTACCACCCGCTCGACGTCGTCGTGCACCGCGCCGAGGGCGTCTGGATCTGGGACGTCGAGGGCCGCCGGTACCTCGACTTCCTGGCCGCCTACTCCGCCGTCAACCAGGGCCACTGCCACCCGGTCATCCGGCAGGCGCTGATCGACCAGGCGCATCGCGTCACCCTGGCCTCGCGCGCCTTCCGCAACGACCAGCTGGGCCCCTTCTTCGAGCAGATCTGCACCCTCGCCGGCTTCGCCAAGTTCCTGCCGATGAACACCGGCGCCGAGGCGGTCGAGACCGCCATCAAGGCGGCCCGCAAGTGGGCCTACACGGTCAAGGGCGTGCCGGCGGACCAGGCCGAGATCCTGGTCTTCGAGAACAACTTCCACGGCCGCACCACGACCATCGTCGGCTTTTCGAGCGAAGCCGCCTACCGCGACGGCTTCGGCCCCTTCACCCCCGGCTTCCGGCTGCTGCCCTACGGCGACGCCGCGGCGGTCGAGCGGGCGCTCGAAGAGCACGGTGCCAGGGTGGCCGCGGTGCTGGTCGAGCCCATCCAGGGCGAGGCCGGCATCATCATCCCGCCGGACGGCTACCTGGCCCGCCTGCGCGAGCTCACGACGCGGCACCGGGTGCTGCTGGTGGCCGACGAGATCCAGTCGGGCCTCGGCCGCACCGGCAGGCTGTTCGCCTACCAGCACGAAGGCGTCCGCCCCGACGTGGTGATCGTCGGCAAGGCGCTTTCGGGCGGCTACTACCCGGTCTCCGGCATCCTCGCCGACGACGAGGTGATGGCGGTCTTCGAACCGGGGCAGCATGGCTCCACCTTCGGCGGCAACCCGGCGGCGGCTGCCGTCGCCCGCGCCGCGCTGCGGGTGCTGGTGGAGGAGAAGATGGTCGAAAACGCCGCCGCCATGGGCGCCTACTTCCTGGAGCGCCTGCGCCGCATCGACTCCCGGCACGTCAAGGAGGTCCGCGGCAAGGGGCTGTGGATCGGCGTCGAGCTGCACCGCGCGGCCGGCGGCGCCCGGCGCTTCTGCGAGGCCCTGCAGGGCGAAGGGGTGCTGTGCAAGGAGACTCACGACCACGTGCTGCGCATCTCGCCGCCGCTGATCATCCAGCGCGAGCAGATCGACTGGGCCCAGGAGCGCATCGAGCGCGTGCTGACCACGCTCTGAGCGCTCGCGGCACGTAGTCTTCATGGACGGCTGCAATTCCATGGAGACCACGCGATGAGAAAGCACCCGCAGAAGCTGGCGTTGGCCAAGGAAACGCTTACCCAGCTCGAACCTCATCATCTGCCGCGAGCGGCGGCGGGCGTCTCCACGCCCGTCGGCTGCTCGCACCCGTGCCCGGTGACGCTCAGCTGCCGCGTTTGCTGAGCCGCCTCCGCTAGCGCGGCTAGCGCACCGCGGCCGGCAGCCAGGACTCGCCGCCGGGATCGTGCATCTCCCAATAGGGGAGGCGCTCGCACTTGGCGAGCCGGTAGACGGTGCCGTCCTCGCGCTCGAAGCGCAGCAGGCGGTGCGGCAACGCGGCGGCGAAGGTGTAGGTGAGCCGCGAAGCGCCGCTGGTCAACCGCAGCTCGACGGCGCCCCCGCCGCCGCCCTCTCCGCCCGCCCCTCCCGCGGCCGGCGTGGCGCCGCCCGGTGCGGCGCGACGTTCCAGCCGGTAACTCCGCGGCGCCAGGTCCGGGTACCGTGCGGCGAGCAGCGACGGGAACACCTCGATCGCCGGCGGCAGGATGCCGGTGACGAAGGCGCGCAGGGCCGCCGGCAGCCCGTCCTCGGGAAAGGCGAGCGGCGGCCAGCGCTGGACTCGGTCGCCCTGGCCGTCGAAGTAGTCGTGGGTTTGCAGCCTGCCCCGCGTCATCTCGGCATAGGAGATGCCGCATGCCTCCGAGGAGGTGGCGGCGAGCTTCTGCAGCGCGCCGCTGTCGCGCCGCCAGAAGAGGCTGGCCATCTGGTGATAGGTGTAGATGCCGGTCGCCACGTCGCGCACCTGGTTGAGCTTGAGCACGTCGAAGCTGTCGTGCCCCGGATGGTCGGCCTTGACGTCGAGCGCCGGGTTCCATGGCTCCTTGACCAGCACCAGCAGGGCCCGGCCCTGGTAGACGTGCCCGTAGTGCGCCCAGCTCACCTCGTAGGCGCAGAACTCGGCCTTGCCGTCGTCCCACAGCGGGGCGCGCCGCCAGGCCGGATCGCCCGCGGCGGCGGAATCGGCGGGGATGGCGGGGTCGATGCCGGGGCCGGAGCCGATGCCGAGGCTGCCCGGACCGCCGGCGAGCGGTGCGGCGGCGGTCCTGGCGCCCTCGGCGCTGGTGCCGAGCTCGGCTGCGGCGGCGGCGCTGGCGATGCCGGTGGCGCCGGCGATGCCGGTTCCGCTGGCGATGCCGGTCGCGCCTGCCTGCCCTGGCGCCGTTCCAGGCGCGGCCGGCGGGTCGGCGAGGATCCACCACAGGGTCAGGCAGAGCAGGGGCAGCACGGCCAGGCACTTCCAGAAGACATTCCGCATCGCTGGCGCTCCCGGGTCGGGAGCAGCAGTATAGCGGCGTGGTAGCTTCATGTCAGGTGCCGGGCCGCCGCGCCGGCCGCGACCGTCCCACCCTGGCGGCCGGCCGCCCGGGAGCCCGAAAGATCTCGTCATCAACCCAGGTATACGATCCAGCCCCTCGAGGAGGCCAGCCATGAGCCGAACGATCGTTCTCGCGACCCTCTCTCTCGTCCTTGGTATCGCTGCCCTCGGCGCCGTCATGATGCTCGGATCGGCAGGAGGCCGCGCCGCGCGCGCCGCAGGTCCGGCCAATTCCGCCGGCCCCGCCGGCCCTGGCCAGGCGGCCCAGCCGGCCGCTGCGGACCACGCGGCCCAGATGGCCGCTCCAGATCACGCGGCCCAGATGGCCGCTCCAGATCAGGCGGCCCAGATGGCCGCCGAGCACCAGCACGACCATCCCGCCGCCACCCCGGCCGCGACCGCCGCTCCCGCCCAGCCGGTCACCGGCGAGGAGGTCGACTTCGGCGAGGTCCAGGGGCGGCAGGCTCGCGGCTACCTGGCGCGCCCGCAGGCGAAGCGGGCCGGCGCATTGCCGGGGCTCATCGTCATCCACGAATGGTGGGGCCTCAACGACAACATCAGGGCCGTGACCCGCCGTCTGGCCGGCGAGGGCTACACCGCGCTGGCCGTCGATCTCTACGGTGGCAAGGTGGCCGACAATCCCGACGCCGCCAAGCAGCTGATGAGCGGCGTGATGGCCAACCGCGAGGCGGCGACCGCGGTGCTGCGCGCCGCCGACGACTACCTGAAGAAGCAGGGGGCCCCGAAGGTGGGAGTGATCGGCTGGTGCTTCGGCGGCGGCTGGTCGCTGGCGACCGCCATCGACGAGGCGCCGGGCATCGACGCCGCGGTCATGTACTACGGCCAGCCGGAGAAGGACCGTGCCCGCCTCGAGCGCCTGCGTGCCCCGCTACTCGGCCTCTTCGGCGCCGACGACAAGAGCATCCCGCCGGCCGCGGTGCGCGAGCTGGAGAGCACGCTCAAGTCCCTGGGCAAGAGCGTCGACATCCACATCTACGAAGGAGCCGGCCACGCCTTCGCCAACCCCTCCGGCACCAACTACCGCCCCGCGGCCGCCGACGACGCCTGGAAGAGGACGGTGGCCTTCTTCCACCACAACCTGCAGGGGGCCTGAACTCCGGCAGGCTCCGGCCTATTGCCACCAACCCTGGCCGGTCTGCGGCTGCCGCATGCAACCGCCCAGGTCTGGCCAGGGTCCGAGTGGTTGCCCCTTTAGGCATATGGCAACCACGCGATGTTTTGAAATCCGGCGAAAAGGGGCTTGCTCTGCGCACCAGAACAGGTCTAGACTGTGATTCAGTCGAGGAGGCAATACTGCATGGCGAGCGGAGGGCGCCGGACCGGTGCCCCGCTTGTCGCGCCCTGCCGACCTCAACGCACTGGATTGAGGTAAGGTTCGTTATATCTATTTTTATGCAATGCCACTCAATAAGCCAGACCCGACCTGGTCGCGTCTTGGCCCGCAGCGATCAACCCCGGGCGCGTGTGCGCCCTTGGCATAGAGGAGGGAAGGATGACCTGGATCATGCTCGCGCTGCTGCTGAGGCTGTCACCTCTGCAACTATCGCCGCACGCCGGACCTGGGATGTCGCCCAAGGCAATGGCGGTTTCGCCGATCAACGTGGCCCCCAACGGCGCTACGGTGATCGATCCAGACGGCTAGGACGCGGCAGTCATCTTTGATTTTCGGATAAGGAGATTCAGGCATGGGCGGCACCACCATCGATCCCGACGGGAACAAGAGCTAGATCAGCGGCCGACCCGCACGGGCCAGCTTTGTACCTAGGGAGGCCACGAGGTAAGTGGCCTCCTTCTTCTGCAAACTGGTCAACCCACCGTTTTCCAGTAGCGTCTTTGCAATAGCCTGAGCTTGCTCGAGCTCGGACCGCTTCGCGCCATAGACGAGCACGACGCGGCAGTAGGTCATGAGATACGGCGCCGCATAGGGCAGGTCCCGGAAACGACGCCCCACTTGCAACAGATCCTGCCCATGCTTCACCAGCTCGTCCCGGTTGGCGATATCGCCGAGCAGGCATGAGAAGTAGACCAGGTTATTGAGGGCCATGTACTTCCCATTGCCGTCGAGATCCTTGAGGCGATCGTAACCCCTCCTGATGATGTGGATGGCCTCCGCGAGATAGTCCTTGGCCTCTTCCTCCTGCCCGTCGCTGTCCGGCTTCGAGTTCGCCGCTCCGATCATGAAGCCCGTCGCGGCATCGACCCTCCCGCGCAGTTCCGCGTCCAGCCTCTTCCGGAGAGTGCTGATCTCATTGACGCTGGAGCGGGTAGCCTCCTCCGCCTTTTCCAGCGTGACCTCGGCCGCGTCGGTGAGCTTCTTGACATCGGCCTTGAGCGACTGCCATTCGATGATTGCCGCGCCGGCCAGCAGCAGCGAAAACAGGATCAGGCCGATCGAGGAAGCCCCGAAAAGGATGGTGGCCAAATCGGCCTGGGTCATGGCGAGGTGGCCTGGGACCAGCGGCCGGGAGAGCACGACGCTGAGCAAGTTCGCCGAACCCAGCACGATGTAGATGAAGCCCGCGCTCAGGAAGAGAACGGTCAGCCAATCCTTGGTCCGCTGCAGCCGCGACCTCGCCATCGTCCCGACCTCCAGGACCACCGTTCGACAGGGCGGCGCAGCCCTAAGCCCCGGCTTCCACCGGTCCGGAAGGACCCGTTACCCAGGAGGGCCGCGACCGGTCGAGGGCTCGCTGCATCAGCACCTCCTGGCTCGAGCGCACCGGCTCCCCGGACGCCGGCTGGCGCTGGTGGTAGCTGCCGTCCGCCCGCAGGTCCCACGCCTTGACGTTGTCGCCGAGCTGCAAGTCCAGGATCGCCTTGAGCTCCTCCTGCAGCCGCGGATCCTCCACCGGCGCGATCGCCTCCACCCGGTAGTCGAGGTTGCGCGACATCCAGTCCGCCGAACCGATGAAGAACTCCGGCTTGCCGGCGTTGGCGAAATAGAAGATCCGGGCGTGCTCCAGGAACCGTCCGATGATGCTGATCACCCGGATCGTCTCGCTCTGGCCCGGCACCCCCGGCCGCAGCCGGCAGATGCCGCGCACCACCAGGTCCATCTCGACCCCCGCCGCCGAAGCTTCGTACAACGCCTCGACGATCTCGCGGTCTTCGAGCGAGTTCATCTTGGCCACGATCTGCCCGCCGCGCCCCGCCCGGCTGTGCTCCACCTCGCGCCGGATCAGCTCGAGAAAGCGCTGCCGCATGTTGATCGGCGCCACCAGCAGCTTCTTGAAATGCGGGCGGTGAACGTAGCCGGTCAGCATGTTGAACAGCTGCGCCACGTCGGCGGCGAGCTCCTCGTTGCAGGTGAACATGCCGAGGTCGGTGTAGAGCTTGGCGGTCTCGGGATTGTAGTTGCCGGTCGCCACATGCACGTAGCTGCGCAGCTGATCGCGCTCGCGCCGCACCACCAGCGCGATCTTGGCGTGCGTCTTGAGCCCCACCACGCCATAGGCGACGTGCGCCCCCACCCCCTCCAGCGCCTCGGCCCACTCGATGTTCGCCGCCTCGTCGAAGCGCGCCTTGATCTCCACCGTCACCGCCACCTGCTTGCGTGCCTCGGCGGCGCGGATCAGCGCCCGCATGTTGGGCGAGTCGGCCGAGGTGCGGTAGAGCGTCTGCTTGATCGCGAACACCGACGGATCGTCCGCCGCCACCTCGATGAAGCGCTGTACGCTGGTGGTGAAGGAATCGAAAGGATGGTGCACCAGCAGGTCGCCGCCCTTGATGATGCCGAAGATCTCGTCGGCGTCGCCGGCGTCGCTGCCGGCCAGCGCCGCCAGCCGCGGATGCGTCACCGGCGCCCAGGGCCGGAAGCGCAGCGACGGCAGCGGCACCGACGCCAGCTGCATCAGGTCGCGCAGCCCCAGCGGCCCGTCGAGCTCGAACACCTCCTGCGCCCCCACCTCCAGCTGCTCGCACAGCAGCTCGCGCATCCACTCCGGGCAGCCCTGCGCCAGCTCGAGCCGCACCACGGTGGCGAAGCGGCGCTCGCGCAGCTCCTCTTGGATCGCTTCGAGCAGGTCGTCCGCCGCGTCCTCGTTGCGCTGCACGTCGGAGTTGCGGGTCACCCGGAAGGGGTGCGACTCGACGATGTCCATGCCCTCGAACAGCCGCTGCAGGTTGTTGGCGATGACCTCCTCGATCGGCACGAAGCGCAGCGTCTTGGGCACCTGCACCCAGCGCGGCAGGATGTGCGGCGCCTTGATGCGGGCGAAGCGCAGGGTGCCGGCGCGGCCCGGCAGGTGACCGGCGGCGCCGCCCGGCGAGCGCACCGCCACCGCCAGCGACAGGCTCAGGTTGGAGATGAAGGGGAAGGGGTGCGCCGGATCCACCGCCAGCGGCGTCAGCACCGGAAAGATGGTGCGATCGAACTCCTCGGCCAGATGGCGCCGCTCGGCGGCCTTGATCTCGTCCCAGCGCAGGATCTCGAGGCCGTGCTGGCGCAGCGCCGGCAGCAGGTCGTCGTTGAGCAGGCGCCGCTGCTCGGCGAGCATCGGCCGCACCAGGGCGTTGATCTCGGCCAGCTGCTGGCGCGGCGTGCGGCTGTCGGGCGGCAGCTCGCGCACGTTGCTGGCCAGCTGCTGCTTGAGGCCGCCGACCCGCTTCATGAAGAACTCGTCGAGGTTGTTGTCGAAGATGGCGACGAACTTCAGCCGCTCGATCAGCGGGTTGGACTCGTCCCGCGCCTCGTGCAGCACGCGCCGGTTGAAGTCGAGCCACGACAGCTCGCGGTTGATGAACAGCGACGCGGTGTCGGCCGGCGCCTGGTCCGGTGCCTGGCTCGGCGGCTGGATCGTGGCGACGGGGGAGCTGGGAGTCGGCTTCGGCTCGGACAAGCGTGGTCTCCTCGGATGGGCCGCTCGCAGCCCATCGAGCTGCTCGGGGCGGTGCCGGCGAGCGGCAAGGCGAACCCCCATTCTGCCACATCCGCTCCGCGGCGGCTACGGCGCGAGTGTAACAAAGTGCGGCAAACGCGAGACATCCGGCCGCGAGACGGCGGTCGGCCGGCGCCCGGGTCCAACGTCACGCCGCTGCCACCCAACCGTGACCCGGAGCAACGCCGCCGTCACCCTACGGCGCATTCCCGCCTCGTACCATGAGGTTCCGAGCCCGTCGCCGCCTGCCGCGGCCCGGGACTCCGGGAGAGATCGCCAATGACGCCGACCACCGCCAGGGCCGATCTGCACGTCCACAGCAAGGCCTCCAACCGACCGCCGGAGTGGATCCTGCGGCAGTTCGGGGCGCCCGAGAGCTTCACCGAGCCGCGCGAGGTCTACCGCCTCTGCCGTGAGCGCGGCATGGACTTCGTGACCCTGAGCGATCACGACACCATCGCCGGCGCGCTCGAGATCGCGCACCTGCCGGGCACCTTCCTCTCCGAGGAGGTGACCGTCGAGTTCCCCGAGGACGGCTGCGAGATCCACTGCCTGGCGATCGGCATCACCGAGGCGCAGCACCGCGACATCCAGGCGCTGCGCCGCAACGTCTACGAGCTGCGCGACTATCTGGTGGCCCAGGACGTCGTGCATGCGGTCGCCCATCCGCTCTACCGGGTCAACGACATGCTCACCCTGGACCAGTTCGAGAAGCTGCTGGTCCTGTTCAATCGCTTCGAGGCCCTCAACGGCATCCACGACCGCCGCCTCAACGAGCTGGCGCGGCGCCTGCTCGCCGCGCTCACCCCCGACGTCATCGCCGACCTGGCGGAGCGCCACCGCCTGACGCCGGCCGGCCCGACCCCCTGGATCAAGGCCTTCACCGGCGGCAGCGACGACCACGGCGGGCACTACGTGGCCACCACCTGGACCGAGACCACCGCCGGCGCGGTCGATGGCACCGCGGGCTTCCTCGCCGCCCTGCGCGCCGGGCACCACCAGCCGGGCGGCCAGACCGGCTCGAGCCTGCGTCTGGCGCACAGCCTCACCAGCCTCGCCCACGAGTACTACCGCCGCCAGTTCCCGCTCGGGCTGGGCAGCCGCAAGGACCCCTTCGGCGAACTGCTGCGCAACCTCGCCCTGGGCGGCGGCGGTGCGCACGCCGCCGGCGCCGCCAATGCCGCCCATGCCGTCGATACCGCCGATACCGCCGATACCGCCGATGTCGCCCATGTAGCCCATGTCGCCAAAACCACCGGCGAGCTGCCGGCCGGCGAGCCGGGCGACGCCGACGGCACCCCTGACCTCGACGCCACCGGCACCCGTCGAAGTCACCGCGCTCGCGGCTTCGTCGCCCAGCTGCGGGGCCTCGCCGGCGGCCGCGGCGCCGCCGTCCCGGCGCCCGACCGCGCTGCCTTCGCCGCCGCCAACCTCGCCAGCCAGCAGGTCGCCAGCACCCTGATGCGCGATTTCGTGCGCCACGCCCGCCGCGGCCGCCTGGCCGAGAGCCTCGGCGCCGCCGCCGCCCAGCTGGCGCCGCTGGCGGTGACGCTGGCGCCGTTCCTGGTGGCGCTGCAGACCCAGCACAAGGATACCGACCTGCTCGACGCCGCCGCCCGCCGCTTCCTCGGCACCGACGCCCCTGCCGGCGCCGCCGGCGCCCCGGCGAGCGCCGGCGGCAAGAAGGCGTGGTTCACCGACACGCTGACCGACGTCAACGGCGTCGCCAAGACCGTGCGCACGCTGGCCGGCCTGGCGCGCCGGCGTGGCAAGCGGTTGGTGGCCATCACCTGCGGCGAGGACACCCCGCCGCCCGACCTGGCGGTGCGGGACTTCAAGCCCTTCGCCCAATTCCCCATCCCGGGCTACGAATCGCAGACGCTGGCGCTGCCGCCGCTGCTCGAGGTGCTCGAGCATTGCGAGCGCGAGGGCTACTCCGAGATCCTGATCAGCACCCCGGGTCCGCTCGGCCTGGTCGGGCTGGCCGCCGGCAAGCTCCTCGGCATCCCGGTGACCGGCATCTATCACACCGACTTCCCGCTCTACGTCCGCCACCTCGCCGGCAGCGCCATGCTCGAAGAGCTGACCTGGACCTATATGCGTTGGTTCTTCGGCAGCATGGAAAGGGTTTTCGTCGCCAGCCGCTGCTATCTCGACCTGCTCGCCGAGCACGGCCTCGACCGCGCCCGGATGTCGCTGCTGCCGCGCGGCGTCGACGCCGACTTCTTCCATCCCGGCAAGCGCGAACCGCGCTTCTACCGGCGCTTCGGCATCGACGCCGCCGCCTTCAAGTTCCTCTACGTCGGGCGCGTGTCCAGGGAGAAGAACCTCGACGCCCTGATGGCCTCGTTCCTGGCCTTCCTCGACAGCGGCCGCCAGGCCCAGCTGGTGGTGGTGGGCGATGGTCCATACCTCAAGGAGCTGGCCCGCCGCCACCGCCGCCCCGAGATCCTGTTCACCGGCTTCCTGCACGGCGAGGACCTCGCCCGCGCCTATGCCGGTGCCGACCTGTTCGTCTTCCCGAGCACCACCGACACCTTCGGCAACGTCGTGCTCGAGGCGCAGGCCGCCGGCCTGCCGGCGATCGTCAGCGACCGCGGCGGCCCGCAGGAGATCGTCCTGCCGGGCGGCTCCGGCCTGGTGGTGGACGCCGGCGACCCGGCGGCGCTGACCGCCGCCATGATCCGCCTCTTCGAGGAGCCGGCGCTGCTCGCCGAGATGTCAGCCCGCGCCGTCGACAACGCGCGCCGGCACAGCTGGGACCTGCTGCTCGAACGGCTGTACCAGTCGCCAACATCGCCGACGCCGCCGACGCCCGCCACCCCCGCGAAGGCGGCGCGCCCGTCGCCGCCGCCCGCGGCACTCGAGTTGCAGACTACAATCGCCGAGTGGCACCACCGGCAGTCGTGATCCAGCCGCTGCTTGCGCCGGCCGCCGCGCTTGCCGGCGACGGCCCCCCGGGGGGCGCGTTGCAGCTGCGCCTGCCTCACCCGGCGGGGCCCGGCGACTGGGCGGTCCACCGCGACGAGCCGTTCGGGCGGCTGGCCGCCATCGACATCGGCTCGAACTCGATCCACATGATCGTGGTGGCGCCGCAGACCAGCGGCGCCTACCGCGTGCTCGGTCGCGAGCGCGAGATGGTGCGCCTGGGCAAGACCGGCTTGGGCGAGGGCGTGCTCTCCGAGGCCGCCATCGGAAACGGCCTCGAAGCGCTGATCCGCATCACCACCCTGGCCAGGCTCAAGGGTGCCGACCGGGTGGTGGCGGTGGCCACCAGCGCGGTGCGCGAGGCCGCCAACGGCAAGGACTTCCTCGCCCGGGTCAAGGCGCATACCGGCCTCGAGGTGCAGCTGCTCACCGGCGCCGACGAGGGCAGGCTGATCTATCGCGCGGTGCGCGAGGTGGTGGACCTGGGCCCCGGCACCGCCGCCGTCATCGACGTCGGCGGCGGC
>DATGHG010000327.1:0-18035 GCA_035308185.1 Thermoanaerobaculia bacterium | reverse complement strand
ACCACCACCTGGGCCTCGGTGATCGGCGCCGTCATCAGCACCTCGATCGAGCCGCTGCGCAGTTCCTCGGAGATCAGCCGCATGGTCAGCACCGTGGCCAGGAACAGCAGCAGCACCCAGAAGAAGAAGCCCTGGAAGATGCTGTCCATCGGCCGGTCGGTGCCCGGCGCGCGCGGATCGTTGAGGTAGCTGATGACCGCCCCGAAGGTGAAGCCGTTGTACACCAGGAAAAAGGTCATCACCAGGTAGGCGAGCGGCGACACGAAGTAGGCGCGCAGCTCGCGCTGGAAGGTGGCGTTCAGGGCCCTCACGACGGCACCTCCTCCTGGTCCGGCCGCTCCGCCGCGGTATTGGAGGGGTGGGCGGGATGGGCGGGATGGGCGGGATCGGCAGGGTTGGCGCCATGCGCACCCGGGGCCGCCGGCGGCGCCGGCCCACCCTCGGCTTCGCCGGCATGCTCGCGGGTGGTCAGGCGCACGAAGACGTCCTCGAGCGACGGCCGTTCGAGCGCCAGCTCCAGCAGCACCCAGCCATGCTCGACGGCGGCGCGGAAGACCTGCTCGCGGGGATCGGCGGCGCGGTCGCACTCCAGCACGAAGCTGCCGGGGCCGCCGGCGCCGGCGCGCACCGCGATCACGCCCGTCAGCTGTTCGAGGGTGGCGGGCGCCGCCGGCGGCGCGTCCTTGAGCGTCACCCGCAGCCCGGGATTGCCGACCCAGGACTGGCGGAGGCTCTCCGGCGTGCCCTCGGCGGCGATGCGGCCGCGGTCGATGATGATCACCCGGTCGCAGAGCAGCTCGACCTCGGGCAGGATGTGGGTGGACAGCAGCAGCGTGCGCTCGCGCCCCAGCTCGCGGATCAGCTCGCGGATCGAGATGATCTGCTTGGGGTCGAGGCCGACGGTGGGCTCGTCGAGCACCAGGACGCCGGGGCGGTGCAGGATGGCGGTGGCGAGCCCCACCCGCTGGCGGTAGCCCTTCGAGAGGGTGCCGATGATCTGGTGGCGGACTTCGACCAGCAGGCAGCGCTCGACCGCCTCGCCGACCGCGGTGCGGACCTCGCCGCCGGCCAGGCCCTCGAGATGGGCACGGTAGCCCAGGTACTCCTCGACCCGCATCTCGGGATAGAGCGCGACGTTTTCCGGCAGGTAGCCCAGGTGGCGGCGTACCTCGGTGGGCGATTCGAACAGATCGTGTCCGGCAACCGTCACCCGCCCGGCGGTGGGCGGCAAGAAGCCGGTGATCATGCGGATGGTGGTGGTCTTGCCGGCGCCGTTGGGCCCCAGCATGCCGAGGATCTCGTGATCCGCGGCGCGGAAGGAGACGCCGTCGACGGCGGTGAAATCGCCGAACCGGCGGCTCAAGTCATGGGCTTCGATCATGCGGCTCCTTCCGGCGGCGAGGCGCGGCGCAAGGACGCCCGCGCGGGCACCGCCCGCATCGCCGCTCCGCCAATCAGCAAGAAAGGTGCCGCCGCCGGTCCGCAGGGCGGCCAGGGGCGACCGCGGGCGACCGCGCGCCAAAGCCGTTTCCGAGGTGCCACATTGGCACCTCCAAGCTGAAACGGTCGGAGGGCCTGGTCGCCGGTTCCTCGCTCCCGAGGAGAATTTCAATGCCTTCCAGGACTAGAATGCCCGTAGCGATGGAGCCGAAGATCCTCGGCAAGATCACCGACCCGGAGATCATCGCGAGCGGCGTTTCGCTCCGGGTCCGGAGGCGGCTCCGCAAGCTCTTTGGCCAGGGGCGGTGGCGCAAGCTCAAGGGCATTGCCAAGGTAGGGTTGCCGGACGGATACGTGATGCTCGCTGAGGTACACTCGTACGAAGCGCACGGCATAGGCCGCAAGGAAATTAAAATCAAGCGGTTGCTGGAGCCACCTAGTGAGTAACGATACCTTCGTTCTCTGCATCGACAACCGGGGCTACGGCGCGTCCTTGGAGGAACGCAAAGTCTACCTTGCGATGAGCGACCCGGTGGCCGAAAAGCACGCGATGATTCGGGTCGTCGACGAGTCGAGCGAGGACTACCTTTTCCCTGCCAAGCTGTTCGTACCCATTGTGGTGCCGCAAGCTGCGGCGAGAGCCTTCCGACCATCGCGCCCCGGCCAAGCTGGCCAGCGCATCGCGCCCGGCGCGGAGCCCCGAGGCGGTCCTCGATCCATGGCTCGGCCTGCGACGGCAGCGGCACGAGATCGTCGACCTCGAAAGCCTCGACCCACGAGCCAGTAGCCGGGCCATCGGTGGTTGGTTGTTCGGCGCGGACCTTGAACGGGTGCCACTCGCAGGAAAGCCCTGCTTCCCGTGGCCGGCCCGCAAGGGGCGCCCCCCGGAGCCTGCTACAATTCCGCTCCGCAAATGTCTGAGAAGGAAATACTTCCAACGGCCGACCGGCTGCTGGCGGTGGTCGATGCCATGGCCGGCCAGCCGGTGCTGATGCTGGTGGACCTGGTGGCCGACGTGTTCATCACCGGCGCGCCCAAGCGCATCAGCCGGGAGGCGCCGGTCTTGATCCTGAGCTTCGAGGGCGAGCGGCTGACCCCCGGAGGCGGCGCCAACGCCGTGGCCAACGTCGCGGCGCTCGGCGGCCGGCCGCTGCCGCTCGGGGTGACCGGCGACGACGCTCACGGCGAGCGGCTGCGCGAGACGCTCGCCGCCCTCGGGGTGCCCACCGCCGGCCTCCTGGTGCGACCCGGCTTCCGCACCCCGACCAAGGTGCGCATCCTGGGTGGCGGCCGCCATCAGGTCAAGCAGCAGATCGTGCGCTACGACGTCGAGGACACGCTCGAGCTCGCCGAGGAGGAGCGCCGGCGCTTCGCCGCCGCGCTCGCCGGCTGGCGCGGCGAGGCGCGCGTCGCCATCGTCTCCGACTACGGCTACGGCGCCGTCGAGCCGGCGCTGCTGGCGCCGCTGCGCGCCGCGCTGGCGCCGGCGGGGGTGGTGGTGGGCGACAGCCGCTACCGGCTGGCGGCCTTCGCCGGCCTCGACGGCGCCACCCCCAACGAGGAGGAGACCGAGGCGCTGCTGGGGACGCGCATCGGCGACCACCTCGACCTGCTGGAACGCGGCGGCCGCGGCCTGCTCGACCGGCTCGCCACCCGCTTCCTGCTGGTCACCCGCGGCAGCCGCGGCATGAGCCTCTTCCAGGCCGATTCGACGGTGCACCTGCGGGTCTCGGGCACCGACCAGGTGGCCGACGTCACCGGCGCCGGCGACACCGTCATCGGCGCCTTCGCCCTCGCCCTGGCGGCCGGCGCCAGCCCGCTCGAGGCGGCGCTGCTCTCGAACCACGCCGCCGGGGTGGTGGTGATGAAGGCCGGCACCGCGACCCTCACCGCCGACGAGCTGCGCCAGGCTGTCCGCGCCGACCGGCGGCCCCTTGAAGAGCTGCGATGGGCGCCGTCCTGACCCCGCCGCAGCTCGCCGCGCGGCTGGCCGAGCTGGCCGCCGCCGGCCGCCGCGTCGCCTTCGCCAACGGCCATTTCGACCTTCTGCACGTCGGCCACCTGCGCTACCTGCGGGCGGCCAAGGCCGAGGCCGACGTGCTGGTGGCGGCGGTCAACGGCGACGCCTCGGTGGCGCGCCTCAAGGGCCCGGGACGCCCCCTGGTGCCGGCCGCCGAGCGCGCCGAGCTGGTGGCCGCCCTCGAGCCCGTCGATTTCGTCGTGGTCTTCGAGGAGGACTCGCCCGCCGAGCTGCTGGCGCGGCTGCGTCCGGACGTGCACTGCAAGGGTCCGGACTACGGTTCCCCGGAGGCGGTCCCCGAGTACGAGGTGGTGCGCGCCTACGGTGGGCGCACCGCCCTGGTCGGCGATCCCAAGGACCACGCCACCAGCGACCTCATCGGCCGCATCCGGCGCCTGCCGGCCGGTCCATGAGCGGCCCCGAGCCCCTCCCCGAGCGCCCGCGCATCCTGCTGCTGCGCACCAGCAGCCTCGGCGACGTGGTGCACGCGCTGCCGGTGCTCGGCGCCCTGCGCCGCCACCTGCCCGGCGCCCGCCTCGGCTGGGTGGTCGAAGAACCGTTCGCGCCGCTGCTCGCCGGCCATCCCGACCTCGACCAGCTGATCGTCGTCCGCCTGCGTCGCTGGGGCCGGCAGCCGCTGGCGCCGCGCAGCCTCGCCGAGATCGCCGCTTTCCTCGCCGCCCTCGACCGCTTCGCGCCGCAGGTGGTGCTCGACCTGATGGGCAACCACAAGGCGGGCGTGATCGCCGCGCTGTCGCTGGCGCCGCGCCGCATCGGCCATGCCCGCGCCTGGCGCCGCGAGCCGTCCAGCGCCCTGTGGCTGTCCGAGCGCCTGCCGGCGGCCGGCACGCACGCCGTGGACCGCGCCCTGTCGCTGCTCGACGCGCTCGGGCTGCCGCGCGAGCCGGCCGACTTCGGCGGCGACAAGCTGTTCCGGGCGCCGCTCGCGGCGGCTGCCGGCTCGGCCACCGTCCCTCGGGGCGCCGCCACGGACGCGACCCGCCAGCCCACCGCCGCCGCGCCGCCCTACGCGCTGCTCCACCCCGGCGCCGGCTGGGGCAACAAAGCCTACCCGGCGGCCTGGTGGGGCGAGGCGGCGCGGCGGCTGCACGCCGCCACCGGCGTGCGCACCCGCGTCGCGGCGGGCCCGGGCGGCGAGGCCCTGGCGGCGGCGGTGGTGGCCGCCGCCGGCGGCCCCGCGAATGCCTCTGGCGCCTCCGGGGCCGGTACCGCCGCCGCCGCCGGTCAGGCAGCCGCCGAGCCGGTCGCCGCCCCCGACCTGCCGGCGCTCGCCGCCCTGGCGCGCGGGGCGGCGCTGATGCTGGGCGGCGACAGCGGCCCAACCCACCTGGCGCACGCCCTGGGCACGCCGGTGCTGATGGTCATGGGCCCCACCGATCCCGACCGGCACGGCCCCTATGGGGCGCCGGAGCGCGCCATCTACCGCCGGCTGCCGTGCAGCTTCTGCTACCGCCGCTTCGCCGAGGCCAAGGCGTGCCTGCTCGAGGTGCCGCCCGAGCGCCTCGCCGCACGCGCCGCCGCCCTGCTGGGAAATTCGCGATAAGTGGCGATGCCTCTTGGCGTTGACCCTCTTTCCCGGCCGCTGCTAGACTGCTCCGCCAGCGGTATCTGAGATTCGCGGCAAACCCGGGCGGGGGCACCGGGCGCAGGATACGAGGCGGGGCGCAGGCGCAGCCCCCGGGAGACGGCATGGCACCACCGGAATTCGCGGCGCGCAAACCGCAGGCGCAGACCTCCAAGTTCGGCGAGCTGCTGCTGCGCTCCGGCAAGATCGACCAGACGCAACTGCAGGACGCGCTGGTCTATCAGAAGGACCAGGGCGGCCGCCTCGGCACCGCGCTGGTGAAACTCGGCCACATCACCGAGCGCCAGCTGGTCGACGCGCTCAGCCAGCACTTCGGCGTGCCCTCCGTGGACCTCGCGACCACCGAGATCGACGAGGTGGTGATCAAGATCATCCCCGCCGACATCGCGCGCAAGTACACCATCGTGCCGGTCAGCAAGGCGGGCGCCACGGTCACGGTGGCGATGCTCGACCCCTCGAACGTGTTCGCCATGGACGACGTCAAGTTCATGACCGGCTACAAGGTCGAGCCGGTGGTGGCGGCCGAGACCGGCATCCGGCTGGCGATCGACAAGTACTACGGCTCGACCCACGCGATCGAGCTCAAGAAGGTGATGGAGGACCTCTCGGAGGAGGCCGGCACCGGCACCGACCTCGAGGTGCTCGAGGAAGAGCAGGACCTCGACCTGGCGACGCTCGAGGAGGAATCGGAGCAGGCGCCGGTGGTCAAGCTGGTCAACATCGTGCTCACCGACGCCATCAAGCGCGGCGCTTCCGACATCCACATCGAGCCGTATGAAAAGGAATACCGCGTCCGCTACCGCATCGACGGCATCCTCTACGAGATGATGCATCCGCCGCTCAAGCTCAAGGAAGCGATCACCAGCCGCTGCAAGATCATGGCGCGGCTCGACATCGCCGAAAAGCGGCTGCCGCAGGACGGCCGCATCAAGATCAAGACCAAGATCGGCGGCAAGTCCAAGGACCTGGACTACCGCGTGTCGGTGCTGCCCACGCTGTTCGGCGAGAAGATCGTCATGCGGCTGCTCGACAAAGACAAGCTGATGCTCGACATGGCGAAGCTGGGCTTCGAGGCCGAATCCCTGCGCCGCTTCGAGAACGCCATCCTGAAGCCCTACGGCATGGTGCTGGTCACCGGCCCCACCGGTTCGGGCAAGACCAACACCCTGTACTCGGCGCTGCAGCGCATCAACACGCCCGAGGTCAACATCATCACCGCCGAGGACCCGGTCGAGTTCAACCTGATGGGCATCAACCAGGTGCAGATGCGCGAGCAGATCGGCCTCAACTTCGCCGCCTCGCTGCGCTCCTTCCTGCGCCAGGACCCCAACATCATCCTGGTCGGCGAGATCCGCGACTTCGAGACCGCCGAGGTGGCGATCAAGGCGGCGATGACCGGGCACCTGGTGCTGTCGACACTGCACACCAACGACGCCCCCTCGTCGATCAACCGCCTGATGAACATGGGCATCGAGCCGTTCCTGGTGGCCACCTCGGTGCACCTGATCGCCGCCCAGCGGCTGGTGCGGCGGATCTGCTCCTTCTGCCGCGAGCCGGCGGCCGAGGTGCCGCCCAACGTCCTGGTGGAGGCCGGCTTCTCCGAGGCCGAGTCGCGCACCCTGAAGCTGTTCCGCGGCCGCGGCTGCGAGCGCTGCAGCAACACCGGCTACAAGGGACGCATCGCGCTCTACGAGGTGATGGAGGTGGAGGACGAGATCCGCGAGATGATCCTGTCGGGCGCCAGCTCCTACGAGCTGCGGGTCAAGGCGATCCAGAACGGCATGATCACGCTGCGCGGCAGCGGCCTGCAGAAGATCCGCGACGGCGTCACCACCATGGAAGAGGTGTTGCGGGAAACCGTGCTCTGATCTCCCCCCTGCCGCCGGCTCAGCCCGGCGGCGGGCCCGGCTGGCGGCTGCCGAACTTCTTCGCCGCCCCGGCGACCATCAGTCCGATCAGCACCACCACGCTGGCGCCGATCCACGGCCCCGGCAGGTGCGCCAGGTGCGCCCCCCAGGCCAGGCCGGCCACCGCCACCACGCAACCGATCAGGTACCAGACGCTGGTCTGCGACATATCGTCACCTCCGGCGGAATCGGTCTGCATGCAGCGCGCCAACTGCGCGCGGCATTCAGCGGCGTTCAGCGGCATTCAGCGCGCCAACTGCTCGCGCACCGCCGCCTCGACGGCCGCCAGGGCGTGCGGCAGCTTGTCCGGATCGCGGCCGCCGGCCTGGGCGAAATCGGCGCGCCCGCCGCCGCCGCCGCCCACCACCGCCGACAGCACCTTGACCAGCTCGCCGGCCTTGATGCGCGGCGTCAGGTCCTTGCTCACCGCCGCCACCAGCGACACGGTGTCCTCGCCGCGCGTGCCGATCACCACCACGCCGGAGCCGAGCTTCGAGCGCAGGGCGTCCGCCATCTCGCGCAGCTCGCCGGCGGGCGCCGGCGGCACCTCGCGCGCCAGCACCCGGATCCCGTCCACCAGCAGCTCGCCTTCGCCGCCGCCGCCAGGCGCCACCCCGCCCGAGACCAGCTGCATGCGCAGGCGGCGCATCTCCTGCTCGAGCTGGTCCTGGCGCTGCCGCAGCTGCTCGGCCTTCTGCAGCTGCTGCTCGTAGTCGCCGGAGCGAATCCCCAGCCGCGCCACCAGCTCGGAATAGGCATTGCGCTGCCGCCTCACCTCGGCCAGGGCGTAGCCGCCGGTCACCGCCTCGATGCGGCGCACGCCCGAGGCGACGCCGCGCTCCGACTCGATCAGGAACAGGCCGATCTCGCCGGTCGAGTGGACGTGGCAGCCGCCGCAGAGCTCGAGGCTGAAGCCCGGGACGGCCACGGTGCGCACCCGCTCGCCGTATTTCTCGCCGAACAGCGCCATGGCGCCGGCGGCGATCGCCTCCTGGTAGCTGCGGGTGACGAAGTCGGTGACCACCGATCGCCGGACCCATTCGTTGACCAGGTCCTCGACCTCCTCCTGCTCCTTGCGGAACAGCGCGCGATGGTAGGTGAAGTCGAAGCGCAGGCGGTCGGGCGCCACCAGCGAACCGGCCTGGCGCACGCTCTTGCCCAGCACCTGGCGCAGCGCGGCATGCAGCAGGTGGGTGGCGGTGTGATTGCGCTGGATGGCGAGTCGCGGCTCGTGGTCGACCCGCAGGTCGACCCGGGAGTGGCGGCCGATCTCGCCCTCCTCGACCTCGACGAAGTGGTAGAAGACGCCCGCCGCGTCCTTCTGGGTATCGGCGACGCGGGCGCGCCCGCCGTCCCATTGAATCAGCCCGGTGTCCCCCACCTCGCCGCCGGACTCGGCGTAGAAGACGGTCTGGTCGAGCACCACCACGCCGCTCTGGCCGGCGGCGAGCGTCGCCACCCGCACCGGCGCGCCGTCCTTCCAGGTGGCCAGGCGCACCACCTCGGCCTGGCCGCCGAGCAGCTCGGTGCGGTCATAGCCCTCGAAGCGGGTGGCGGCGAGGTCGGCGTGCCCCCGCACCACCTCGCGCAGCGCCGCGAGGCGGCTCTGCACCTCCTGGGTGGCTCGCCGCGACTGCTCGCGCTGGCCCTCGAGGGCGGCGTCGAAACCCGCCTCGTCGACCTGGAAGCGCTCCTCCTCGGCGATCTCGCGGATGACCTCGATCGGCAGGCCGTAGGTGTCGTAGAGCCGGAACACCATCGCCCCCGGCAGCTCCGCGTCGCCGGCCGCCCGCAGGCGCTCGATCTCGTCCTGCACCTGGCGGGCGCCGTTGGCGACCGTCGAGCGGAACTTCTCCTCCTCCGCCTGCAACGTCGCCATCGACGCCTGTCGGGTCGCCGAGAGCTCCAGATAGGCCGGCCCCATCACCTCTCCCAGCACCGGCACCAGCCGGTGCAGGAAGGGCTCCTCGAAACCCAGCCGCATGCCGTGGCGCACCGCCCGGCGCAGCAGGCGGCGGAGCACGTAGCCGCGTCCTTCGTTGCCGGGGATGACGCCGTCGGCGAGCAGGAAGGTGACCGCGCGCAGGTGGTCGGCGATCACCCGCAGCGCCACGTCCCCCTCGGGGTCGGCGCCGTAGCGGGTGCCCGCCAGCTCGGCGGCAGCGGCGAGCAGCGGCCGGAACAGGTCGGTGTCGTAGTTGGAATCGACGCCCTGCAGCACCGAAGCGACCCGCTCGAGCCCGGCGCCGGTGTCGATCGACGGGCGTGGCAGCGGCAGCAACTCGCCGCCCGCAGCGGCGCGCTCGTACTGCATGAAGACCAGGTTCCAGATCTCGAGGTAGCGCCCGCTGGCGGTGCCCTCCGACCAGTCCACCGGCGGCTGCCCGGGGCGCAGGTCGACGAAGATCTCGCTGCTCGGGCCGCAGGGGCCGGTCTCGCCCATCGCCCAGAAGTTGTCCTCCCGGCCACAGCGGCGCACCCGCTCGGGCGGCAGGCTGGAGAGCGCGAGCCACAGCTCCCGCGCCTCCTCGTCCTCCTCGAAGACGGTCGCCATCAGCCGTTCCACCGGGATGCCCCAGACCCGGGTCACCAGCTCCCAGGCGCCGCGGATCGCCTCCTCCTTGAAATAGTCGCCGAAGGAGAAGTTGCCCAGCATCTCGAAGAACGTATGGTGGCGCACGCTCGGGCCGACGTTCTCGAGGTCGTTGTGCTTGCCCGACACCCGCAGGCACTTCTGCACCGAGACGGCGCGCGGCGACGGCGGCCGCTCGCGGCCGACGAATTGATCCTTGAACGGCACCATGCCGGCGTTGACGAACAGCAGGGTGGGATCGCCCTGCGGCACCAGCGGCGCGCTGGGCACGAGGCGGTGCCCGCGGGCGCTCCAGAACTCGGTGAAGCTGCGGCGGATCTCGGAGCTGTTCATGGGAGGGGGAAGGGGGGCGCCCCGCTAGTCAGGGTCGTCGAGAGCCGCCTCGCCGTCGCCGGCGGAATCGGCGGCGGTGGGGTGCTCTTTCAGGACGGCAAAGATAGCACGGCGGGTGAAGCCCTTCCGCGCCAGGTGGCGGGCCAGCGCCGCGGCGTTCTTGCCGTGCCAGCGGCTTGCCGCCTCCCGGGCGGCAGGCAGCTCGTCGGCGGGCAACTCGTCCAGCGCCGCCGCCACCGCCGCGGGCGCCGCGCCGCGCCGCTCGAGATCGGCGCGCAGCCGGTCGCGCCCGAGACCGCCGCGGGCCAGACGCGCGGCGACCAGACCGCGCGCCGCCGCCGCGTCGTCGAGGTAGCCCTGCCGTCCCAGCCGGTCGAGCGCCGCCTCCAGTTCCGCCGGCGGATAGCCGCGCCGCGCCAGCTTCGCCGCCAGTTCCTGGCGGAAATGTGGGCGCAGCGCCAGCAAGGCGCAGGCGCGCTCGTAGCAGGTGCGCTCGCGCGGGGCCACCGGGGGCCTAGTGCTGCTCGAGCTCGAAGCTGGCGGCGCCGGTCAGCAGGTCGCCGTCGCCGGCGATCGCCAGCGATTCCTCCATCTGCTCGCGCGACACGTCGGAGGTGAACTGCACGCCCTGGATCTTGAGCTTGAACTCGTCCGGGTTGGTGGCCCGCTTGAGCGCCTCGTCCAGGGTGATCAGGCCGCTCTTGTAGAGCTGGAACAGCGACTGGTCGAAGGTCTGCATGCCGTACTGGCTGGTGCCGAGCGAGATCTGCTCGCGGATGTACTTGGTCTTCTCCTTGGTCTCGATGCACTCGCGGATGTAAGCGGTGGAGATGAGCACTTCCACCGCCGGCACCCGGCCGATGCCGTCGGCTCGCGGCACCAGGCGCAGCGAGATGATCGCCTTGAGCACCTGCGACAGCTGGATGCGGATCTGCTTCTGGTGGTGCGGCGGAAACACCGAGATGATGCGGTTGACCGTTTCGGTGGCGTCCAGGGTGTGCAGGGTGGAGAACACCAGGTGGCCGGTTTCGGCGGCCAGCAGGGCGGTTTCGATGGTCTCGAAGTCCCGCATCTCGCCCACCAGCAGCACGTCCGGGTCCTGGCGCAGGGCGGCGCGCAGCGCGGGCGAGAAGCCGTGGGTGTCGACGTCCACCTCGCGTTGGTTGACGATCGATTTCTTGTCGCGATGCAGGAACTCGATCGGGTCCTCGATGGTCATGATGTGCTCGCCGCGCGTGTTGTTGATGTAGTCGATCAGCGCCGCCAGGGTCGTCGACTTGCCGGAGCCGGTGGTGCCGGTGCACAGCACCAGGCCGCGGCGCTCCTCGCAGATGCGCTCGAGCACCGGCGGCAGCATCAGCTCGCGCGCGCTCATGATGCGCGCCGGGATGACGCGCATCACCAGCCCGACCGCGCCGCGCTGCTGGAAGACGTTGCAGCGGAAGCGTCCCAGCCCAGGCACCGAGTAGGCGATGTCGAGGTCGAGGTCCTCCTTGAAGCGCTGCTTCTGGCGGGCGTTCATGATCGAGAACGCCATGGCGATGGTGTCTTCCTGCATCAGGCGCTTGAGCTCGCCCAGCGGCGTCAGCTCACCGTCGACGCGCAGCACCGGATGGCTCCCCACCTTGAGGTGGAGGTCCGACGCCTTGCGCTCGATCGCCATCTTGAGCAGGTCGTTGATGTTCATCGCGAGCTCCTCTCCTGCCGCGCCGGCCGGGCCGGCTGGACTGACCGGCCTGACCAGAGCATGGGGGCCGCCGCGCGGCTGGCGGCGACCGCCGGCTAACCGCCGCTGCCGGCGATCTTGGGGCCGAGCGCGGCGGACGCGCCGACGGCGGCCAGGACCTCCTCGCCCTCGCGGTATTCTGCGGGAGCTCCGGAAGCCGCGGAAGCTGCGGGAACCGCGTGCGCCGCGTGCGCCGCGTGCGGCGGCGACACCGCGGCCACTGCCGGCACCGGGTGCAGCCAGCCGTGCCGGTCCGCCACCGTGCCTTCGACGATGCCCATGAACTCCGCCGCCAGCCGCAGGGTGACCGCGCCGGGGCGACCGGTGCCCACCGGGATGCGGTCCACCGAGCAGATGGGAGTGATCTCGGCCGCGGTGCCGGTGAAGAACAGCTCGTCGCAGGTATAGAGCAGGCCGCGCGGGATGACCTGCTCGCGCACCTCGACGCCGAGATCGCGGGCCAGGGTGATGACGGCATCACGGGTTATGCCCGGCAGCAGCGACGCCGAGACCGGCGGCGTGAGCAGCGCGCCGCCCTGGACCAGGAACAGGTTCTCGCCGGAGCCTTCGCTGACGTAGCCGCCGGAATCGAGCGCGATGCCTTCGGCGTAGCCGTTGGTGACCGCTTCCATCTTGATCAGCGAGGAGTTGAGGTAGTTGCCGGTCGCCTTGGCCATCGCCGGCAGGGTGCTCGAAGAGGGCCGGCGCCACGAGGAGACGCAGGCCGCCACGCCCTGCTCGAGCGCCTCGTCGCCCAGGTACTTTCCCCATGGATAGGCGGCGATCACCACCTCGACCGGCGACCGCAGCGGGTTGACGCCCATGGTGCCGAAGCCGCGGAACACCAGCGGCCGGACGTAGCACGACTCGAAACCGTTACCGAGGATGGTCTCCTCGATGGCTTGGCCGATCTGCGCGATGGAGTAGGGCAGGTCCATGCGGTAGACCTTGGCGGAGTAGGCCAGCCGGCTCAGGTGCTCCGGCAGCCGGAAGATCGCGGGACCCTGCAGGGTGTGATAGCAGCGGATGCCTTCGAAAACACCGGAGCCGTAGTGCAGGGCGTGGGTCAGGACGTGGACCGTGGCCTTCTCGAAATCGACCAGCTCGCCGTTCTTCCAGATCCAGCGGACATCGGCAAAGGGATTTGGCGCAGCCAAGGGCCACCTCCTTTGAGGGCAGGGTCGATGCTAGCCCGAAGACCGGCGGGTGTCTACCTGTCGACGGGGGTTCCCGACGGGAGCCCCCCTCCTGCCGGGCGCTCCTCGGGGGGTCCCGCTCCGGCCCGGAGCGTGCTATGTCTCCGGCGACGATCGTGCCACCGGAGCCGGCCCGCCCCTGCCGCCCCAAAGCTCGCCCTGCCGCCCCCGAGATGCCGCGCCTACCCGCCACACGAGCCCTGAAGGGCGTCGCCCGGAAGCTGATCCCGCGGCCAGCCTGGCACTGGCTCGCCCGCGAGGTCAAAGACCTGCCGTTTCGCCTCCGCGACCTCGGCCCGGACCTCCGGGAGCGGTTCTCTGGAGCGAGGCTGCCGCTCCCGCCGGCACGGCTCCGGCGCCGGGTGGGGCTCACCAGCTCCCGCGACGAATTCCTGACCGTGGGCCGCGAGGTCGCCGCGACTGTGCTCCGTGCCTATCAAGAGCACCGCCGACCGGAGGAGAGCTATCGGCGCTGGCTCGACTTCGGTTGCGGCTCCGGGCGCCTGGCTCGCTTCCTCGTCGAGTCCGGGGAGCGCGAGCTCCATGGCGTGGACGTCGACCGCGCCGCCATTCGTTGGGCCAGGCGCCGATTTGGGCCGGGCTTCATGGCCACCGGCGCCCTGCCGCCGCTGCCCTTCCCCGACGCGGCTTTCGACGTCGCCTGTGCCATCTCCGTCTTCACCCACTTGGACGAGCCGATGCAGCTCGCCTGGCTGCAGGAGCTCCACCGCGTCCTCAGGCCCCGCGGTCTCCTCGTCGCCACCACCCATCATGAGGACCTGGTCTGGACCCGGCCGGACCTCTCGCCGGAGCAACGCGCGCGGCTCGCCGCGGACGGCTTCCTCTTCGCGTCCGGCGAGGGCAGCTTCAACGACGACTCCGCGTTTCACACGCTCCCCTATCTCGAGCGGACCTGGGGCCGGCGCTTCGCGCTCAGGACCTACGCCAAGCTCGGTCTTTGCGGCTATCAGGATCTCGCCGTGTGGGAGGCCGAACCTCGAGGCGCGGCGTCCGCTCCGAGCCCGGGAGCGTTTTAGCTCACGCCGTCGGCTTCGGCGGCCAGCAGGCGGAGCGCCGCGGCGGCCAGGGCGGCGGTTTCGATGCGGAGGGTCCTGGGTCCCAGCGAGACCCGCTGCCAGCCTTGCTGCTCCAGGATTGCGATCTCGGCCGGGGACCAGCCTCCCTCGGGTCCTACCAGCAGCGTTTCCCTGGCGGCCGGCGGCGATCGGTGACCGAAGCCTGGTGGTGCGGCGGCCGGGTCCAGCAGCCAGCGCCGGTTGGCGGCGGCGGCGAGGCGGGCGACCTCGGCGAACGGGTGCGGACCGGTCACCTCCGGGCAGCGCGAACGGTGGCACTGCTCGACGGCGGCGGCCGCCACTCGGCGCAGGCGCTCCGCGGTGCCGGCGCCGAAGCTGCGCGGGCCGCGCTCGGTATTGAGGAAGCGCACCGCGCCGGCGCCGACCTCCGTCGCCTTCTCCACCAGCCAGGAGGCGCGCTCGGGGCGCAGCGTGGCGACCAGGATCTCGAGATGCAGCGACGGCTCGTTGGCAGCCGCCGGGTCCGCCAGTTCCACCTGCGCCGCGCTTCGCCCTACCCGGATGACCTCGCCCCAGCGCGCCCGCCCTTCGCCGTCGACCACTCGCAGGCGCTCGCCGACACCGGTCCGGCGGGCACGGAACAGGTGGCGGTAGGCCTCGCCCTCCACCGTCAGGATGGGCAGGGGAGACAGGGCTGGCAACCCGCCGGGGCGCGATTTCGGAGACGCCGCTGGTTCCTCCCGCGCTTCGCCGGCCGCCGCCGGCTCCTCCCGCGCCTCGCGGCCGGGCACCGGCCACTCCGGGGGTTCACCGACGGGCCGGCCGGCCACCTCGTCGTCATCGCCGGCGGCAAAGCGTCGCGGATCGACCAACAGCGTGATCAAGGCCGCGCTCCCGGCCGGCCGGCGGCCTCGCCGCCGGCGCCGCGGACCAGCTGCAGGGCCACCCACTCGCCGTCGAGCCGGCGTCCCGTTTCGGTCAGGCCCAAGGCCGCGAGCCGCGCCTCAACCTCGTCCGCGCGCTCCGCCGGAAGTCCCGAAAGGATGAGCGCGCCGCCGGCGGCGAGCGCCGGCAGCAGGTCGGCGAGGTCGGGCAGGATCTCCTCGGGCACGACGTTGGCGACCACGACGTCGAAGCGGCCCGCGGCGCCCTGCCACCGGCGCCGCGGAGCGAGGGCCGCCGCCCGGCCGGCGAACAGCGAGGGATGGAGGGCGTTGAGCCGGCTGTTGGTGCGCGCCTGGAAGGCGGCCACCGGATCGGAATCGAAGCCCACCACCTGCGCCGCGCCCCAGACGAGCGCCGCGAAGGCGAGGATGCCGGTGCCGGTGCCGGCGTCGAGCACCGCGCGGCCGGCTAGCTCGGCGCCCTCCAGCAGCTCGAGCGCCAGGCTGGTCGACGGATGGCTGCCGATGCCAAACGCGGTGCGGGCCGGCAGCCGCAGCAAGCGCCTCCCCGCCACGGCCACCGTAGCCGCCGCATCGCCACTCGCCGCACCGCCAGTCGCCGTCGCCCCAGGCGCCGCACCGCCAGTCGCCCCAGGCGCCGCATTGCCGGTCGCCGAATGGCCAGGCGCCGCAGCACCAGCCGCCGTAGCCCCAGGCGCGGCAGCTCCAGCAGCCGACGCACCAGGCGCCACCCCACCAGCCGCCGCCGGATCAACCGCCGCAGCCCCAGCCGCCGCCTCCGTCACCGCCGGCTCCGGATCGTCGGGCTCGCGGGGATCGATCAGCAGCGTCCGGCCGACCGGAAAGGGCACCGCCCGGCGGCGATATTCGGCCATCCAGTCGGCGTCCGGCAGCACGTCTTCCGCCACCAGCTCGACGCCGGCAGGCAGCGGCGGCCAGACCCGCGGCGGCGCAGGCAGCGGCGGCCAGGCCCGCGGCGGCGCGGCCAGCGGCGGCCAGTTCCCAGGCGGCAAGGGCGCCGGGGCCTCCGGCGGGGAGGCCGCTATAGCCACCACCGCTCTCTCCGTCGGACGGCGCATTCCCGCTGCCGACCCGCCGCCAGGCGGCGGGAACCAGGCGATCAGCCGCAGCCTGCCGTCCGGCTGCGTCTCGACGCTGGCGCCCAGCGTCCCCTCCTGCAACAGGTCCGCGGCCAGCGACTCTTCGAGCTCGGCGGGCAGCGTGTAGATGCGGCGCAGGTAGGAAGACATCGAGCAGGCGACCAAACGATCAGGCGATCAAACGCTCAGACGATCAGACGCGCTAACCGGCAGACGAGCGGGGCGGACGGCGTGCAGGCAGGACACTAGCCGAAGAGGTTCTTGACCCGATCGAGCACCGTCTTGTCCTCGCGCACCGGGTGGCCGCGCAGCTCGGCCAGGCGGCGCAGCAGCTGCAACTCCTCCTCGGAGAGGTCGCGCGCGTTGGGGACCTCGATCTGCACGCTCACCAGGTGATCGCCGCGGCCGCTGCCGTCGAGCCGGTCGATGCCCTCGCCGCGCAGCCGGAAATCGCGCCCGTAGGCGGTGCCGGGGGGCACCTCGAGCGGCGCCTTGCCGCGCAGGGTCGTCACCTCGACCGTGGTGCCCAGCACCGCCTGCTCGTAGCCGATCGTCATCCGCGAGTGGACGTTGGCGCCCTCGCGACGGAACTGCTTGTGCGGCTTGGCCGCGAGCACCACGTAGAGGTCGCCGGCCGGCCCGCCGTGGCGGCCGTGCTCGCCCTCGCCGGTGAGCCGGAGGCGCGCGCCGCCGTCGACGCCGGCGGGGATCTTGACCGAGATCGAGCGCTCACGCTCGACGCGGCCCTCGCCGCGGCACTCGGGGCAGGGATGGGCGATCACCCGGCCCTCGCCACGGCATTGCGGGCAGGTGCGCGCCACGGTGAAGAAGCCCTGGCTGTAGCGCACCTGACCGTGCCCATCGCAGGCCGAGCAGACCTTGGGCGCCGCCTTGTCGGCGCTGCCGCTGCCGGCGCAGCGCGGGCAGGTCTCCAGGCGCGGGATGCGCAGCGTCATCTCGGCGCCGAACACCGCCTCCTCGAAGGAGAGCGTCAGGTCGTAGCGCAGATCGGCGCCGCGCATGGCGCCGGCGGCGCCGCCGCGACGCCCTCCGGCGCCGCCGCCCCCGAAGCCGAAGAGGTCTCCCAGGATGTCCGAGAAGTCGGCGAAGATGGTGGGATCGAAACCGCCGCTGCCCACCCCCGCCACTCCCTGGTGGCCGAAGCGGTCGTAGCGGGCGCGCTTGTCGCCGTCGGAGAGCACCTCGTAGGCCTCCGAGGCCTCCTTGAAGCGTTCCTCGGCGCTGGCGTCGCCGGGGTTGCGGTCGGGGTGATACTTGATCGCCAGCTTGCGATATGCCGACTTGATCTCGGCGGCGCCGACGCTGCGCTCGACCCCCAGCACTTCGTAATAGTCACGTTTCGCCATGGCGCGTGGTCAACCCTTTTCCTGGTCCGCCGATGAACCGCGGCCGGACGACGACGAGCCGCGGGCGTTCGAGAGCATCACCTCCGAGAGGATCTGCGCCACCGAGTTGAGATCGAAGACGGCGGCCTCGAGCTCGGCCTGGGTCTCGTTGCCAAGCGCCGAGCGGGCCGACAGCAGCACGTCGTGGATGCGGCGCGCCGAGCCCTCCGGCAGCAGCGGCCGGAACTGCGTGTAGACCCGCTCGTTGCTGTAGATCAGGCCCTCGACGCGGTTCTTGAGCTGGCGCAGCTCACGGCGCTTGGAGTCGGCGTGGGAGTGCTCGTTGGCCTCGTCCACCAGCCGGCGCACCTCGCTCTCGGAGAGCCCGCCGGCGGGATTGATCTGCATGCTCTGCGAGAGGTTGGTGGCGAGGTCGCGGGCCGAGACGTTGACGATGCCGTTCGAGTCGATGGCGAAGATGACCTCGATCTGGGGGATGCCGCGCGGCGCCGGCGGGATCCCGACCAGCTCGAAGCGCCCCAGCGATTTGTTCTGATTCGCCAGCTGCCGCTCGCCCTGCAGCACGTGGACGCGCACGGTGTCCTGGTTGTCCACGACGGTGGTGAAGATCTGGGTGTTCTTGGTCGGGATGGTCGAGTTGCGCTCGATCAGCCTGGTGAACAGCCCGCCCTGCGTCTCGACGCCCAGCGACAGCGGCGTGACGTCGAGCAGCACCAGGTCCTTGATGTCGCCGCGCAGGATGCCGCCCTGGATCGCGGCGCCCATCGCCACCACCTCGTCCGGATTGATCTCGCGGTTGGGGGGG
>DATGHG010000326.1:0-18070 GCA_035308185.1 Thermoanaerobaculia bacterium | reverse complement strand
CGGGCGCGGTCGCCGAGCTCGGCGAAGGTCGGATCGCCCGCGAGGTCGAGGCGCAGGGCGAGGGTGTTGGCGAAGAAGCCGATCAGCCGCTCGATCTCGAGCTGCTGCCGGTTGGCGATCGGCGAGCCGATCACCGCCTCCCCGGAGCCTCGCCGGCCGCTCCAGAGCACCAGCAGGCCGGCGAAGGCGGCGAGCAGGGGCATGAACGGGGTCCACGCCCGCTGCCGCGCCAGCGCCAGGAGCGCCGCCGTGGTGGGCGCGTCCAGGTCGAGCGCCACCTGGGATCCCGGCGCGGCGCCGTCGGTCCGCCGCGGCCGGTCGGTGGGGAGGTCCAGCGCCTCGGGCGCGCCGGCGAGGCACCGGCGCCAGTGCTCGATCTCCTGGGTGAGCCGCGCGCCCCGCAGCCACTCGCGCTGCCAGAGCGCGAAGTCGGCGTACTGGACCGGCAGCGTGCAGAGGTGCGCCGGCCGTCCCTCGTGGGCGGCGGCGTAGAGCTCGACCAGCTCGGCGAGCAGCACGCCAATCGACCAGCCGTCGGCCGCGATGTGGTGCATGGTGAGCAGCAGCCAGTGCTCTGCCGGCTCGCGGCTGACGAGGCGCAGCAGGGTCGGGCGCAGCAGCCGGCCGGAGGCAAGGTCGAACGGGCGCCGCGCCTCCGCGGCAGCGAGACGCCAGGCGGCGGCCTGGCGGCGCGCGGCCGGCAGCGGCGAGAGGTCGATCAGCGAGAGCGGCAGCCCGAGCGGGCGCTCCGGGAGGTCGCGGGTGGGCCCCGGCGCCGGCCACGGCAGCGGCTGCTGCAACGGCCGGCCGCCGTCCTCGACGAAGCGCGTGCGCAGGGCCTCGTGGCGGCACACGATCCGGTCCAGGGCGGCCGCCATGGCCGGCACGTCCAGGGGGCCTGCGAGGCGCGCCGCGAGCGGCATGTTGTAGAGCGGTCCGGGTTCCAGCCGGTCCAGGAACCAGAGCCGCTCCTGCGCGAAGGAGAGCGGCGCCGGGCCGGACCGGCGACGCGGCAGGAGCGGCGGGATCGGCGGCAGCTCCGGCCGCCTACCCGCACCGGGACCGGCAACGCGGGCGCGCACCGTCGCCGCGATCCGCGCCGCCTGCGCGGCCAGGGTACGCGCCGCGAACAGCTCGGAGAGCGGCGGTGCGCAGCCGAAGGCCCGGCGGATGCGCGACGCGAGCTGGGTGATGAGCAGCGAATGCCCTCCCAGCGCGAAGAAATCGTCATCGCGGGAGAGGCCGCCGGGCCGCGGCAGCCCCAGGACCTCGCTCCAGAGGGCGGCCAGGATCTCCTCCTCGGGCGTGCGCGCCGAGGCAGTCTCCCCTGCCCCGCCGCGGTCCCCCTGGCCCCGGCGCGGGCGAGCGCCCGTCCGCCGCGCCACGACCGGGGCGGCTGCCGGGCCGAGGCTCGCGCGGTCCGCGGGCCGCTCGACCAGCAGCTGGTGGCGCTCGGCCGCGGCGAGGAGCGGAAGGTCGAGCGCGCGGCGGTCCGGAGCCGCGGCGGCGGCGCTCAGCAGCGCCAGATAGCTGTCGCGCAGGCGAGTGACCGTGGCCCTGGCCAACAGCGCGGTCGCATACTCGATCCAGCCCGCGACGCGGCCACCACGCTCCGCGAGCATGCAGGCCAGCTCGAAGCGGGCGGTGTCGATCTCGTCGTCCAGCAGCTCGAGCGCGAGACCCGGCAGCGCCGGCGGCGCGCCGCCCACCACGCTCGCGCTCAGCAGGCCGAACGCGGCCTGAAAGAGCGGCGAGGAGCTGGCGGCGCGCTCGGGTTGCAGCTCCTCGACCAGTCGCTCGAACGGCGTTTCCTGGTGTGCCTGGGCGCCGGCGGCCGTGTGGTGGACGCGGTCCACCAACTGCCGGAACGTGGGGCCGTCCTCCTGGTCCACCCGCAGGACGAGGGTGTTGACGAACAAACCGATCATCCCTTCGGTCTCGGCGCGCCCGCGGCCTGCGACCGGCACGCCGAGCGAGACGTCGGCGCAGCCGCCAAGGCGGGACAGGAGGGTATGGAAGCCGGCGGCGAGCGTGGCGAACAGCGTGGCGCCCTCGGCGCGCGCCAGGGCGGCCAGCTCGACGGCAAGGGCGCCGGGCAGGACGAGCGGGACGCCGGCGCCGCGCGTGCTCCACGCCGGCGGCCGCGGCCAGTCGAGCGGCAGCTCGAGCGCCGGCGCGCCGGCGAGCTGCCGGCGCCAGTACTCGAGCTGCCCGGCGAGGTGCTCGCCGGCCAGGTCGCGGCGCTGCGCGAGGACGTGGTCGGCATAGCGCCAGGGCAGGTTGGGAAGCGCTGCCGGCCGCCGGGAGATGGCGCCGGAGTAGAGCGCCGCGAGGTCGGCGAAGAAGACCTCCATCGACCAGCCGTCGGCGGCGAGATGATGGGCGGCGACGTGCAGCACGTGCTCGGCGCGGGCGACCCGGAGCAGGAGGAAGCGCGCCACCGGTCCGCCGCCGAGGTCGAACGGGCGGCCGGTCAAGGCGGCGGCGGCCTGGCGCCGCGCGGCGTCGCGCCGCCCCCGCGGCAAGGCGCGCAGGTCGCAGAGGGCGAGCTTCGGCACGCCGCCGGCCGCGGGCGAGAGGCCCGGGCCGCGGGCGGGCGAGCCCGCGCCGGGCGGCGGCAGCACCAGTTGGAAGGGGCGGCCGTTGGCCTCGCCGTAGACGGTGCGCAGCGGCTCGTGCCGGTGCACGATCTCGTTCAGGCTGGCCGCGAGCGCCGCCGCGCCGAGCCGGCCGCGCAGGCGCACGGAGAGGCCCAGGTTGTAGTCCGTCCGGCCCGGCTGCAGGCGCTCGAGGAACCAGAGCCCCTCCTGCGCGAAAGAGAGCGGGAAGCGACCCGCGGCCGGGGCTGCCGGGGCGCCCGGGGCGACCGCTGGCGCTGCCAGGGCTGCCGGGGTGGCCGCCGGCGGCGTGTCGCAGGGTGCGCCGGGTGCGCCCGAGCGCCTCAGCCAGGCGGCCAGCTCCGCCACCGTCGGCGCGCCGAACAGCGCCGCCGCGGGCACCTCGACGCCAAAGGCCCTGCCCACGCGGAACGCCGCGCGCACCGCGAGCAGCGAGTGGCCGCCCAGGGCGAAGAAGCCGTCGTGGATGCCGACGCGCTGGCACCCCAGCGTTTCGCGCCAGATCGCGGCCAGCCTCTCCTCGACCGCGTTGCGGGGCAGGTCTGCGCCCGCTCCGGCCGCCGGGCGCCCCGCGGGAGGGGGCGGGAGCGCGCGGCGGTCCACCTTGCCGTTGAGCGAAAGCGGCAGCGCCGGCAGCGCCACCCAGGTCCGGGGGACCATGATCGCGGGCAGCTGCCGGCGCAGCCAGGCCTCGAGAGCCGGCGCGAGATCTCCCCCATCGCCGCCTGCCGCGGCGACCACGTAGGCCACCAGGCGCTCGCCCGGCGCCCCTTCCCCGCGCAGCGCCACCGCCGCGCGGCTGACGGCCGGGTGGCGCTCGAGATGCGCCTCGATCTCGCCCAGCTCGAGGCGGAAGCCGCGCAGCTTGACCTGGCAGTCGAGGCGCCCCAGGAACTCGAGCCTGCCGTCGCCCAGCAGGCGCACCCGGTCGCCGGTGCGATACATGCGGGCGCCGGCGGCTCCCCAGGGATCGGGGACGAAGCGCTCGGCGGTCGCCTGCGGCCGCCCCAGGTAGCCGCGCGCCAGGCCCACGCCGGCGAGCAGCAGCTCGCCCGGGACGCCGATCGGCAGCGGCTCGCCGTGGCGGCCGAGCACTCGCGCGCGCGTCCCGGGGAGCGGCCGGCCGATGGGGATGGAGGCCGCCCCTCGGGGCACCGACGCCAGGGTCGAGTAGGTGGTGTCCTCGCTGGGTCCGTAGAGGTTCAGGAGCCGCTCGACCTGCGGGTGGGCGTGGATCCGCGCCGCCAGCTCCGGCGGCAGCGGCTCGCCCGCCAGGTTCACCGTGCGCAGGCCGGCCGGCAGGCTCCCGTCGACCAGCGCGGCCAGCGGCGACGGCACGGCGTTGACCAGGGTCACCTCGGCGGCCGCCGGCAGCTCGGGGAGCGCGAGGAGGTTGCGTGCCAGGATCACCCGGCCGCCCGCGGCGAGCGGCACGAACAGCTCGAAGACGGAGAGGTCGAAGCACAGCGAGGTCGCCATGAGGACGCCGGCGAGCTCGCGCGGCGAGTAGGCCGCGAGGGCCCAGCGGACCAGCGCCACGGCGCTGCGATGCTCGATGGCCACGCCCTTGGGCCGGCCGGTCGAGCCGGAGGTGAAGATCACGTAGGCGAGGTTGCGCTCTCCGGCCACCGGCAAGGCGGGCGTCGCCACGAGCGGACCCGCGGCAGCCGGCGGCGCGTCCGGCGCCCCCTGCTGCCGCGCCCTGCCGCCCGCGAGCTCGACCACGGGGCCGGTGAAGGCGGCGAAGCGGCCGGCAAGCGGCGGCGCGACGACCAGCGCCTGCGCCTCGGCGTCGGCCAGCATCAGCTCGAGCCGCGCGCGCGGATAGTCGGGATCGAGCGGCACGTAGGCGGCGCCCGCCTCGAGGATGCCGAGGACCGCCGTCACCAGGTCGGCATTGCGTTCGAGGCAGACGCCGACGCGGCTCTCGGGGCCGATGCCGAGCGGCCGCAAGACCGCGGCCAGCGCGCGGGCGCGCCCGAGAAGGGCGCCGTAGGTGAGCCGCTCCGCCGACGCCGAGCCCGCCACCACCGCCACCGCGTCGGGCGTGCGCGCCGCCTGCGCCGCGACCAGGTCGTGCAGGCGCGGCGCGGGCGGCGCGGCGATCCCCGGACGCACGGCGTCCGCCGCCGGCGGCGCCGGCGCCGCCGGCACCGGAGCATCGTTCCACTCCCGCAGCAGCTGGTGCCGCTCCGCCGCGGCGAGGAGCGGCAGCTCCGACAACCGCGTCTCCGGCGCCGCCGCCGCGGCGCCGGCCAGCAGGGCGTCGAGATGGCCGAGCAGGCGGTCCACGCTGGCCGCTTCCCAGAGCGCCGCGGCGTACTCGCCGAGAAGATTCCAGCCGCCGTCCGGCAGCGGCGCGACCGCCAGCAGCAGGTCGAACTTGGCGGTGCCGGTGGCGCCGCGCAGCGGCTCCAGGATGAGCGGAAGACGCGGCGCCGCGGGGGGTGCGGCCGCGGCCTGCCGCGGGTCCGCGGCGCCGCCCAGCCGCCGCGGCGGCAGCGGCTCCTCCAGCGTCAGCATGACCTGGAAGAGCGGGTGGTGCGCCAGGTCGCGCTCCGGCCGCAGCTCGTCGACCAGCAGCTCGAAGGGCAGGTCCTGGTGGGCATAGGCGCCGAGGCATGCCTGCCGCACCCGCTCGAACAGGACGCTAAGCGGCGGGTCGTCGCCCACCCGCACGTCGAGCACCAGGGTGTTGACGAACAGACCGATCAGCCGCTCGATCTCGGGGCGCCCCCGGCCGGCGGCCGGCGCGCCCACCGCCACCACCTCCTCGCCACACCAGCGCGCGAGCAGCGCCTGGAAGGCGCCCAGCAGCGCCATGAACAGGGTCACGCCCTGGCGGCGGGCGAGCGCCGCCACCGCCGCCGCCGCCGCGGCAGGTAGCCGCCGCCCGCGCGTCGCTCCCCGGGAGGAGCGCACCGGCGGCCGCGGCCGGTCGGTGGGAAGCTCGAGCGCCGGCAGGCCGGCAAGGCGCTCGCGCCAATAGGCGAGCTGGCCGGCGAGCGCCCCGCTGTCCAGCCAGCGCCGCTGCCAGACGGCGAAGTCGGCGACCTGGACCGGCAGCTCGGGCACCGCCCCGGCCGGGGCCGGGGTGCCCGCCGCGACGCCGTAGAGCGCCGCCAGCTCGTCGAGGAACAGCCCGAGCGACCAGCCGTCGGCGGCGATGTGATGAAAGGTGGCGAGCAGGAGGTGCTCGGCCGGCCCCAGCCGCAGCAGGACGAGCCGCAGCAGGACGAGCCGCAGCACCGGGCCGCGCGTGAGGTCGAAGGGCCGCCGCGCCTCGGCGCGTGCCTCGCGGCTTGCCGCCGCCGCCCGGACGGGAGCGGCCAGGGGTGAGAGATCGACCAGCGGCAGCGGCGGCACGGCCGCCGGCTCCACCATCTGGTACGGCTCGTCGCCCGCCCCGAAGGACGTCCGCAGCGCCTCGTGGCGGCGCACGATCTCGCTCAGCGCCGCGTGCAGGGCGGGCAGGTCGAGGGGGCCGCGGAGGCGCGCGGCACCGGGCACGTTGTACACCGCCGTCCCGGGTTCGAGCTGGTCCAGCAGCCAGAGGCGCCGCTGGGCGGAGGAGAGCGGCAGCGCCTCGCCGGCGGCGCGCCGCACCGGCACCAGCGGCGGCGCGGCCGTCGCCGCCGGCCCGCGCGCCGCCTCACGGACCCGCGCCGCCAGCGCCGCGAGCGTCGGCGCCGCGAACACGGCAGCGACCGGCAGCTCGACGCCGCAGCGCCGCGACACCTGGGACACCAGCCGCGTGGCGAGCAGCGAGTGCCCGCCGAGCGCGAAGAAGTCGTCGCCGGGACCTACCTGCCGCAGCCCGAGGAGATCGGCCCAGATATCGGCCAGGATCTCCTCCTCGGGAGAGCGCGGCAGCGTGCCGCGCCCGGCGCCGGCGCTCGCAGCCGCGGCAGCCGCGGCTGCCGCCGCCTGGAACGGAACCGGCTCGCCCATCGCCTCGCCGGCGAGCGATCCCGCCTCGTGGGCGCGGCGCGCCAGGGCGGGGCGGTCCACCTTGCCGGCGGCGTTGAGCGGCAGGGCCGGCAGCGCCATCCATGCCGCCGGCAGCATGTAATCCGGTAGGCGCGCCGCCAGGAACGCCCGCGCGTCCGGTGGCAGCGCCGGCGTCACCCAGGCCACCAGGCGCAGCGCGGCTGCCGCGCCGAGAGAGGACGGCGGCGCCGAGGGTGCCGGCACCGCGGCCGGGCTCGCCGGCAGCGCCAGCACCGCGGCTTCCCGCACGGCAGGATGCGCGGCGAGGGCGGCCTCGATCTCGCCGGGCTCGACGCGGAAGCCGCGGACCTTGACCTGGCGGTCCGCCCGGCCGAGGAACTCCAGCGCGCCGTCGGCCCGCCGCCGCGCCAGGTCCCCGGTGCGGTACAGGCGCTCGCCGGGCGCTCCCCAGGCATCCGGCAGGAAGCGCTCGGCCGTCCACTCAGGGTGCCCCAGATAGCCGCGGGCGAGCACCCCGCCGAGGAACAGCTCGCCCGGAATGCCCGCCGGCTGCGGCCGGCCGCGGCGGTCGAGCACCCGTGCCACCCGGCCCGGCAGCGGCCGGCCGATCGGCACCGTGGCGGCCGCGCCGTCCGCGGGCCGCACCGCGTGGAGCGTGGCCGAGATCACCGCCTCGGTCGGGCCGTAGCAGTTGTGCAGCTCGATCCTGGCGAGCGGTCCGCGGCCGAAGCGCCTGACGGTTTCGGGGCGCAGCTCTTCGCCGGAGACGACGATCAGGCGCAGCGACCGCGGCGGCGCGCCGAGGTCCGGCGCGTCCTCCACCCAGTGGACGGCGAAGGCGGTCGGCACGTCGATCACCGTCAGGTCCCAGCGGGCCGCGTGGGCCGCGAGGTCTCGCGGCCCCCAGGGAGCCACCCCGCGCAGGGCGAGGAGCGCACCGGCGAGCAGCGTCGCGAACACCTGGTCGATGGCCGCGTCGAAGCCCGCGGCAGAGAACTGCAACACGCGGTCGCGCTCGCTCAGCCGGTGGGCGCGACCCCAGGCGAGGCACTCCGCGGCGGCCGCGGCGTGCGTCACCGCCACGCCCTTGGGCCGCCCGGTGGACCCGGAGGTGTAGATCAGGTAGGCAAGCTGTCCGGGGAGCACGGCGGGCGCTCCCCGGTCCTTGCGCGCTGCCGGCGCTGCCGGCGCCGCCTTTTCGGCCGTTGCCGGCGCCGGCATCGCCGCCCGCGCCGCCCGCGCCACCCTCGGCCATGCCGGCTCGTCGAGCAGGAGGACCGGCGCTGCCGTGCGCGTCAGGCGGCCGGAAAGACGGTGCCGGGTGAGCAGCGCGGCCGCGTCCGATTCCTCGAGGATCAGGGCGAGACGGCTCGGAGCGTCGTTCGGGTCGAGGGGCAGGTAGACGCCCCCCGCTGCCAGGATGCCCAGCGCGCCGATCACCAGGTCGGCCGAGCGCTCGACCAGCAGGGCGACGGGCCGCTCCGGCGCCGCCACCCCGGCGTCCTCCAGGCGCCGCGCCAGCGCCGCCGCGCGCGCCATGAGCTCGCCGTAGGTCCAGCATGCGTCGCGGCCGGTGACTGGAGCGCCGGCGCTGGCGGCGGCGATGGGAGCGCCGGCGCTGGCGGCGGCGACCGCAGCTTCGGCAACCATCGCCACGGCATCGGGCGAGCGCCGCGCCCGCTCCGCCACCAGACCGTGCAGGGTGAAGGCCGGCTCGTCCAGCGGGCGCGCCTGCCCCGCCGGTGCCGCGGCGCCCCACTCCTGCACGAGCTGCGCGATCTCCGCCGCGGCGAGCAGCGGCAGGTCCGCCGCCGCCCGGTCGGGTGCCGTCACCGCGGCCGCGACGAGCGTGACGAAGTGCCCCAGCATCCGCGCGGCGCTCGCGGCGTCGAAGAGATCGGCGCTCACTTCGAGAGAGAGGCCGAGGCCGCTGCCGGGAAGCTCCGCCGCGGCGAGCGTCAGCTCGAGCTGAGCGCGCCGCTCGTCGAGAGCCAGCGAGATCAGCTCGGTCCCTTTCCCGAGGCTGATGCGGGCGCCGTCCTCCGCGAGCGCGAACGCCGCGAGGCCCGGGTCGTCGCCTTGGCGGCGCGGCTCGAGCGCGAGCATCACCTGGAACAGCGGCTGGCGGGCCGGGTCGCGCACCGGGCGCAACCGCTCGGCGATCTGGGCGAACGGCAGCTCCGCGTGCGCCAGCGCCGCGACCGCCGTGCGCCGCGCGCGCCTCACCAGCTCGCGGAAGGAAGGATCGCCGGCGAGGTCGGCGCGCAGCGCCACCGGGTTCACGAAGTAACCCACCACCGCCGTCCACTCGGGCGAGGTGCGCCCCGAGGTCGGGGTGCCGACGGCGAAGTCATCCTGGTCCGCGTAGCGCCCCAGCTGCGCCTGCCAGGCGGCTGCGAGCACGGCGAAGAGCGTCGCGCCCTCGGCCCCGGCAAGGCGCCGCAGGCCGGCAACGACCGCGGGCGAAAGCCGCGCCGCATGGGTGGTGCCGTGCCAGGTCGGTGCCGCGGGGCGCGGCAGGTCGGTGGGGAGCGACAGGTCGGGGACCGGGCCGCGCTCGCCGGCGAGCGTCCGGCTCCAGAACTCCCAGAGCTGCTCGCCGTCCTGCCCGCGCAACCGCGCCGTCTGGCGGCGGACGAAGTCGGCGTGCGACCCGGGCGCGGGGAGCGGCCCGGACCGGGCCTCGCCGCGACGCGGGGTGGTCGCCTCGTCGAGGGCGGCGCCCAGCTCGCGCACCAGGACCGCCAGCGACCAGAAATCCGCGACCAGGTGATGGACGGCGAGCAGCAGGACCCACCTGCCGCCGTGCCGCTCCCAGAGCCGCACTCTCAGGAGGGGTCCGCGTTCGAGGTCGAACGGACGCCAGGCTGCCGCCGCCAGCTGTTGCTGCAACCGCCGCCGGTCCCAGCCGCGCGCCGAAGCCACCGCCAGATCGACCTCCACGGCCGGCAGCAGGCGCGCCACGGGCTCGCCGTCCGCCGCCGGGAAGACGGTCCGCAACGCCGGGTGGCGCGCCGCGAGCGCGGCCAGCGCGCGGCGTAGCGCGGCGGGATCGAGGCCGCGGGCGCGTGCCGCGAGCGCGATGTTGCAGACGCCGCTCTGGGGCGCCAAGCGCTCCATGAACCAGAGCGCCCGCTGGCCGGCCGAGAGCGGCAGGTCGTCGCCGGCGGCCGCGCCGGGAGCGACCGGCGCCGCCGGAGCGGACGCTGCGCCGGGACTGCTCTGCGCGCCCATCTCGCTGCCGGCGTGTGCGCCGGCCGTCGCGGCGAGCAGCCGCTCGGCGAGCTCCCGGGCGGTCGCGCCGCCAAGCAGGTCGGCGAGCGGCAGCGTCACCCCGAACGCCGCCTCGACCTCGCTCACGAACTCGACTGCCGCGAGCGAGTCGAGCCCGAGGGCGGTCAGCGGCCGTTCGCTCTCGATCGCCGGCGCGCCCAGTGCGCGCGCCGCGCATTCGCACAGGCGCGCCGTCAGCGCGGCGAGCGGAGTGGCACCCGAGGGTGGCGCGGAATCTGGCGCCGGCGCCGTGGGCCCGACGCTGGATGCGATCACTGGACTACTCACCTGGCGCGATCCCGAGCAGCGAGACCACCCTCGTGTTCCAGGCGACACGATTCGTGGTCCACCCTGTGTCGTGTCCCGCGCCCGCCCAGACGAGACAACCATTCGTCCCGGAGCAGACGAGCGCCAGCCGCGGACAGCCGCTGGCCGGAGTGCTGGAGGTGCATGAACCCCTGCCCCTGCGGCCACCTCGGCGATGCGCGTCGCGTCTGCAACCGTCTCGCCCTTCGGCTAGTATCGGAACGTGGACTACGCTCAGGTTCTACGGTCTCTGTCGTCCCGCGGCGCGCAGTTTGCCGTGGCCGGTGGCTTTGCGTGCCTGGCACACGGGGTCGTGCGCGTGACGCTCGATCTCGATCTGCTCGTCGAGATGAGCGACGACAACCTCGTCTGCCTATGGGAAACGCTGAGTGACCTTGGCTTCGTGACCCAGCAGCCTGTCGCCAAGGCAGACGCAATATCTGCGCAGCGGCTGGCCAGACTGGCCCGCGAGAAGCACATGCAGGCGCTCTCCTGGGTCCACGGCACGCATCCCTTCGTAATCGTGGACTTGCTCGTCGGCGAGGGGTTTCAGTGGTCCAAGGCGCTCATCGAGGAGATTCACCTCTTCGGACTGCCGGTGTCCGTCCTCCGGCGGGAAGAGCTGATCCGGCTCAAGCGAGCCGCCGGCAGGGAGAAGGATCTGGTCGATGTCCGAGAGCTCGAACGCCTCGGTTGAGACCTGGGGCACCCCCGAGAGCCACTGGCCATTCCCGCGGCCGGTGGCCTCCCCCACTCCCGAGGATCGGGCTCGCTTCGCAGCGCTGACCGCGGAACAGCGCATCCAGTGGCTGCTGCAAATGCTTCGCCTCCTGGAGCTGCAATTCGGCCACCTCGTCCGGGTACCGTAAGGTGGGCATCTGTGGTCTAGTACCACCCCGATGCCCTCCCAGCCCACCAACTTCGGCCTCCTCGAGGGCGCTTACTGCGACTACGATCGCAGCCGCGCCGTGGTGCTGCCGGTCCCCTTCGAGCGCACCACCACCTATGGCAAGGGCACCGCCCACGGACCGGCGGCGATAATCCGCGCTTCCCAGGCGATGGAGCTCTACGACGAGGAGCTCGAGTCCGAGCCCTACGACCAGGGCATCGCCACCCTGCCGCCATTCCTGCCCGAGGCCTTCGACATGGCCGCCGCCCTGGCGGAGATCGAGGCCGAGGCGCAGCGCCACTTCGCCCTCGGCAAGTTCCTGGTCGTCCTCGGCGGCGAGCACAGCCTGTCGCTGGCGCCGGCGCGAGCGGCACGCAGCGTCCACGGCGGCATCGCGGTGGTCCAGTTCGACGCCCACGCCGACCTGCGGGAGGAGTTCGAAGGCACCCCCTACAGCCATGCCAGCGTCATGAAACGGATCGTCGACGATGGCTTCCCCACCCTCGCGATCGGGCTGCGCTCGCTGTCCGTGGCCGAGGCTCACCTCGTCCGCCGCCAGCAACTGCCGGTGCTCTGGGGGTACCAGCTGGATCAGGCCGCGGAGGCCTTCGCGCCGCTGCTTGCGGCATTGCCGCAGAAGGTTTACCTTAGCTTCGATATCGACTACTTCGACCCCGCGCTGGTACCGGCAACCGGCACTCCTGAGCCAGGCGGCGGCTGGTGGTACCCCACGCTGGCACTGCTCCGCGCTCTGTTCAGTACCAAGACCGTGGTGGGCATGGACCTGGTCGAGCTGGCGCCGATCGGCGGGCAACCCGCCAGCGACTTTCTTGCCGCAAAGCTGATCTACAAGTGCCTCGGCTACCTGCAGGAGTCCGAGTCCGGCATCGTGCTGCACTGAGGGGGAAGCGGTAGAGTCTTCAGCATGACGGCCTGGATCTCGCGGGAGCCGATCGCTTGAGCGACAAGGCGGGCGCGCTCGACGCCGAACGGGTCTGGGAGCTGATGGGGCGGCTGTTCAAGACCCACCCCTGGCACGGGGTACCGGCCGGGGAGGAGGCGCCGGCGGTGGTCACCGTCTACGTCGAGATCGTGCCCTCCGACGCGGTCAAGTACGAGGTCGACAAGATCACCGGCCACCTCAAGGTGGACCGGCCGCAGAAGTTCTCCAACGTCTGCCCCAGCCTCTACGGCTTCATCCCGCAGACCTTCTCGGGCGAGCGGGTGGCCGAGCTGGCACGCCGGCGCACCGGCAGGCAGGCGCTGGCCGGCGACGGCGACCCGATCGACGTCTGCGTCCTCTCCGAGCGAGCCTTCTCGCACGGCGATTTCCTGCTCCGCGCCCAGCCCATCGGCGGCCTGCGGGTGATCGACGACGACGAGGCCGACGACAAGATCATCGCCGTGCTGCAGGGCGATCTCACCTTCGGCAATGTGGAGGACATCGGCGAGCTGCCGCGGCCGCTGGTGGAACGGCTCGAGCACTACTTCCTCACCTACAAGCTGGCCTTCGACTCCACCGCCTCCAACACCGCCAACGCTGCCGACGGCGTCGGCGCCGCCGGCACGGCGGTCACCGCCAGGCAAGGGGAGGTCGAGATCGCGGGCGTCTTCGACCGGGACGAGGCGCGCGAGATCGTCGAGCGCGGCCTCGCGGACTACCGCGCCAGCTTTCCCGACCTCAAGGAGCAGATCCTCTCCGCGCTGCGCGGCAGCGCTTGAGCCGCCCGCCGGCGCGCGGGTTCCGGCCGCCGCCGCCGCCGCGCCGGCCATGCCGGTGACGCTGGCGCCGCTGGCGACGCTGGCGACGCTGGCGACGCTGGCGCCAGACACCGCGATCGGCCCTGTAGCCCCCCATGACCTTCGCCATCGAACAGATCCGCCAGGCCCTCGCCGGCCACCGGCCCCAGGAGCTGGCACCCGAGCCGCAGCTTGCCGGGGCCGCCAAGGCCACCGAGGCAGCGGTGGCGCTGGTCCTGGCCGGCAGCCCCGAGCTGTCGCTCTGCGTCATCCAGCGGGCCGAGCGGGCGGACGATCCCTGGTCGGGACACCTGGCGCTACCGGGCGGGCGCGCCGATCCCGCGGACCCGCATCCGCGGGCGGTGGCGGAGCGGGAGACTCAGGAAGAGGTGGGCCTCGCCCTGGACGAGCGCCATTTGCTGGGCGGCCTGTCTCAGGTGTTGGTGCGCCTCGGCGGCGGCGGCCGCCGCATGATCCTCCACTCCTTCGTCTACGATGCCGGCCCGGGCCTACCCGCCTTCGCCAGCAGCGACGAGGTGAAGGAAGCCTTCTGGGTGCCGCTCGCTCACCTCTGGGACCCCGCCAACGCCAGCCACGTCGAGTGGGAACGCGACGGCGCGCGACTCCTCTATCCGGCGATCCGCTGGCGCGGCGGCGCCATCTGGGGACTCACCTTCCGCGTCCTCACCCTGTTCTCCGACGTCCTCGACGCTCCCCTTCCCCACCTGGAGGACCTGCCGTAGATCGGGCGCCGACCGCGCGCCACCGGCCCCTCCTCATTCGGCGCCGAGCGCCCTCGACCGGAGTCTCAGCCGGTGAGGACGCTGCCGCCGTTGACGCTCAGGGTCTCGCCGGTGATGTGGCGGGCCAGCGGCGAGGCGAGGAACATCACCGGGCCGGCGATGTCCTCGGCGCTGGCGATGCGCCCGAGCGGGATGCCGGCCAGCGCCTCCGTGCGCCCGGCCCCGGAAAGCGCCGCGGCGGTCATGTCGGTGTCCACCCAGCCGGGGGACACCGCGTTGACGCGCACCCGCGGCGCCAGCTCGCGGGCCCACGAGCGGGTGGCGGCGGTCATCGCTCCCTTGCTCGCCGCGTACGGGCTGTACCCCGGCTCGCCGCGCTGCCCGGCGGTCGAGGTGATGTTGACGATGCAGCCGTCGGCGGCCCGCCCGAGCAGCGGCACCGCGGCGGCGGCGCAAAGAAATGAGCCGGTGACGTTGATCGCCAGCGTCTCCTCGAGCCCGGCGGCGTCGAGCTCGGCGAGCGGGTTGGGCACCCAGATCCCGGCATTGTTGACCAGCGTGTCGAGCGCCCCCCATTCGGCGGCGACGAAGGCGAACATGGCGCGAATGGCCGCCGCGTCGCGCAGGTCGCAGCGGCGCGTCAGGTGGCGAGGCGAATCGCCGCCGCGGCCAGCCAGCTCGCCGAGCAGCGCCGCGGCGAGCTTCTCGCGGGACTGATAGTGGACGAGCACCGCGGCACCGGCGCGGGCGAACAGGCGGCAGCACGCGGCGCCGATGCCGCGGCTGCCGCCCGTCACCAGCACCCGGCGGCCCCGGAGATCGATCAATGGATGCTCTCGCCGCTCTCCACCAGCATGGCGATGCCCTGGCCGCCGCCGATGCAGGCCGAAGCGACGCCCAGGCCGCCGCCGCGCCGGCCTAGCTCCTTGAGCAGGGTGATGAGCAGGCGGGTGCCGGAGGCGCCGAGCGGATGGCCGAGCGCGATGGCGCCACCGTTGACGTTGAGCTTGTCGACGTCGAGCTGCAACTCGCGGATCACCGCCAGGATCTGACCGGCAAACGCCTCGTTGATCTCGAGCAGGTCGAGGTCGGCGAGCTGCAGGCCGCTCTTGGCCAGCACGGCGCGGATCGCCGGCGCCGGTCCGATGCCCATACGCGACGGCTCGACCCCGACCACCGACCAGCCGCGGATGCGCCCGAGCGGCTTCCAGCCCTTCTCGCGCGCATGCTCGGCGGTGGTGAGCAGCATCATGGCGGCGCCGTCGACGATGCCGGAGGCGTTGCCGGCGGTGACGAAGCCGTCCTTGTCGAAGGCCGGCGGCAAGGCGGCGAGGTCCGCCATCGTGCTCTCCGGGCGCAGGTGGTCGTCGCGCTCGACGAGCTTCGCCTTCTTGCCCTTGCCGACCTCGACCGGCACCACTTCCTGGGAGAGCTTGCAACTTTCCCAGGCGGCGCCGGCGCGGCGCTGCGACAGCAGCGCGTACTCGTCCTGGTCGGCGCGGCTGATGCCGTAGTCGCGGGCGAGGTTGTTGCTGGTCTGGGCCATGTAGTAGCCGCAGTAGGAGTCGAACAGGGCCACCATCAGCAGATCGTCGAGCTTGCCCTGGCCGAGCTTGAAGCCGCGGCGGGCGCCCCAGATCACGTGCGGCGTCTGCGACATGTTCTCCATGCCCCCGACCAGGCAGGTGGTGGCTTCGCCGGTCAGCAGCAGCTGCGCGCCGGAGATCACCGACTGGATGCCGGAGCCGCACAGGCGGTTGACGGTCAGCGCCGGCACCTCCTTCGGCAGCCCGGCCTTGAGCGCCACGTGACGCGCGCCGTAGATGGCGTCCGGCGAGGTCTGCAGGGCGTTGCCGACCACGACCTGGTCGATCTCGCTGCCCTCGACGCCGAGGCGGTCGAGCAGGGCGCGGGAGGCGTGGGCGGCGAGATCGATCGCCGAGATCTCGGCGAAGGCGCCGTTGTAATCGATCATCGGGGTGCGCACCCCGTCGACCAGGACCAGCTCTTCCATTTTCATCTGCGATTTGCCCCCTCGATGTCTTTCAGGTCGCCCAGGTCGCCGGCGCCAGCGCCGAGGGCGCGGGTTGCCGCGGCATGGAAGCGCCGCCGCCAGCGGTTCACGTTGCGTGCCGGGTCGATGCGGTGAGCCAGCAGCACGAAGACTCGCGACTGCCGCGGATCGATCCACAGGCTGCCGCCCGCGAAACCCGTGTGTCCGTAGGATCCGGCCGACAGCGCCGGTCCCCCTCCTCCGCGGTGCCGCCGCCGCCACCAGCCCAAAGCGAACGGGCCGCTGCCGGCGAGCGCCGCGGCAGTCTCCTCTGCCTGCAACACGATACCCGGCGCCAGCCATTCCGCGCCCAGCCGCCAGAGGCCGGCGGCGGAGCCGAACAGACCGCTGTGGCCCCACATGGCGCCGCCCGGCGGCGAGGCGGCCGGTGCCGGCAGGCCGGCCAGGAACCGCGCATTGCCATCCTGAGGGACCCCGGGCGGCGGCGGCGGCAGCAGCTCGGCCGCCATCCCCTGCGCCGCGGCCAGCGCCACCTCGCGGCCCGAATCCATCCGCGACTCCGCCACCTGCGGCAGATCGCCGGGCATGGCGGCGACCGCGCCGGCGAGGCCGAGCGGCGCCAGCACCCTGTCGGCGACCAGCGCCGCCAGCGGCCTGCCGAGCGCCCGCTCGGCTGCCAGACCCCAGAGCAGGTAGTCGAGGTCGCTATAGGTGCCGCGCCGGGCGTCGAGCAGATCACCCGACAGCAACAGCGCCTCGACCTCGGAAAGCGACCGGCAGAGCGCGTACAGCGGGATCCAGGCCCGCATCCGGACACCGTGCCGCAGCAGCTCCCCCAGCGGCATGGTCGCGAGGGCAGGCGCGGCGCCGGTCAGCACCTCGCCGATGCGGGTGGCGAGCGGCAGCTCTCCGGAGCGATCGAGGACGAGGGCGAGCGTGGCGACGAACGGCTTGGTCAGCGAGCCGTAGTCGAACCAGGTCTCGGCCGTCGCCGCCCGCCCCGCCGGCGGCCTGCCGCGCGCCCATCCCACCGCCAGGCAGAGCTCGATCCGCCGCGGGGCGCCCACCAGCGCCACCGCTGCCGAAGCGGTGCCAGAAGCGATCAGCTCGTCGAGCAGGCGGTGCAGGTGCCGAAGGTTCGTGCCGCTCTCACGGCTCTCGCGGCGGAGCTCCGGGCGGTCTGGCGGCACCGCGCCATGCTATCAAACGCCTGCCGCGGTGGTACGATCCATTCACTCAAAGTGCGAGGCCAGACCATGGCAATTGCGTCTAAATCAGCAAGGCTCACCTATTCCGACCTGTGCCGTCTTCCCGACGATGGCATGCGTCACGAGCTGATCGATGGCGAGCACTACGTGAGCCCATCACCAAGACCGAAGCACCAGCGCGCCGCCGGGAATCTGCATGGACACCTGTTCATGTTCTTGCGGCAACATCCCCTCGGCCGCGCCTACCTCGCGCCGCTCGACGTCGTCTTCAGCGAGATCAACTGCGTCGTTCCCGATCTGCTCTACTTGTCCCGCGAACGCGAGGCGCGACAGATGACCGAGCGCAACCTGGAAGGCGCGCCGGATCTCGTGGTCGAAGTGCTGTCGCCCTCGACCAAACACATCGATCAAGGTGCAAAACTGCGCCTGTACGGACGCTTCGGCGTACCCGAATACTGGGTGATCGATCCATCCAATGAGGTGGTAAGGATATACCGACAGGAAAACGATGAGCTTGTACGCCGCGCAGAGTTATCTCGTGGAGATGATCCATCGAGAGCCATACTCTCGACACCCCTCCTAACGGGATTCGAGCTATCGCTCGACGAGATCTTTGACTGAAGTGCCGCCGCGGGCTGGTCGATCAGCGGAAGGGGATCTGATCTCTCAGAGTTAGTTTCAGAGATAGTTCGCCGGATCGCCGGTCTGGAAGACCACCACCCGCTCGCCTTCGGCGAAGGCGCCCTCGGCGGCGAGGCCGAGAGTGGCGGCGAGGGCCGCGGCGCCTTCCGGGCCGAGGCGCAAGCCCTCGTCGCGCGCCGCCCGCGCGGTGACCTCGGGCAGCGTCGCCTCGTCCACGGCCACCGCCCGTCCCGCCGACTCGCGCAACGCGCGCAACACCAGGAAATCGCCGATGGCGCGCGGCACCCGTAGCCCCCAGACCCTGGTGCGTGCGTCCTCCCAGGGCTCGGCGCTCTCCTGGCCGCGGGCGAAGGCACGCACGATCGGCGCGCATCCTGCCATCTGCACGGCCACGAAGCGGGGGCGCTTCTCGCCCACCAGTCCGAGGCGCCGCAGCTCGGCGAACGCCTTTTGCATGCCGACGATGCCGGTGCCGCCGCCCAGCGGGTAGACGATCCAGTCCGGCAGCTCCCAGCCGAGCTGCTCGGCGAGCTCGAGCCCCATCGTCTTCTTGCCTTCGATGCGGTACGGCTCCTTCAAGGTCGAGGTGTCGAACCAGCCGACCTTGTCCTTGCCTTCAGCGACGATCTTGCCGCAATCGTCGATCAGGCCGTTGACGCGGTAGACGCTGGCGCCCTGCAGTCCGA
>DATGHG010000325.1:0-12036 GCA_035308185.1 Thermoanaerobaculia bacterium | reverse complement strand
CATGCGTCTCGATGGTGTCGTCGTACCAGAGCCAGGCGCGGGCCTCGGGCCGCCAGAAGGTGCCCTCCTCGGGCGTCGTCCGCGCGGCGTCCATGACCGAGTCGAAGACCAGCCGCGCGTCGGCCGGCCGCCCCATGCGCTGCAGGGTGAGCGCAAGCAGGCCCTTGAGGTACGGCGAGTGCTGCCGCCAGTGGCGGAAGCTGGCATCGAGGATGCGCTTGCGCTCGGCCGCCGGCAGCGCGTCGCCGAGCCACGACGGGTCGGGATAGGCCGAGGCGACGTAGCCGAGCAGGGTCAGGAAATCCCAGGCGCAGTCGCAGTCGGGGTGGTCGAGCTGGTGGCGGATCTCGCGCTGGTACTTGTCGCCGAGGTAGCGCCAGCCCTTGACCACCACCTCGCGCGGCACCGCGACGCCGAACTCTCCCGCCTTGGCGAAGCCGTAGAGGAGATAGAGCGTCATGAAATCCGACGGCGGCCCGCCCGACCACCACGGGAAAGCGCCGCTCGGCAGCTGGTCGCGCACCAGCTTGGCGAGCGCCGACTCGCGCTGCGCCGCCGCGATCCGCGGATCGAGCACCTTGATCAGCGGGTGGGTGTCGACGTCCTGCTTGCCCTGCGACTCGAGCAGCCACGGCGTCTCTTCGAGCGCCATGCGGCGGTTCGCGTCGGGGCCGCCGAAGGCCTCGAGCTCGGTGTCGCGCCGCGCCAGCTGCGCCGCCACCCGCCCGACCGCCGGATAGCGGTCGAACAGCGAGCCGAGGATCGCGGTCGAGAGGAAGCGGTTCAGGGTCTGCTCGGTGCACTCGTAGGGGTACTCCACCAGGTAGGGCACCGCCGCCAGCACGGAGTAGAAGAGCTGCGCGTCGAGCCTGACCACCAGCTGCTCGTCGATCCGCGACGGATCGTCGGTGCGCAGCCGGTCCGCGAAGGTCATCGTCCGCCGCTCGCTGCCGTGCAGCGCCACGAACCGCGACTGCGCGAGGTGCACCCGCGACGGCAGCAGCGGCAACGGCCGCAGCTCGCCGTCGCTGGTGTCGCCGGCGGTCGCGACCACCTTGAACGCGACCTGCCCGAGGCGCTTCGGCACCGCCAGCGGGAAGGTGACGGCGGCGCTCTTGCCCGCCTCGACGTGGAAGCGCTGGCGCGCCGCCGCCGGCGCGACGCCGAACTCTCCGAGCAGCGAAGCGCCCTGCTCGGAGCGGTCGGGATCGAGGATCTCGAGCGTCACCTCGCCGTCGAGCGGGCGCGGGGCGGCGTCGTCGAGCACCACCCGCAGCTCGGCGCGGTCGCCCTCGCGAAGGAACCGCGGCAGGTAGGGGCGCACCATCAGGTCCTTGACCGAGCGCGCCTCGCGGTGATCGGCGCCCGAGCGGAGGTCCCGGGTCAGCGCGTGCACCCAGACGCTCCACGAGGTGACCGAGTCCGGCACGGTGAACTCGATCGCCGCCGTGCCGTCCGCCGCGGTGAGCAGGTGCGGCTGCCAGAAGGCGGTTTCGGAGAAATCGCTGCGCAGCTCCGGCGCCGGGGCGGCGGGGGAGGCCGGCTTCGGAGCGGCAGGGGGCGGCGGCGCCGCCTGACCGGGGCCGGCGCTGAGGCGCCTCTCGTCGAGCCGGGGCGACTTGGCGGTCACGGTGATGGCATCCTCCGTGACGGCCTTGGCGACGGGCATCCCCCCTGGCACTCCGCCGGCCACCCCACCCTCCACGCCGCCCAAGTACAGCCCATGGCTCGCCGCCGTGGGCAGGGGCCGGCGCGGGCCCGGCCCGCCGATGCTCCAGACGTCGATCTCGCGCGGCCTGTCGGCGTAGAGGCCGGCGCCGTCCGGCAGATCGTCGAAATGCGCGCCGAGGCACCAGCGCCCGCCATGGGAGCCGAGGCTGACCTCCAGCCAGCCGAGCGGGGCGGTGCGCGGGAACAAGTCGATGGGCCGCGGCGGACGGTGCGGCGCATAGGCGTCCAGGCTCCGGTCATACATGTAGGCGAGCAGCTCGGCGACCGCCGGCACGGCGCCGCCGGCGCCGTTGGCGGTCACCTTGAGCCGCCAGGTCTCCCTGGCTCCCGGGCGCAGCAGGTCCCGGAAGGTCTGGTACTCGATCTTCAGCTCGCGGTCGTCCCAGGGCACGGCGACCGCGGCATCCTGTTGCAGCAGCTGGTGATCGCGCACCGCGACCAGGCGCAGCGAGATGCCGCCGCGGTCCGCTTCGCCGATCGGCAGCGCGACGCGGAGCGGCGCGGCAAGGGCGGTGAAGCTGCGCCGCTCGAGGTTCTGGCCGCGCCGGATCTCGAGCTCGAGCTGTTGTCCCGGGAAACCCGAGTGAACCAGGACGGCGACCGTCTCGCCGACGTGCGCGCTCGGCCGCTGGACCTCGAGCCAGGCGGCGGCCGCCAGCGGCACCTCGCCGGCGACCAGGAACTCGTGCTGCGCCGTCGCCGTGCCGCCGAAGTCGTCGCGGGTGTCGTAGCGCAGGCGGTAGGCGCCCGGAGCCAGCGGCGGCAGCTTCACCGTGGCACGCCCCTGGGCGTCGTGCGCGAGGTCGCCGCGCGCCACCTCGGCGCCGTCGGCGAACCGTCGCAGGGTGGCGGCGGGCGGCTCGCCGCGCTGCCAGCGCGGGGTGAGCTCGTCGCCGGGGGTGCGGACCGCCGCCGGCTCGCCGGGAAGGCCGGGCGCCGCGGTGGGCTCCTCCGCCGGCAGCCTGGGTTGCTCCGGCTGGCTCAGGCGCAGCAGGCGCCAGGCGCCGGCTCCCGGCCGCGGCCCACCGTCGAGGTCGCGGCGCAGGACCGTCATCTGCGCGGCGGTGTCCGGATCGAGGAACTCCTGCTCGCTCTCGATCGCGGCTTCGACGGCGACCAGGCCGAGCCGGAAGGAGCGGTCGGCGGTGCCGGTCTCGCCGCCCTCGTCGGTCACCTCGGCGTGCAGTCGATAGGCGAACGTCACCTCCTTGCCGAGACGCTCGTCGCCCTCGGGAGTGAAGCCCGCGGTGAAGCCGCCGTCGGCGCCGAGCGCGGCCGTCCCGGTGGCGACGAGCTGTTCGCCGCGCTGCACGCCGCTGGGCGCGGGCCACTCCCACCACCACCATGCCGGGAAGACCGGCGCGCGGGTGACGCGCCAGCGCACCGTGCCGCTCCCGACCGGCAGGCCGAAGTAGTAACGCGCTTCGCCGCGAAAGGTCGCCGGCCGGTTGAGGCGCAGCGCCGCGGCCGGCTGCTGCAGCTGGACCTCGAAGGTCGGGCGCTTGTATTCCTCGACCTGGATCGACGCCGCCCCGGGCAGGCTGCCCTCGAGATACCAGGCGCCGAGCGGCCGGCCGGCGGGGATGACGAACTCGCCGGAGGCGGTGCCGAAGTCGTTGGTGGCAGCCGTCGTCGACGCCACCTGCTGGCGGTTGGGATCGACCAGTTTGACGGTGAGGCTGCGGTGGGGCTCGAGGGCGAGGCGCCCCGCCGCGCGGTCGCCGCCGTAGGCCAGCACCTTCCAGCGCACCGTCTGTCCCGGCCGGTAGATGCTCCGGTCGGTGAAGAAGAGCGCGGCGGGGCGGCTCGGCGGCGCCTCGGCGGGCTGGCCGAGCTCGAGGAACGCGAGATCGGAGCCGCGCCGGGCGAGCGCGAGATAGCTCCGCCAGCCGGTGGTCTCGTCGCGCGGCGGCGCGAACTGCGCCACGCCGGCGGCATCGGTGGTGAGCGTCGCCGCCAGGCCCGACCCCTCTCGCCAGTTGCGCCGGAAGACGCGGATCGCGACCCCCGGCACGGGTTCCCCGGCGGCGCCGGAGAGGACGCGCAGGCGCGTCGGTCTCCCCGTTTCGGGGTCCGCGAGGAGGACCAGGTCGCCGAGCACCATGGGGACGGCCACCACCTGGTTGCGGGCCTCGGCGAAGGATGCGCGCGCCGACGCCAGCACCACGTAGGCGCCCGGCGCGGCGATCGGCGGCACCGAGTAGGTCCGGTGCTGGCGGAAGTCGGGGGTCGGCGGCAGCTCCACGGTCCAGCTGGCCGCGGGCCTCCCGGCGGCGAGCAGCGCGCGCTCCTGGTCCTGGTCGGGGAACGGATCGTTGGCGCCGCGTTCGAGGCGCCGCGCGACGTCGACGGCGTAGGCCCGCAGGTAGAGCCGTTGCAGGTTCTGGTGGTTGATGGCGATGGAGCGCCGGCCGGGAGCGTCGCTGGCCATCGCCTCGACCCGGAACTCGGGCAGCTCGATCTCGACCACGATCCGGTGGCAGTCCCGGGCGCCGTGGCTGCCGGGATAGGCGCGCTCGCCGGCGAGGGCCGCGGCGTGCGCGTCGGCCAGCGCCTGGGGATGGTCCGCCTGCCGGACCATGTCGGCCAGCACCGCCTGGCCTTCCGCCCACCAGGAGATGTCCCGCTCCCTGGCCAGCCGCGCCGCGAGGGAGGCGCGGATGCGCTCCCGGTCCGCCGGCGTCAAGAACGCGGCGTGGAGGCGCCGGACGCGCTCGAGGCGCGCTTCGAGCGCCGCGGCGCGGCGGCCGGCCGCCGCGTGCCAGGCCTCGAGGTCGGCGAGCACTTCAACGAGCTGAGCGAGCGGATGGACCCGGGCGGCGGCGGGGGCGGAGTGGGCAGCCGGGGCCGGCCCGGCCGGGGCCGGCCGATCCATCGCCAGCAGGCGGGGGAGGTCCAGCCGGTAGACGTCGTTGGTCTCGTCGGGCGTCCACAGCGAGGTGTCGGCCAGGAAATCGACGTACAGGTAGGCCATCGCATCGCGCAGCGTGCCGCGCACCGCCGGCGGATAGTTGTTGGGCTGCAGGATGTCGGCGAGCGCGACGACCGGGCGCGCGCCCAGCGCCTCCCGGTTGCTCCAGGCGGCGCGGAACGAGGCGGTGGCGGCGGCGACGATCTGCTCGCGGGTCCAGTGCGCCAGGTCCAGCTTGCCGTCGGTCACCACGCGCTCGCGGTGACCGATCTCCCACGAGTGGGCCGCGGCGTAGGCCCTGAGCGCGTGCGCGTAGTAGAGCTCGAGCTCGGTGTGCGCCAGCGGCGCGGACGGCCAGCGCGCCTCCCGCAATTGCCGCACCGCGGTCTCGAAGCCGCCCAGGGCGCCCCGCACCTCCGCCGCGCGGACCAGCGCGCGCGCCCAGCCGGCGTCGTCGCCGCGCCGTTCGGCGGCGGCGCGGAGAGCCTCGATGCGGGCTGCCGCCTGTTCGAGCTTCTGCTCGTCGATCAACCGGTCGACGGTGGCCCACGGGTCGCCGGGGGGCGGCACGGGCGCCGCCTTGCCCGCGGCCGTGCCCGGCGCAGCCGGCGACGCGGGAGCTGGCGCGGGTGGCGGGGCGGCGGTGGCCGGAGGGGCGGCGGCGGAGGGAGCGGCGCCAATGCCGGCCGCGAGGCCGGCGAGCGCCAGGGAGCAGCCGAGGGCGACGAGGCGTCCGATGGGCGGGATTCGCATGGTGAGAGCTTAGACCCGGGGGGCCGCGGAAAGTTCCTCCCGGTACTTAGCCATGCGCAGCGCCGCCGGGCGCGAGGACACCGCTGGCCGTGACCGCGGCCTGTCCCGATCCGGCGCCGCGGTGCGCACCTCCTGGTGGAGGGATCATGATCACCGCAAGCTGTCAACGTTCGACCGCCGGCAGCCTTCGCGGCGCGCCGCTGCTGCTGCTGGGTCTCCTGGTCCTTGCCGCAGGCCGCGCCTCCGCGCAAGCTCCTCGCGGTCCTGGTGCGCCCGGACCTGGCACGAGCGCGCTGACCGTCGAGCACCTTGGCCGTGGCCGGATCCGGATCAAGCGCGGCAAGGCGGCGCTGCGGCTGGACCTCGGCCCGGACTTCGCGGGTTGCAAGGGCGAGATGTACGACCCGATGGAAAAGCAGCGATGGCAGGCGGCGGTGTCCATCGAGGTGGTGGACGAAACCGCGAGCCCGCCCTTCGACTACTTGGTCCTGCTCGCCCAGGCAGCTGCCAATTGCAATATCCAAGGGGCGTGCGGAGCGAGCCGGGGAGAATCCACGCTCATCTGGTTGAAGCTGACCCGGGACCTGGCGCTGGCCGGCAAGCAGGCGATCCTTTTCGATAGCTGCGACGTGGGGCGGTGGGCGCTGATCGAAGGCGGAGAAGGAGGCGCAGGCACGGAAGAGGGCTTCTCGGCGAAGGATCTGCGCTGGACCGGCGGCGTGCTGCAGATCGACGTCGAAACCGACATCGACGATCCGCCCAAGAAGAACTGGCGCCTCACCTACGATCGGCGCCAGCCCGAGGCGGGGCTCAGCTGGCTGCAGGAGGACGCGCTTCGCCCCAAGGATTGATCCAGCAGCATTCGCCGATGGCCGGTGGGCGACGCGCGCCCGGTGCGGTCGCGGCCTGCGCCGTCAGGGCAGCGGCACGGTGGCATGGACGGGCGGCAGGCAGCGCCGGTCGTCGCAGGGCTGATAGGTGAGTTGCAGAGCCCTTCCGGCCGGTGCGATCTCGCCACGGATCGTGGCCCTGCCGGTGTAGACGGCGATCTCGTCGGGCGCGAACGGGAAGCGCAGCCGCTGGCCCGGAGGATAGCTGACGCGGCGCAGGGCGCCTTCGACGCGGGTGGGGATGAGGTAATCGAGCGAGGCCGGATTGGCGTTGACGTGCCAGCCGCCGCGGATGTCCAGGTCGAGGACGAACGGCCGCCAGCCTCCGGCGCTTGCCGGCTGGACGCTCACGGTTGCTTTCACCACCTCCTTGGCCAGCGCCACGCCGGCCGGCGCCGCCGCCGTCCCTGGCGGCTCGGCACGGCCGCCGTGGAACACGAAGACCGCGTCGGCTAGCGTGGCCGTGGCTTCGGACGGGGCATCCAGATCGCGGGCGAAGGCTCGCAGCGAGGCCTCGGCCTGGGCGCGGCGGCCCAGCCGCAGCAGGTCGAGCACCGCGACGGCGTTGCCGGAGGGGATGGCGCCGTCGGTCGCGGTCCGGCTCTGGAAGAGGAGGTGCGGTCGCGCGGCGCCGTTGAGGGCGCCTTGGGCGCCGTTGACAGCGCCGTTGACGGCGCCATTGAGGGCGCCGCTGACGGCGCCATTGAAATAGCCGCCTCGCGGGTCGGCCAACCGGCTCTGCATCTCGTCGGCGAGCCGTGTCGCCTCTCGCCGCCAGCCTGGGTCGCCGGTGGCTTCCTGGAGGGCCAGGAGGCCGCGGATGAGGAAGGCGTAGTCGTCGAGGAAGGCCGGGATCTTCGCCTCGCCGTTGCGCCAGGCGTGCAGGAGGACCGAGGTGGCCGCGGCTGGGCCGGGACCCTGTGGCAGGGCCGAGCCTCGCAGCCGGGCGAGGACGAAGCGCGCCGCCTTGACGGCCGCGGCGGTGTAGCGCGGCTCGCCGAGTTGCTCGCCGCCCGTGGCCAGGGCCGCGATCGCCATGCCGTTCCAGTCGGCGAGCGCCTTGTCGTCGATCAGCGGCAGCGGGCGCCGGGCGCGGGCGCGGCGCAGCTGGTCGAGCTGGGGCGCCAGGCGCCGGCGCAGCTCGGCCGGTGAGATGCCGAGGCGGCGCGCGTGCTCGGCGAGCGGGCGGGTGAGGTAGAGGGTCGTCCGGCCGCCCGGGAAATTCGGCGGCTCCGTGAGGCCAAGGATGGGTGCGACCAGCTGGTAGCCGTCCTGGCCCAGCACGGCGCGCGCCTCCTCGCTCGTCCATAGGTAACAGGCCCCCTCGACGCCGCCGGTCTCGGCGTCGATGGCCGACTTGAAGGCGCCGCCGGGCAGGGTCATCTGGTCCAGCACGAAGTCGAGGGTGCCCCGCGCCAGGCGCGCCAGCTCGCCGTCGCCGGTCTGCCGCGCCACCACCGCCAGCAGCTCGCCCAGCAGGGCGTTGTCGTAGAGCATCTTCTCGAAGTGCGGGATGCGCCAGGCGGCGTCGCGGGCATAGCGGTGGTAGCCGCCGCCGAGCTGGTCGTAGATGGCGCCTTCGCCCATGTGGCGGAGGGTCTCGACGACCATGCGGCGCGCGCCGGCGTCGCCCGCCTCCCAGAGGAAGGAGAGGGTGCCCGGCGACGGGAACTTGGGCGGGCTCTCGAAGCCGCCATATCGAGAATCGAACCCGGCCGCGACCTTGGCGACCGTCGCTGCCACCGCCGCGGCCGGCGGCACCGCCGCCGCCGGCTCCTGGCGCCGGGCGATCTCCTGGCGCAGGGCCGCGGCAGTCTGCCGCGCCTGCGCCAGCAGTTCCGGGCGCCTGGTCTCCCATGCGGTGTGGAGCTGCCGCAGGACGCTCGGGAAGCCGGGCTGGCCGTCGCGGTCCTCCGGCGGGAAGTAGGTGCCGGAGAAGAAGGGCTCGAGATCGGGGGTGAGGAAGAGCGAGTTGGGCCAGCCGGCGCTGCCGCTCATCAGCTCCGTTGCCGCGATGTAGATCGCGTCGAGGTCGGGGCGCTCCTCGCGGTCCACCTTGATGCTGACGAACCACTGATTCATCAGCGCCGCGATCGCCGGTTTGGAAAAGACCTCACGCTCCATGACGTGGCACCAGTAGCAGGTCGAATAACCTACCGACAGGAAGATCGGCTTGCTCTCGCGCCGCGCCTTCTCGATCGCCTCGTCGCCCCATGGGTACCAATCGACCGGATCATGGGCATGCAGCAGGAGGTAGGGGCTCGACTCGCGGATCAGGCGGTTGGCCGCGCGAGCGGGGACGGCGTTCGCTGCCTGGGCGCCGGAGGCCGGCGCGGCAGCCTCGCCGGTTCGACCTCGGGCGGGAGCCGCACCGGCAGGAAGTCGCTGCGGCGGCGGCGCGCCGCAGGAGACGGTGGCGAGGATCAGCGCGGCGCCGGCCAGGGCCGTGCGAATCGGCCTAGACGCCCGCGCCTGATCCATCGCCCGATCCATCGCCCGATCCATTGCCTGATCGATCGCCTGATCCATCGCCGCCTCCGGCTCCCGGTCCGTGGGTGGACATCGTATCCGACCGGCACGAAGCCAGCTTCGCCTGCCAGCCCCGCCGCGCCCGCAAAACGAAGCTGCCTTCTCTCCGGAACGCGGTTTTGCAAGGTTTTTTGCCTGGCACGGCCCTTGCCCTTTGGCCTCTCCAACGCAGGCTTCCGAACCGCGGCCGATACGGCCGAAAGGAGTGAGCGATGAGCGGATGGAGCGAAGGATCTTTCGAGAACGAATACCCGGGCGAGATGGAGGCCGGAGAGCTGGAAGGTGGCTACGGCTACGGTTTCGGCGCCCGGCAAGGCGCCGGCCCGGGCCGGCCGTTCAGCGAGGAGCAGGAGCTCGAGCTGGCCACCGAGCTGTTGACGATCTCGCACGATCAGGAGCTGGAGCAGTTCCTCGGCGACATCTTCAAGAAGGTCGGGCAGGTGGCCGGCAAGGTGATGCAATCCCCCGTCGGCAAGGCTCTGGGCCCCATCCTGAAGAAGGTGGCCAAGACGGCTCTGCCGATCGTCGGCGGCGCCCTGGGCACGTTCGTCGGCGGGCCTGCCGGCTCGGCTCTCGGCAGCAAGCTCGGCAGCGCCGCCAGCAACCTTTTGGGCCTGGAGCTCGAGGGCCTGAGCGGCGAGGACCGTGAGCTCGAGGTGGCGCAGCGCGTGGTCCGGCTGGCGGCGGATGCGGCGCAGCAGGCAGCCCAGGCTCCCCCCGGCGCGCCGGCGCAGCAGGTGGCGCGGGCCGCTCTCGCCGCCGCCGCCGCGCGTCACGCGCCTGGACTGCTGCGCAACGGCATCGGCGCGGCGCCCGGGACCCACGACGGACCCCACGCCGACCCCGTCGGGCATCCCGGCCGCGCGCAGCAGGGGCGCTGGGTCCGTCGCGGCAACCAGATCGTCGTGCTCGGCTTGTAAAACGCCCTGGCTGGGAACCTCGACCAAGAACGATCCGCAGAGAGGAGACGACGATGCACGACCTCGATCGCACGCTGCAGACCCTGGAGCCGGAGGCCGAATACGGCGCCGGCGAATACGAGCTGTCACCCGAGATCTTTGGCAGCCCGAGCAACGGCCGCGGAGCCACGCCCCTTTCCGCAGAGGCCGAGATGGCGCTGGCGGGCGAGCTGCTCACCGTCACCAACGAGGCGGAGCTCGAGCAGTTCATGGAGAATTTTGAGGCCGAGGTCCCCTATCCGCGCTGCGGTGGGCGCGGGCACCGCCGCCGGAGGCACCTGCGCCGGCACTTCAAGCGGTTCGCGACGCAACCCGGACGGTTCTACGGCTATCGCGGCCGTGGCGTGGTGCCGCCGGCACTGCCGGTCCGCGCGGTCGTCGACGCCGCCGACGCCGACGCCGACACCGCCGACGACCCCGATGGCGGCGAGGAGCTCGAGCTCGAGCTCGACGGCGCCCGGCGCTGCGTGCGCCTCGGCGCGGCGTTGGCGAAGAAGGCGGCCGAGATCCCGGCCGCAGGCCCGGCAGGGGGCGACCCTGAGGCCCACCACGCCCACCGGCAGACGGGCCGCTGGGTGCGCCGCGGCCGCAAGCTCATCCTGCTCGGAGTCTAGGGCCATGGCACTGTCACCCTACGTCGCCGAAGGCATGGCCCTGGAAGCCCGCTCCCTGCTGACGCGGCTCGCCCGGGTGCGGCCCTTTGCCGTGATCATGCCCATGGTGGCCGCCGCCAGCGCCGCCCCGGAAGCGGTGCTGGCGGTCGAGCACTACCTGATCCATGGACGGCAGGAGCTGCAGGCGCGGGTGCGCGGCTACATCCGCTGGCTGCAGGAAACCGAAGGGCGAGGGTCCACCGCCGCCGAGGCACAGCGCCGCTTCGCCTTCCTGAAGCTGCGCTTCGACGCGGTGCTCGCCCAGTTCCACACCTTCTCGGATGCGCTGACGCAACGCGCCGAGGTCGACAACGGCGTCTGGCTCGCCGGCCTCGACGTCGCGGCGGCGGAGGCGCTCGAGCTTCCCGGCGGCTACTTCGCGGCGCCGCCGGTCATCACCTATCTGGACCGCAGCCACGGGGCCGCCATCCGCCGCGCCCGCACCCGGCTGCCCGGCGGCGGCATGACGCCGGTGGCGATCCTCCGCCTGCCGCGCGAACGCATGGTGGGGAGCGGCATCGCCTCCTCGCTGGTCCACGAGGTGGGCCATCAGGGGGCGGCGCTGATCGGGCTGGTCGAGTCGCTGCGACTCACCCTGCAGGCGCGCGGGCGGTGGGCGCGCGACGAGGAGCGGTTCGCGTGGCGGCTCTGGGAGCGGTGGATCTCGGAGATCGTCGCCGACCTCTGGGCGGTGGCGAAGCTGGGCATCGCCGCCACCCTGGGCCTGATCCAGGTGGTCAGCCTGCCGCGGGCTTTCGTCTTCCGCATGCAGACCGACGATCCCCATCCCCTTCCCTGGATGCGGGTCAAGCTGTCGGCGGCGCTGGGGAACCTCCTCTTCCCCGATCCGCAATGGCAGCTCGTCGACGAGCTCTGGGAATCCTTCTATCCCCGGACGGAGCTGGACCGCGGCCGGCTGCGCGTCATCGCCGCCCTCGAGGCGACGATGCCGGAGCTGGTTCGGCTGCTGGTCCATCACCGGCCACGGGCACTGCGGGGCGCGGCGCTGCACCAGGTCTTCCCGATCGCCGCGCGCCAGCCCCAGCGCCTGCGGTCCCTCTTCGCGGCCTGGCGCCGCGAGCCGGCCCACCTGCGCCGGGCGGCTCCGACCCTGGTCTTCGCCGTGCTCGGCCAGGCCAGGCAGGACCGCAAGCTGACCCCCGAGCAGGAAAGCGCGATGGTGGCGGAGCTGCTGCGGCACTGGGCCCTCCGCCGGGCGCTGGGGGACCTCCATACCGCGGCGCAGACGCCCAAGGCGCTCGCCGCCTGAACCGAGCTCGACCCAAAGGAGATCGACAATGGCCAGATACAAGCGTGGATCGGACCAGCCGGAAAACCAGGTGGAGCCGGTCGGCGAAGTGCAGGACGAGGCGATCGGCGCCGGCGGGCCCGAGGAATCGTCGCCGGGAGACCCGGGACCGCTGGATGACGCGGCAGCGGAGCTGTCCGAAGGCTACCGGGTCCCGCCGCAGCGGGTGACCGGCGACATGCGCGTCACCTTGCGCCAACCCGACCTCGAGAGCACCACCGACCAGGCGCTCTGGGTGGCGATTCGGGACCGCACCCGCGTCATCGGCTTCGAGGGCTACAGCCGCTTCATCGACCGCGTG
>DATGHG010000324.1:0-2131 GCA_035308185.1 Thermoanaerobaculia bacterium | reverse complement strand
GGCCGGGCCGGGCCTCCCGTGGCACCGCCGCAGGGCAGCGCTTTGATCGTCGATGCGCTGCCGTGGGGCGAGGTGGTGGAGATCCGCGACGCACAGGGCAGGACCCAGCCGATCCCAAATGCGGCCTATACGCCGATCGTTTTGTCTCTGGCTCCCGGCCGCTACACCATCCGGCTCAGCAACCCGGGCTTCCCGCAGCCAGCCGTGATCGTCGCCGAGGTGCCCGCCGGCGGTGAGACCCGGCCGGCGCGCACCGTCGCGGAGTTCAGAGCGGTCGACGCCGACGAGTTCTTCAAGGGTATGGGTTGGTGAGATGACCCTGTGCGGCTGGGGCCTGAGCGCATCTCGTCGCGGGCCGGCGATGCTCTGCCTGGTCCTGGCCATCGCCGGGACTCCCGCCGTCGCCGACTCGCAGACCGCCGGCGCGCTCGTTCGGTCCTTGCGGGAGGCCGAGGGCGCCGTCAAGAAAGCAGCCGAGGCCAGTGCTCAGATCGCTCGCCGGCGAGGCGATCCGAGGTACGCGGAAGCATGGAAGGAGGAGGCGGGCGAGGGGATCGAGGCGACCGCGGTCTTGGCGATCACCACCGCCTGCGGCCGGATCGAGCGCGGCAAGAACCTCGGCCAGGTGCGAGATCTCGAGGAAGCCTTTCGACTCGCCACCGGCGCCCGCCAGGACCTGGAGGCCCTCGCCGGACGCTTGGACCAGCTGCGCGCGCGCCAGGCGGTCCGCGACCTTCTGATCCGTAACGAGATACACCGCGTCGAGCTCCGGCGAGCGCAGGAGAACGCCGCCCCAAAGGCGGCTACCGAGAAGACCGCCCTAAAGGCGGCTACCGAGAAGGCCGCGGAAAAGGCGGCCACCGAGAAGGCCGCGGAGAGGCTCGCCGCCGAGCAGGCGAGCGCCGACAAGCCGCGGCGGGAGCAGGAAGCCGCCCGCGTCGAGGCGGCGAGCCGCGACCATGCACCGGCTCAGCGCCTTGCCCGGGAGATCCCGCGCCGGGCCGCCGAGTCCAGGCCGCCCAGCCCACCGTTCGAGCTGCGCGCCGCGGCCCGCGCCCTGTTCCGCGCCGACTACGAGGAGGTGGTGCGCACGCTCGCTGGCGTCACTTTCGCCGAGCGCCGCGCCGCCGTCACCGCTTCCCTGCTGCTCGCGGCCGCCCGCTACTCTCTCTACCTTCAGGGTGGCGAAAAGGACCCCCATCTGCGCCGACAGGCAGGCGAGAACGCCCGCACCTGCCGTCGCCTGGCCCCCTTCCTGAGTCCCGACCCCAAGCTCTTCTCGCCGCGATTCGTGCAGTTCTTCCACTCGCCCGCCTGAACGTTCGGCGGGGCCGCCTTGCCGGCGGCGGTGTGCGCACCACGGTGGTAGATTTCGCAACCTCGACTCCCGACCCTTGCCGAGGTGACCATGCGACCGACCCGTGTGCAGACCCTGGCGCTGTTGCTGACGCCCATCCTGGCTGTCGTCCAGCTTGCCCCCGCCGCGGCGGCTGCCGCCCCGCCCGCTACGTCACCCGCCGCCTCGCCGGCGGCGCCCGCCGCCGAGCCGATCGAGAAGCACCCCGAATGGGACCAGGGATACTCGCGGCAGATCCGTGCCGCCACCACCGGGCCCGAGTTCATGACCGACCTGGTGGATCACCTGCCGGCCTCGGACCGGGTGCCGACGCCGGAGAAGTTCAACGGCTACATCGCCGGCGCGCCGGACCACCTCACCTACGCCGAGGACGTCCATCGCTACATGCGCGCCCTGGAGGCGGCGTCGCCACGGCTCAAGGTGTTCTCGATCGGCAAGTCCGAGGAGGGCCGCGAGATGATCCTGGTGGCGATCGCCGACGAAGAGACGATCCGCCGCCTCGACTCCTACAAGGAGATCACCCGCCGGCTGGCCGATCCGCGCCAGCTTTCCGAGGAGGCCGCGGCGCAGCTGATCCGCACCGGCAAGCCGATGTACTACATCACCGGCGCCATGCACTCGCCCGAAACCGGCTCGCCCGAGATGCTGATGGAACTCGCCTACCGCCTGGTGGTCGAGGACACGCCCTTCATCCGCAGCATCCGCGACAACGTGATCACCCTGATCACGCCGGTGCTCGAGACCGACGGGCGCGACCGCATGGTCGACATCGTG
>DATGHG010000323.1:0-8623 GCA_035308185.1 Thermoanaerobaculia bacterium | reverse complement strand
GGCGCGCGATGGCATTTTCGTTGGGATCGATCGGCTCGGGAGGTCCGGGCGCGCTCATCGACTGGGTCGCCCCGGCGTTGGCCAGCGCATCGACGGTCCCCAGCATGGCGCTCTGCTGGCTGTGGTCGCTCATGTCGGTATAGCCCAGGGTATCGATGGCCTTGAGGATCTGGCGCCGGTCCGAGGTGAACCCGAGCACCAGCTTCATCCCCGAGTTGCCGCCATAAGTGGCCAGCGCCACCAGATCCGAGGGCAGCAGCGTCTTGATCAGCGACCCGGTCACCGCTTCGCGGGCTTTCATCACGTACTTGGGGTGGGAGTTGGAGAGGTCGAAGACCAGCAGGAAGTGCCGTCTGCCGGCGGCGGGGATCGACGCCGAGAGCCGCTGGCTGTCGGACGCCCCGAGATCCACCACGTCGAAGCCGGTGAGGGTCTGCTGCCGGCGGCCTTCGTAGAGCTCGAAATCGGCGGCGGTGAGCCCGCGCACCGGCTCGCCGTCCCGCACCACCTGCACCGGGATCTCGACCGCCGTCACGTCGGTGCTCTCCGAGAACCCCTGGCGGCTGTCGGCGGCAGCCGCCGGCCCGCCCGTGGCCGGCGCCGGCCACGGCAGCAACCCGAGTAGGAGCGTGCAAAGCAGAATCTGCTTCATGGCTTCGCCTCCTGGAAAGAACACGCTGAATTAGCGCCATGATACTACTAATTTGACCTTGCAACACATGCTTGAGACAATTGGATTGCAAACTTGTATCTCTGCATCACAGGCCGGCAGAGCTGGTTCCGACTGTATGAATCTTCATACAGAAGTATGCGTATGCTCTCTTTCAAGGGGCACCGGCAAGGTCTCGAGGCAAGAATGCCAGCGGTGAGGTAAACCAATGGGTGTCAATGGCTTGAGGCTGGTCCGGCGCAGTGCCGCGGGGCGCCGGAGCGGCTGGCAGCCGGATTGCCTCTGGCGGCCTGACGTCGTGGATCCGACCACGATCGGACCAGGAGGTGCCCATGGACAGGATCGTCATGCTCTCGCCAATCCTCTGCAGGACGCGCGGTGCGCGCCGGGCGCTTGCGCTCGGCGGCACGCTCGGCTGCGTGCTCGGCTGCGTGCTCGGCTTGCCGCGGCCGGCCGCGGCGGCCGCCGGCGCCGCGGCCCAAGGGGCACCATCACCGGCATCCGCGCCGGCGCCGGCCGGAGTCGAGCCGCGGTTCCTGATCGAGACCATCTCGGTCGAGGGGGTGCGGCGGCAGGCCACGCGGACCATCGTCATCTCGCAGTCCTACCTGAAGACCGGGCATAGCTACACCGAGCGCGAGCTGCAGGAGGCGGTCTTTCGCGTCAAGCGCCTGCCGTTCGTGGTCGAGGCCGAGGTGGCGCTGCGCAAGGGGAGCGAGCGCGGCCGCTACCAGCTGGTGCTGACGGTCGAGGAGACGCGGCCGCTGTTCCTGGACAATGCGGTGACCGCCGTCCATCAGGCCCCGTTCGGCAAGCTGACCTGGGGAGACTCCGCCACGCTCGCCGTCCGCCAGTTCGTCGGCGCCGCCGGCTTCGCCTTCGCCTCGTTCTCCAACGGCACCGCGCAGAGCCGGTCATGGCAGCTCGGCTACACGCAATACGGCGTGTTCGGGGGCAACAGCTACGCCAGCCTGGTCGCTGCCGCCGTGCCGCAATCGTCGTTCGGGCGGACCCTCTCGGTCGACGGTTCGGTGGCGGTCCCGCTGTCCGGCAACGTGATGGTGATCGCATCCCCAGGATGGACCCTCGAGGAGGGTCCGGGATCGACCCGGAGCGACAGCTGGAGCACCAACCTTGCCCTGGTCTATCGCACGACCGACGATCCGATCATCCCGACCAGCGGTGCGGACGTCGAAGCCGCGGTATTTGGCGACTACGCCCAGACCACGATCGAGTTCGCCGGCGGGGCCGGGACCTTCCGCTTCCACGGCTACGAGGCAACGCTGTCGCTGCTCGCGACCGACTACTGGCCGATCACCCGCCGCCAGTCCATCGGTCTTTCGGCGAGCGCCGCGGCCGGGCGCGACACCGAAGTCGAGTTCCTCGACAACCTTTTCTTGCCGTTCGCCCTGACCGGCAAGCAGGGCAGCGTCACCCTGATCTACACCGCTAGTCTCTGGGACGCCGCGGCGACGCGGCGCTTCGGCGACCTCCGCCTGGAAGCCAGCGCCGGTTATTCCATCGCCAGCTCCGCCATCGGCGGCTCCGGCAGCCTGGAATTCGCCCCCATCGGCACGGTGCGTCAGGTCAGCCTGGGCGCCGGCGTAGTGTTTCGCGACCAATGGGCCATCCTGAGGTTCAACTTCGCCTACCTCGGACCCCTCGTCCAATGACCGCCCTGGCGCATCGGCTTCGCTTCCTGACGTTTCTGGCCGCTGCCGGCGTCGCCGCGGCTGGCGCCCAACCGGCCTGGGGGCGCCCGGCGCCGGTCGAGCACCCTGCCTTCGCGATCGGCGCCGACCAGGTGCTGGTGGTCTCCGCGTTGCCGGACGTGCTCACGAGCGCCGAGGTGCGGCCGCGGCTCACCAGCGGCCTGACCACCAGCCTGGTGCTGCACGCCACCGCCACCGACGGCAAGGGGCGCCGCCGCGAGGGCGGCGCCATGGTCGAGATCCGCTACGAGCTGTGGGACGAGGTGTTCCTGGTGTCGGCGCCCGGCGGCGACGGCCGGCGGCGCCACGAGACTCTCCCGGCGCTCGACCGGCTGGTCGCCTGGTGGCGCGGCCTCAAGTTGCCGCTGCTGGCAACCGGCGAAACCCATCCCGCCGGTGCCTGGCGCGTCGAGCTGGCGCTCGACGTCATTCCGTTCTCGAGCGCCGAACAGAGCGAAACCCAGACCTGGCTGTCGCAGTCGCTGGCCGAGCAGCGGGAGAGCGCCGAACGCACCGCGGCGGGCGGCGCGCCGCCGCCGGCCGCCGTCGCCGGCGCGCCGGCCGCCGGCATGCTGGAGCTGCTGGTCGCCACCTCCATCAAACGCCGCAGCGTGATCAGCTTCGAGTGGACCGGCGAAGCTCGCGCCGGCGGCGGCGCCGGTGCCGCCGGCGGCAGGGAGCGACCGCCATGAGCCTGCGCGGCACGGTGGCGGTGCTGGCGGCGCTGCTGATCGCGGCGGGTCTGCTGTTCGAGGTGTGCGCCCGGCAGCTCTCCGGCGCCTGGTTCACCTTCGGCGTCCACCCCGAGGTGATGCGCCAGCTGGAGACCTCGCTCGCGGACCAGAAGCGGCTCGCCGCCCTCGACCCGCGCGCCGCCGCCACCTACCGGCGGCGCTTCGGCGTCCTGGAATCGCTGCTCGGGCGCCTGCGCATCCTCGAGTACAACCGCGACGAGGTGACCGGCCGCTACCGTGATGCCCTGCTCGCCGTTTTCGGCGCCCTGGCGCTGGTCGGCGGCGCGCTCTACCTCGCGTCCAGGGCCCGCCAGCTGCGGCGCCTCGCCCGCCTGAGCTCGGCGCTCGAGCGTGACCGGCGCCGGCTGGCCTCGCTCGAAAACCTGTCGGCCTGGCAGGAGGCCGCCCGCCGCCACGCGCACGAGATGCGCACCCCGCTGACCGCGGCGCGGCTCGACCTGGCCCGCCTCCACGGCCTGCTGGCAGGCACCGCGGGCGGCGGCCGCGAGCAGCAGCGCGCGCTGGCCGAGAGCGTCCTCCAGGACCTCGACCGCCTGGGGCGCTTCACCCACGCCTTCACCTCCTTTGCCCGGCTGCCCCAACCACGCCGCGAGCACCACGACCTGGCGGCATTCCTGAAGGAGTTCGTCGCCCACTTCGGCGGCGCCTGGCCGAATCTGGCGCTGGTCCTGGAAGCCGCCGCGCCGCCGCCGGCGGTGGCGGCGTTCGACCGCGACATGCTGCGCCAGGTGCTGGTCAACCTCTGCGACAACGGCGCGCAGGCCCTGGCCGCGGCGCCCGGCCGCGCCGGCGCCATGCGCTTCGCGCTCGGTGCGCAGGACGGCTGGGTGACACTCGACGCCGTCGACGACGGGCCTGGCATTCCGGCCGCGGTGCTGCCGCGCCTGTTCGAGCCCTACGTCACCACCCGCCGCGTCGGCGAGGGCATGGGCCTCGGCCTGGCGATCTCGCGCAAGATCCTGCTCGACCATGGCGGCGATCTCGAGCTGCTGCGCAGCTCGGCGGCGGGCAGCGTCTTCCGCCTGCTGCTGCCCGGCGGCGAGGCCGGGGAAAGCGCGGCCGGGGAGGCGCCGCCGTGAGCAGCATCCTGCTGGTCGAAGACGACGAGAAGATCCGCGCCAGCCTGCTGCTGCAGCTGCGCGAGGCAGGCTTCGCGCCGCGGGCGATGGCCTGCGCCGAGGAGGCTCACGCCTATCTGCTGGATGCCTCCCGGCCGCTGCCCGACCTGCTGCTGCTCGACGTCCGGTTGCGGCGCATGAGCGGCGTCGATCTGATCCGCGAGCTGGCGCCGAGCAAGCGCCTGCCGCCCACCATCGTCATCTCCGGCGAGGCGTCGGTCGGCGAAGCGGTGGAGGCGCTGCGCCTCGGCGTGCAGGACTTCATTGAGAAGCCGTTCAGCCGCGAGCGCCTGCTGCGCTCGATCGCCAACGCGCTGGAGAACGCGACCCTCCGGCGCCAGGTATCGGCGCTCGAGTCGCGGCTGCACGGGGAGCCCGAGATCCTCGGCATCTCGGCGGCGGCCGAGCGGCTGCGGCAGGTGATCGCCCGCGTCGGGCCGACCGCCGGCCGGGTGCTGATCACCGGCGCCACCGGCACCGGCAAGGAGCTGGTGGCCGGCGCGCTGCATCGCGCCAGCCCGCGCCGCGACGGCCCCTTCGTCAAGATCAATTGCGCCGCGATCCCCATCCACCTGGTCGAGGGCGAGCTGTTCGGGCACGCGCGCGGCGCCTTCACCGATGCCCGGGCCCCGAAGGCCGGACTGTTCGAGGAGGCCGACGGCGGCACCCTCTTCCTCGACGAGATCGGCGACATGGACCTGGGTCTGCAGGCCCGGCTGCTGCGGGTGCTCGAGGACGGCCGGGTGCGTCGGGTCGGCGAGAACCGCGACCGGCAGGTGGACGTGCGGCTGATCGCCGCCACCCACCAGGACCTCGAAATGGCGGCGGCGGCGGGCCGTTTTCGCCAGGACCTCTATTTCCGCCTCGCCCACCTGCCGATCGCGGTGCCGCCGCTGGCCGAGCGCCGCGCCGATATCCCGCTGCTGGTGAACCATTTCGTCGACCACTTCTCGCGCCAGCACCGGGTGCGGCGCCAGGGGATCGACGACGCCGTCTTCGCCGCGCTCGCCCGCTACACCTGGCCCGGCAACGTGCGCGAGCTGAAGAACCTCTGCGAGCGCCTGGTGGTGTTCGGCGCCGATCCGCTGACCGTGGACCAGCTGCCCTCCAACCTCTTCCATCCCGCCCGCGTGCCCGAGACCGGCCTGGTGCGCCTGGCCGAGAGCTGCCCGCCGGTGCCGCTGCGCGAGTTCAAGGCCGCCTGCGAGCGCGAATACCTGGAGGACGTCCTCCGCCGCACCGGCTGGAACTTCGCCGCCGCCGCCCGCCTGCTCGGCATCCAGCGCACCTACCTGCACCAGAAGACCGCCGCCCTGGGCATCGAGCGCCCGCGTCACTGACGTCTCGCGGCCCTGCGGCCCCCGCGCGCCGCGCGGTTCTCGCCGCTCGGAGCTCACGAAGCCTGGACATTCTTTGTATGGCGCCTCACTATTGCCTAGACGTTCTTGGCAAAAAGCCTGGAACGAAGCTCGAAACGGGGTGCGACATGAGAATCGCTTCGCAGAGGTGGTGCCGCCACACGTTCTCCCTTTCCCTGCTGCTCTCCTGCCTGCTCGGGATCGCGGCGTCGCCGGCGGCGCAGGCCAAGAGCCCGCGGCCGGTCTTCCCGGCGGCGGCGATCCACTTGCCCGCGGCGCCGGAGGAGACGAGCGTCCGCAACGTCGCGATCGCGGGCGACACGCTGGTCGTGGCCACGGTCCTGCTCGCCGAGCCGTCGGTTCCCGTCACCGTCTGGGTCTACCACCGGACCGCCGGCGGCTGGGCCCGCGAGGCGGTGCTCACACCCCAGGGGCCGCCGCTGCAGGCTTCCCAGTTCGGCCTCTCGGTGGCGCTCTCGGATCATGTGATCGTGGTCGGCGCCCCCGACGGCGGGGCCTACGTCTTCAACCGGGCGCGGGGGGTCTGGCGCCAGCAGGCGGTCCTGACCGGCGAGGCGGACGGCATCACTTCGGCATTCGGCAGGAGCGTGGCGATCTCGGAGAGCCGCATCCTGGTCGGCGGCCCGTCGGTGACCACGCGCGAGACGGACGGCGGCGCCGTCTTCGCCTTCCAGCACAGCGGCGGCGCCTGGCGGCCGGACGGCACCTTTACCGACGAGAACGCCGCCTACGGCACGCTGACCGCGATCTCCGGCGATCTCGCGGTCGCCGGCTACTCCGGCCGCGTCGATGTCTTCGCACGCGGCGCCGCCGGCTGGACTCGGGAGGCCCAGCTCGAGGTTCCCGGCAGCAGCGGCTCCTTCACCGCCGTTGCGCTATCGGGCTCGACCCTGGCGCTCGGGGCATCCGACGGGGTCGAGATCTGGGTCGGGGACGACGACGGGACCTGGACGAAGCAGGCGACCCTGCCGGTGCAGGCGCTCGACCTCCGTTCCCTGTCCCTCGACGGCGACAGCCTGGCGGTGGTGACGGCCGAGGGGGTGCAGGTGTTCGCGCGTCAGGCGGACGCCTGGACCGCCAGGACGGTGCTCGACCTGCCGCCGGGCGTGCCGGCGCGCGACTTCGGCCGCGCCGTCGCGCTCAGCGGCGACACCGCCATCGTCGCCTCCGACGGACCCCTCTGGGTGTTCGATCCGGTCGTCCCGTAGTTTCTAGGCCGCGGCCTCGTCGGCCGAGGGGCCGTAGATAGCGGGTACCGGAATGTCGTTCATGCGCAGGTAGACGCCGAGCTGGGCGCGGTGATGGATGACGTGGCTCATCAGCAGGGTGCGGATGGCGCCGATGCGCGGCAGGTTGGCAAGGGTGTGGCCGCCGGCGATCAGCGACCAGGGCTGGACCAGCTGAGCGTCGGTGGCGCCGGCGATCGCCGTGCGTGCGGTCACGACGTTGGCGTCGAAGCGATCGAGGACCTCCTGCCGCGACGCCGCCGGCGGCGTCCGCGGCGGCCCGCCGGCCTGCGGCGCGACGTCCAGGGATTCCTTCTCGATCACGTCCACGGCGCGGCGGGGGATATCGGCGATGTGCGAGGCAAGCGGCCCCATCGCCTTCGACTTCGGGTGAGGCTGCCACCCCCAGCGGTCGTCCGGGACCCGCTCGAGCACCTTGCGGGTCCTCGTCATCTCCTGATCGAACTCGGGCAACAGGCCAGCGCTCATGGTCATCGGCATTCCCCTTCCGGACTCTTGGTCAGCGTTACCGGCGCGAGAGTGAATATCAACCGTGATGACCCTCGCCGTATTTCTTTTCGCCGGCGTTGACGGCGACGGGGAGGCGGTTCTGGCGAGGCGGCAGGGGACAGGTGGCGAAGGCGGTGAAGGCGCAGGGCGGGTTGTAGGCCTTGTTGAAGTCGACCACCACCTTGCCGTCCTGGGGCGGGTCGGTATCGAGGAAGCGGCCGGCGCCGTAGGTCTCGCGGCCGTTGGTCGGGTCGGCGAAGACCAGCATCAGGGTGCCGTCGCCGTTGTCGAGAGCGTCGAGGGAGTAGGTCTTGCCGCCCTGCTCGAAGACCACGGTGCCGGGCGAGGGCTCGTTGTCGGTCATGCCGAGGACGTTGGTGATGGGGATCGTCTTGGGTTGCGGATGGTGCTCGAAGCGGGCCACCACGCGCCAAGAGGGATCGACCGGGAAGCTGGCGAGGCCGCGGAAGGCGGCGAGGGCCGGGCTCTGGCTGTCCTTGACCCGCACCCCGACGCGGTCGCCGCGCAGGATGACGAAGAAGCTCAGCGAGCCGAGGTGCAGCACGACGGGTTGGCCCTTGGCGTCCGGTTCCAGGGACCTCTCGGTCACCGGCTTGCCCTCGCACTCGACGCCGGACCCGAGCTCGGCCCGCAAGGTGACGGTCTGACCGTGGCGGATCAGGATGCCGGCCACCGCCGGCGCCTTGCCGGCCGGCAGCACGACGCGGCCCTTGGGGTCGCTGCCAAAGCGGTTGTCGCCCTCATCGAGCCAGAACAGTCCCACCAGCGTCAGCCACCCGTTCGGGTCTCGCAACGAGGCGTCCCGAGCGGCGCGCCAGCCCTCGATCTCCCGGCGGTAGCCCGCGAGGCTGGGTGCCGCGGCCACGGGTGCGGGCGCGGAGGCGGTGTGGTTCGCGGCGGGCGACGGGGCCGGCGTGCCCGCCGTCCCGGTCGCGGACCCGGCGGCGCTCGCCGCGCCGGCCCCGGAGCCGGCCGCGCCGCCGGCGGTCGCCCGGCCGGTGGTGCCTGCAAGCGTTCCGCTCACCGTCAATACCAACACCGTGGCCGCCAGCCCCTGCCGGTGCCGCCGCCGTACCTCGGCAGGCGCCTCACCAACCCTGATGCGTTCGTGGGAACGATCCGACCGCCTCGTCATCGTGGCTCCTCCTTCGCGCGCGGTCCTCGCCTCCGGCCGACCGCCGCCACAGCATCTTACCCCCGCCGGCGACTCCCCAGGCGGCGCAGGCGGCGCT
>DATGHG010000322.1:0-23208 GCA_035308185.1 Thermoanaerobaculia bacterium | reverse complement strand
GTGGCGGCTGCTCGCATGGCTCCATGCTTATGAGAAGTTGCCGCGCCTGGCGGCGCTGGCGCGGACGGCGCTGGCGATCGGCGCCGGCGGCACCCTCGCCTGCTGGGCCGCGACCGCCGCCTACGGCGCGCTGAGGCTGGGCCGGCTGCGGCGCGTCGGCGACCTCCACGGCTCGAGCCACTGGGCGTCGGCCCGGGAGGTGGCGGCGGCCGGCCTGCTCGCCGGCGGCCCCGGCGGCATCGTCGTCGGCAGCCTGGGGAAACGCCCGCTGGTGGACCGCAAGGATCGGCACGCGCTGGTCTACGCGCCCTCGGGCGCCGGCAAGTCGAGCTGCCTGGTGATCCCGACCCTGCTGCGCTGGCAGGGATCGCTGCTGGCCTTCGACATCAAGGGCGAGCTGTGGGCGAAGACGGCGGGGCACCGTTACCGTCAGCAGCAGGTGGCGATCCGCTTCGATCCGACGCTCCCGACCGGATCGGCGGCCTACAACCCGCTGCTGGCGATCCCGCGCTCGGAGGAGGACGTCGCCGCCGCGCAGGACGTGGCCGACATCCTGGTGAACCCCGAGGGCAGGGAGTCGACCGGCGGCGAGCGCTTCTTCGAGGACTCGGCGCGGGCGCTGCTGACCGGGGTGATCCTGCACGCCGTCTACACCGAGCAGGAGCCCTCGCTGGGGAGCTGCCTGCGCCTGCTGAGCTCGCCCAAGCCCGCCGAGACCTGGGAGGCGATGCGGCAGGCGACGCACGATCCGGAGCGGCAGCGCGGCTGGACGGATCCGAGCGGCGCGAGGTGCGCGACGCATCCGACGGTCGCCAGCGCGGCGAGCCGGCTGCAGGGCATGGACCACCGGACCGCAACCGGCGTGGCGGCGACCGCGCAGTCGAAGCTGGCGCTGTTCGAGGACCCGCTGGTCTGCGCCAACACGGCGCGCTGCGACTTCCATGGCGAGGACCTGATCGCCGGCGCCGCGCCGGTGTCGGTCTACCTGACGGTGGCGCCGTCGGACCTGGACCGCATGCGGCCGCTGCTGCGCATCGTGCTCAACCAGATCACGCGGCAGCTGACCCGCGAGCTGCGGCCGGGCCGCCGGCCGGTGCTGTTGATGCTCGATGAATTCACCGCGCTGGGCAGGCTCGATTTCATGCACCGCGGCATCGGCTTTTTCCGCGGCTACGGCGTGCGGGTCTTCCTGTCGATCCAATCGCTCGAACAGCTGTTCCAGATCTACGGCCGGCACCAGAGCATCAGCGCCAATTGCGGCGTGCAGATCGCCTACGGCGCCAACGACCTGGCCACCGCCAAGCTGCTCTCCGAGATGACCGGGCGGCGGACGGTCGAATACCGGCGCGAGAGCCGCAGTCCCGGAATGCTCGGCGGCCGCAGGAGCGAGAGCGAGGCGGCGGCGGGCAGGCCGCTGCTGTCGCCGGACGAGGTGAGGCGGCTGCCCGAGGGCGAGGCGCTGATCTACGTGGCGGGCTGCGCCCCGATCCGCGGCCGGCGGGTGCCCTATTTCCGCGATCGCGAGCTGGCGCGCTGGGCGGCGATGGCGCCGCCGGCAGGGCCGGGAATGGTGAAGCGGCGGTGAACGGCGACGCCGGTGCGGCGGTGGCCGCTGGCCGCTGGGCAGTTCGTTACCGTCAACTGGTTCAACTTCGCATTCGGTGTCGGCAGGTCATCCTCGACCACTTGCCAAACAATCTCGTCGACCACGGCGGCGTAGCCGTGGATGAGGAGATTGCGAAACGCGATGATCGAGCCGCATTCCGGGATCCTCGCGGCAAGCACGGGGGTCAGTTTCGACAGTTGGACATGCGGCTCACGCTGCATAGAGCAGTCGGCGGTTGCGTTCCAGGCTGGCTTTGAGATACGGGTTGCGCACCGCCTCGAGCATCAAGAGATCGACCGGCCGCCCGATGGCGTTCTCGATCGCTTCGCGCAGCCCGAAAAACGCACTGAGCCTTGGCAGGCGCCCCGGTGTGAACTCCACGAGCAAGTCGATGTCCGACCGCGCCGGATCGAAGTCGACCTCGCGCGCTGCGGAGCCCACCACCTCGAGTCGCCTGACGCCATGGAGCTTGCAGAGCCGCTCAAGCTCCGGAAGCTTCTCGGCGAGCAGGGTCAGCATGATCCGTTCTCCCTCCTCTGCCCGGATTCGGCCAAGACGGTGCCCGGTGCCGGCTCCGGCCGAGGCCGCTGAGGGAGATTATCGCAGAGCCGAGACCGAATGCCGTGCGATGCGCGGCAAGGGACCGGCTGGCGCTGCGCACCACCGACGAGGTGGACTCAGTTGGCTCGGCGTTTTTTCCTGGGGAGCGCTGCTTGCCGTGGGCGTTGGCCACCCTGCGAGCGGCGAGAGCCCGCAGCAGACGCTCCGCATCCTCTCGGAGCAAGAGGTGCCGATCGAGTCGGGTCCGGCGTTCTCGATCCGCTTTGCCAGCGACGAGACGGTCTTCTTGACGCTCGGCCATCATGGCTTGGCCGAGGTGACTCTCGACGGGAAGCTGACGGTACGGCGCAAACCCATCCCTGACCGAGAAACCCTCGGTGTGGCGTTCCGAAATTTCGATCACCTCGCCGTTTCGCCGGACTATCTCGCCGTCTCATCTCTCACCGCGGACCTTGGCTTTCGTCCGCGCGCGACGAGCGAGGCCGGCACCTACAAATTCACCAAGCTCCGGGTCTGGTCGGTCTACGCCATGGATCTTCGGGGCGACCGTCTGCTGCTCCTCGGGGACCCGACGCCACGGGCCTTGGAGCACCAGCATGCGTCTCGCGGGGAGATCGCCTGGATCGGTCCCCTGAGCGACCATCCCCAGCGAGACATGAAGCCGTTCCTCTACGATGTGGCAGGCCCGCCGCCGCCGTCCCGGTCGATCGGATGGAGCCTCGCCAACTGCATGCTGCTCGGACTCGGCGCGGCGCGCTTTCTGCCGGACGGCTCCTATCTCGTCGTGCCGGGTTTCCAGGAGGGCGCCTTCCTCTACAGTCCGGACGGGACCTTGCGTCACACCTGGAAAAACGATGACGTGGGGCTCGACGCACCCGACTGCGCCAGTCTCAGCGCCAGACAGGAAGAGCAGTTCGCCAGTTCCTACCGCGCCCGTTTCGACTTCCTCAACCAGCACCGGGTCCTCGAAGAGATCTTGCCGCTGGCCCAAGGCCCCGGACTGCTCATCCGCTCCGTGTCAGGCGGGGCGCTCCGGCAGTAATGCGGAGCTGAAGAGGGTGTCGCCGGTGCCGGCCGCGGGTGTCATGCTAATCAGGCGATCAGGGTGCGCTCGTCGAGACGGCCTGCCCCGCCGCCGCTTTCCACGCGGCAAGCTGTCCCTGCAGGAAATTGAAAACGTCGTCGATCTGCTCGGCAAGGACGGCTCCGCAGGCGGCCACCTCGTGGCCGGACAGCCCGCCGATCCTGGCTCCCGCGGGCAGGTAGGCGATCACCGTTCCCTGCGGCCGCTCCGGATCGAGCGCGAGAACGAGCTCGGCGTGCGTTCCCTTCCCGCCGGGCAGCGCGACGAGCGCCAGGCAGGTCCGGACGTTGATGTGGTTGCGCGAGTCAAGGCTGAGCGGCTCGTCGCCAACCAGGTGGGTGCGAATCGGCACCTCGACCCAACGGTTGGGATAATCAGCGGGCGGCCTCCCGGCCGGCAGGATGCCGATCGACAGCCCGCGGCGCTCGACCGCGCAGAACCCCTCGGCCGCCGCGGCCATCACTCCCGGTCCGCCGCCGGTCAACAGGTGGCAGCCCGCGCGCGCGATCCAGCTCCCGACATCGATCGCGGCGCGCCTCACCGGCGGCGCGAGGTCGGGCTCGTGGGACCCGATGACGCCGATGATCGGCCGTAGCTCCGGCCGTCCCGCGCTTCCCAATGCTCCGCCTCCTCGTCCAGTAGCCAGACACACGCGCCCGCGCGTTGACGCTGGCGCGAGCGAGCATGACACGCCTCCAGAGCGCGTTGCTGCACGTCGATGACCCAGAGCACCGCCAGATCCTCCGCGGATTGGCCCGCCGAGTGCCGCCCGGACGATAGCGTCGTGTTTTGTATATGGTCGTTACGCTGATTGGACTTGACATGACATGGTCGTTGAGTTAGATTGCGCTCGACGCTGGGCGTGGAACCACGAGGAAGGAGCGCGAAGGGGATGCCCGAGGACGGCAGGGAACACGTCGAAGCGATGCGGCGCCACCTGGGGGCCGGGGTGGTGGCGGCGCTCGGGGACGACGACGTGACGGAGATCTACGTCAACGCCGGCGACGGAGCGGTGTGGCTGGACCGGCGGAGCGCGGGACGGGTGCGTACGGCGCTGGAGCTGGCGGAAGGGCAGATCCGGTCGTTCCTGAACGCCGTCGCCAGCGCCCAGCGGGTGGAGCTGACGCGGCGTCATCCCCAGATCCAGGCGGAGCTGCCCGACGATGGGCTGTTCCGGCAGGCGCGGCTGCAGGGGCTGGTGCCGCCGCTGGCGGCGGCGCCGGTGTTCGTGCTGCGCAAGCCGGCGACGCGGGTGTTCGGCCTCGACGAGTACGTGCGGCTGGGGATCCTGGCGCCGGCGCACCGGGCGGCGCTCGGACGGGCGGTCGAGGAGCGGCAGAACGTGCTGGTCGCCGGCGGCACGCGCAGCGGCAAGACGACGCTGGTCAACGCGGTGCTGCGCGAGATCGCCGAGCGCTGCCCGCGCGACCGGGTGGTGGTGCTCGAGGACACCCGCGAGCTGCAATGCGCGGCAAGCGACCGGCTGGCGCTGCGCACCACCGACGAGGTGGATCTCGCCGGCCTGGTGCGGTTGACGCTGCGCGCCAGCCCGGACCGGATCGTGATCGGCGAGGTGCGGGACCAGGCGGCGATGCAACTGCTCGACGCCTGGTCGACCGGGCACCCGGGCGGCGTGGCGACGGTGCACGCGACGGACGCGGTGGGGGCGCTCGAACGGCTGGACCGGCTGGCGCAGCGCAACGGAGTGCCGTCGCAGGCGCACCTGGTGGCGGAGGCGGTGGACCTGGTGGCGGTGATCGTGGGCGGCAGCCGGCCGCGGCGGGTGCGGGAGATGGTCAGGGTGCTGGGGTTGGACCGGAACGGGGACTACGAGCTCGAGGCAGTCGAGAGCGGCGGCAGCGTCGAAGGCAAGGAGGCAGTGCCATGAGCGCAGGAGCGAAGGCGGGTAAGCAGGTGCAGGCGAGCGCAGGCGGCCGGCCGGCGGCGAGCGCAGGCGGCAGGGTCGAGGCGATCGCCGGCGGCCGGGAAAAGGCGAGGACGGGTGGCAGGGTCCAGGCGAAGGCAGGCGCCAGGATCGACGCGAAGGCAGGCGCCAGGATCGACGCGGAGGCGGGCGGCAGGGCAGGAGCGGGACGGGGCGCTCGCGTGGCCGCGGTGGCGGTGGGCGTGGCTCTGCTCGACGCGGCTTCGGCCCTGGCCGGCACCGGCGGCACGGATATGCCGTGGAACGGGCCGATGCAGGCGGTGCTCGACAACATCACCGGGCCGACGGGCAAGGTGATCGCCGGACTGCTGATCGCCTTGGGCGGCATCGTCTGGGGATTCACCCGGCATGAGGAAGGATTCAAGCGGGTGGCGCAGGCGATCATCGCGATCGGCCTGGTGCTGGGCGCCACCAACCTGGTGACCACGCTGGGCTTCCAAGGATGCGTGTTTTGAAAGCCCCGGAGGCGCATCCGATCCACCCGGCGCTGCACCGGCCGGTGCTGATGGGCGGCGTGGACCGCGGGCTGGTGATCGTCGAGGCGACGCTGGTGACGGCGCTGGTGGTGATGGGCGGCCTGGACTGGCGGACGCTGTCGGTCGCCGCGGCGCTGGTGCTGGTGCTGCACCCGGCGATGGCCTGGGCGACACGGGCCGACGCGGCAATCGCCGAGGTCTACGTGCGGAGCCTGGGCGCGCAGGACTTCTATCCACCCGTCGGCGGCTGGCGCGCGCGGCCGGCGGCGGTGCGGCCGGCGCTCCCGCCGGCGCGGGGCTAGCGGCATCGCGGGACGAGCGGGCCTCGACGGACAACGACCATGGCGGCGACCTTCTCTCTCGGGCTGGGCTGGACGCTGGGAACGCTCTCGTGGGCGCTGCTGGGGCGGCTGCGCGAGCACCGGAGCGAGCCGGCGGGGCTCTGCGACCGGCTGCTGTGGGCCTACCTGGTGGCGGAAGGCGTGGTGCTGGGCAAGGACGGCAGCCTGCTGACCGGTTGGAGCTACCGCGGGCCGGACACCAGCGCCGCCACCGCCGCGGACCTCGATGCGCTGTCGAGCCACGTCAGCCAGGCGCTGCTGCCCCTTGGCAACGGCTGGATGGTGCACTGGAACGCGGTGCGCCACGCGGCGCCCGGCTACGCGCCGCAAGGGGCCTTCGCCGATCCGGTGACGGCGCTGATCGACGAGGAGCGGCGGCGGACCTACGAAGCGACGGCGGCGCACTTCGAGACCGACACCTTCGTGACGCTGGGCTGGCTGCCGCCGCCGGACCTGTACTCGCGGCTGGCCAAGGTGTTCGTGCAGGGCGAGGCGGGCGGGCTGACGAGCTGGGAGGAGGTGCTCGCGGTGTTCGAGCGCAGCGCCGACGAGCTGGAGCGGCGGCTGGCGGCGGTGCTGCGGCCGCGGCGGCTGGGCTCGGACGAGCTGCTGACACTGCTCCACACCTGCCTGACCGGGCTCGACCATCCGGTCGCGGCGCCGGTCGCGGGGAGCGAGCTGGACAGCTTCCTCGCCGATCAGGAGGCGGTCGGCGGCTGGCGGCCGCGCATCGGCGGGATGGCGATCCGGGCGCTCGCCATCCAGGGGTTCCCGGCGGCGAGCTATCTCGGGATGCTGGACCGGTTGGGCAGCCTGCCGTTCGCGTTGCGGCTGAGCCACCGGGTGATCCCGCTCGACCAGCCGACCGCGGAGCGGCTGATCCGGCGGCACCAGGTGCAATGGTTCATGAAGCGGCAGGGAGCGACGGACCTGGTGCGCGGCGCCGTCGCCCGGCAGCGCCAGGCGCAGACCGCGGAGCAGGAGGCCGACGCGCGCCTGTTCCAGGACCAGGACGCGAGCCGGATGGCGGCGGACGCCGCGGCGGCGGCGGGGGAAAACGCCTCGGGGCAGGTGCGGTTCTGCTTCTACACCGCGACGGTGGTGGTGATGCAGCCGTCGGACGCCGAGGCGGACCAGGCGGCGGGCGAGATCGTCAAGCTGCTCGCCGACCGCGGCTTCACCGCGCGGGTCGAAGACGTCAACGCGCTCGAGGCCTGGCTGGGGTCGCTGCCCGGCCACGGCTCCCCCAACCTGCGGCGGCCGCTGCTGCACTCGCGCAACGTCGCCGACCTGGTGCCGCTGACCAGCGTCTGGCCGGGGCTCAAGACCAATCCTTCGGCGTACTTCCCGGAGAACAGCCCGCCGCTGCTGTGGGCGGCGACCGGCGGCGCGACGCCGCTGCGGGTGAACCTGCACGCCAGCGACGTCGGGCACAGCCTGGTGGCGGGGCCGACCGGGGCGGGCAAGAGCACGCTGGTGAACCTGTGCGTGGCGCAGTTCTTCCGGTATCGCCAAGCGCAGGTGTTCGTCTTCGACCTGGGCTACTCGGGGTACGTGCTGGCGCAGGCGGCGGGGGCCAGCCACTTCGCGATCCGCGCCGGCTCGGGAGAGGAGGCGACGGCGTTCCAACCGCTGGCCGGCGTCGACGACGCGGGCGAGCTGGCGGCGGCCGCCGAGTGGCTCGAGCTGCTGCTGTCGCTGCAGGGCGGCGTGGTGGTGGGGCCGGCGGCAAGGACGGAGATCGTGGCGGCGCTGCGGCAGCTCGCCGGCGAGGCGCGCGAGCACCGGACGCTGGGCAACTTCTGCGTGCAGCTGCAGAGCCTGGAATTGAAGGACGCGCTGGCGCCCTACCGGCGCGACGGCAGCCTGGGGCGGCTGCTCGACGCCGAGCGCGACGACCTGGACCGCAGCGCCTACCAGGTGTTCGAGATGTCGCATCTCTGGGAGATGGGGCCGAAGACGGTGGCGCCGGTGCTGCGCTACCTGTTCCATCGCGTCGAGGGGCGGCTGGACGGGCGGCCGACCTTGATCGTCATCGAGGAGGCGTGGCGGACGCTGCTCGACCCGTCGTTCGGCTTGCAGCTCAAGCAGTGGCTGCTGACGCTGCGGAAGCGGAACGCGGCGGTCATGGTGGTCACTCAGACGCTCGCGGACCTCCACCAATCGCCCTACCGGGCGGCGGTGGTCGAGAGCTGCCCGACGCGGTTCCTGCTGCCCAACGCCATGGCGGCGAGCCCGGGGACGGCGGAGCCGTACCGCGACCTGGGGCTCAACGAGGCCGAGCTCGAGCTGCTGGCGGCCGGCCGCCCGAAGCGCGACTACTACCTGAAGAGCCCACACGGCAGCCGCCTGTTCGAGCTGGGCCTGGGGCCGGTGGCGCTGGCGTTCCTGGCGGCGCCGGAGGGGATGACGCCGCAGGAGACCATGCAGCGGGTCGACGAGCTGCGGCGCGAGCTGGGGCCGGACTGGCCGGCCGCCTGGCTGGAGGAGCGGGGCCTCGGCGCCTGGATCGCCGATTACCGGCGGTTCGAGGCGGCGATCCGGGCGGGAAGGCAGGCAGGAGACCAGGCCGGAGGCCACGCCGGAAATCATGCAGCGATCCACGGAGGAACGGCTCATGCGAGGTAGCGGGCGATGGAACTGGCGACGGAACGGGCGCAGCGCGATCGGACCTGCCGCGACCTTGCCGCTGGCGGCGGTGTTGGCGGGGTTGGTGGTGCTGGCGGGGTTGGCGGCGCCGGCCCCTGCCGCGGCGCTGGTGCCGGTGGTCGACTACACGCACATCCTGGTGAACCAGTACTGGCACTACACGCACTACGTGCAGTTCGCCCTGCAGATCTACCAGCAGTACCAGGCGCTGGCCAACCAGGTGCGGCAGATCGACAACCAGTTGCAGGCGCTCAGAAAGCTTGGCAATCCCAACTGGCGCGAGGTCTACGACCTGCTGGCGAACCTCGACTTCATCATGCGCCAGGGCCGGGCGCTGGCCTACTCCTACAAGGACATCGACGGCCAGTTCCAGCAGGCGTTCCCGGGCTGGGTGGAGGTGCAGAACTGGCCGGCGCAGCGGCAGCTACAGGCGGTGCGGACGCTCGACACCATGCGCACCGGGCTCGACACGGTGTCCGAGCAGTTCCGCCACGACATCGCCGACCAGCTGTTCCTGGAGCGCATCAAGGCGCAGATGGCCGGCATCCAGGGGCACCAGGAGGCGCTCGAGCTGGGCAACACGATCGCGATGTACTCGGCGCAGGAGCTGGGCGTCATCAAGCAGTCGCTGGCCACCGGCAACAACCTGCAGGCGGTTTATTACGGTCATCAGATCGATCGCGAGGCGCAGGGCGAGGCGACGCTCGCGGCGGGGTTGCAGCGGACGCTGGCCAGCAACCGCCAGGCGGCGGCGCCCGGCTATGGCGCGTTGCCGAGTTGGTGGCCGTACTTCTGAGGATGCGGGGCGGGAGCTGGCGGCGGCGAAAGAGAGAGAGGCAAGCGATGCGGTGGCGAGCAGCGGGGTGCGGACGGCCGGAGCTGGTGGGTATGGGGCTGGTGCTGGGGGCGGCGCCGGCCCGGGCGGGCGTGCTCGACGACCTGGTCCAGGGCTACCAGGCGGCGTCGAGCTCGTGGCTGAGCACGCTGGTGCCGATGGCGGAGCGGACCTTCGGCATCCTGGCCGGCCTCGAGATCGCGGTCGGCGCGCTGATGTGGGTGGTGAACCGGCGGACGGTCGACGAGATGCTGCTCGGCTTCATCCGCAAGATCCTGGTGCTGGGCTTGTTCTATGCCTTCTTGAGCGAGTTTCCACTGTGGGTGCCGCGGATCGTCCAGGGTTTCCAGGCCGCGGGTCAGGCCGCGAGCCGGACGCCGCAGCTGTCGCCGAGCGGGGTGATCAAGGCGGGCGTCGACATCGACGTCGCGCTGCTGTCGATCGCCGACAAGACGGCGATGTTGCTGGCGCCGGCGATGGCGATGGTGGTGTCGGCCGTGGCGCTGATCGTGATGCTGGCATTCATCTGCATCGCGGCGCAGCTGGTGATGACGCTGGTCGAGACCTACCTGGTGATCACCGGCGGCGTCATCTTCCTGGGCCTGGCGGCGTTTCGCGGCAGCGCGCCGCTGGCCGACAGGTACGTCGTCTACGCGGTGCAGGTGGGGGTGAAGCTGTTCCTGCTCTACCTGCTGGTCGGCACCGGCCTGTCGCTGACCGGGAGCTGGGCGGCGAACCTGGTCCAGGCAGGGCTCGCCGGCGCCAACCTGCAGCCGCTGTTCGACGTGCTCGGCGGCAGCATCGTGTTCGCCCTGCTGGTGTGGCGGATCCCGACGCAGGTGAGCCACTTCCTCACCCAGAGCGTGCATCTCCACCTGCGCGAGGCGCTGGCGGACTAGGGGCCGCGGATGGGGGCGACGAGGATGATGAAAAGGTTTTGGTCGCCGCGGCGGACGGCGGCAGGCCGGGCGGCGGGCGGCGAGGCGGACAACCCCATCCTTGCCGGGCGCGGTGCCTTCGCCGGCGCCTTCGGCGATCTGGCTCGGGGCAAGCGCAACTGGCAGCTGATGGCCTTCGGCCTGCTGGGCCTCTGCGGCATCGTGCTGGTCGCCTTCGTGCGGCTGGCCGCGGAGACGCGGATCACGCCCTATGTCGTCGAGGTGGACAAGCTGGGGCGCGCGGCGGCCTTCGGCCCGGCCGAGGCGACGGCGACGACCGACCCGCGGATCGTGGCGGCGACCCTGGCGCTGTTCGTCCGCAACGTCCGCGCCGTGTCGTCGGACGGCGTGGTCGAGCGCGAGCTGCTCTATCGCGCCTACGCCAACACCTCCGGCAGGGCGCGGGCCTTCCTGGACGAGTGGTTCTCGCTGCCCGAGCACGACCCGCGCCTGCTCGGCCAGCGCTGCACGCGGCTGGTCGAGGTGGAAGCGGTGCTACCGGTGCCGGGAAGCGCGGTCTGGCGGGTGCAGTGGAGCGAACGGGAGCGGCCGGTCTTCGTCGGCGCGAGCCGCGAGTCCGCGTGGGAAGGGTACCTGACGGTCAAGGTGCGGCGCCCGCGGACGGTCAACGTGCTGGAGGACAACCCGCTCGGCATCTATGTCACGGACCTGACGTGGACCGAGGTCATGCAGTCGGAGCTCAAGGAAGGTGGGGTGCGATGAGCGGAACGAGGACGAGAGGGACGCGGATGAGGACGGGGGCGGGGACGGGGACCGGGGCCGAGAAGGGGATCGGGGCCGGGAAGGGGAGCGGGACGGGGAAGGGGAGCGGGACGGGGAGGCTGGCGGTGCTGCTGCTGCTGGGCGCCCTCGTGGCGAGCGGTGCGGGCGCCGGCGGCGCGACGGCGGCGGTAGGGGCGGCGGTGGCGGTGGCGCCGGTGGCGGTGGCAGAAGCGGCAGGCGGGCCGGTGGTGGTTGCCGGGGCGGTGGTGCCGCCGACGCCGGCAGGCGGGGCGGCGAGCCCGCCCGGCGGCGAGCTGGTGCAGGTCGCGGCCGACGTCGAGCGCGAGGCGCGCGCCATGGCGGCGGGACGCGAGCCGGCGGTGCTCGAGCATGGCGACTTCGTCGAGGTGCCCTACGGCCACCAGGTGCCGGTGGTGCGGTGCGCGCCGCTGCGGGTCTGCCTGATCGAGCTCGAGGAGGGAGAGCTGGCGCTCAACACGGTGACCGGCGACGCGGCGAGGTGGATCCTGGACCGCGCCGTGGCCGGGCCGCGCGGGGCGACGACGGTGATCGTCGCCAAGCCGACCGCCTGCAACCTGACGACCAATCTGGCGATCACCACCAACCGCCGGATCTACCAGATCACTCTCGATTCCCGCCCTTGCAAGAGCGAGCGCGGCGAGAACCCGCACGAGCCCTACACCCGCCTGCTGCGCTTCTACTACCCCGACGAGCTGGTGCGGAGCTGGGCGAGCGCCGAGGAGGCGAAGCGGGTGGCGGCCGCCGACGAGACGCGGGCGGTGACGCCGCTCGCGGGCGGGCTGGCGCTCGGCGCCCTCAACTTCAACTATCGCTGGACGCGCAGCGGCAGGTTCCCGTGGACGCCGGCGGCGGTCTTCGACGACGGGGTGCACACCTACGTCCGGCTGCCGGGGAGCGGCGCCGGCCAGGAGGCACCGGTGCTCTTCCTGATCGATCGCCAGGGAGCGACGGCGCTGCTCAACTATGCGATCCGCGGCCAGTGGTACGTCACCGACAGGGTGATCGACAGGGCGGCGCTGGTGCTCGGCTCGGGCAGGGACCAGCGGCGGCTCGAGATCACCCGGGAGCGTTGAGCCATGAGCGGACCTCTGGAAATGCCAGCGCCGCCGCGGCCGCAGCGGCTCAACCGGCTGGCGCTGATCGCGGTGGTGGCGCTGCTCGGCGTGGCGGTCGTGGCGGTGTTCCTGACGCTGGCGCCGGCGAAGAAACCGCCGGCGGCAGGCGAGGCGGCGGACGGCGGCGGACCGGCGGCGCCGGGTTTTCTCGCGCACGGACCCCAGGGTGGGCCGTTGCCGGCCCAGCCGGCGCTGCCGGCGCCGGCCGACGGGCCGGAGCCCTGGCGGGACGCGATGGGGGCGATGGGTAGGGGCGGAGCGGCTGCCGGCGTGGGCGGGATGGGCGCGGGCGGCATTGGCGTTGGCGGGCTTGGTGCTGGCGAGGTCGGCGCGGGCGGGATGGAGGTTGCAGGTCGGGATGCCGCGGCGAGGGCGGAGCTGGATCGCGCGGCGGCCGCCGAGGCGGCGGCAGGTCTCGCGCCGCCGGCGCTGCCTGGCAGCATGACCGGGGAGTCGGGGGAGCCGGCTGGGGGGCGGGGAAGGGCGGCGACGCCGAGCTCCCGCGCGGAGGCCTACCGGCGGGCGCTGGCCGCGCCGGTGACGCCGGGGCGCGGCGCCACCGGCGGCGGCGAGGGCGGCGAGGGCGGCTGGGAGGGGTCGGGGGGCGTGGTGGAGCGGTCGCCCGCGCCGGCGGTGTCGGGCGGGCTGGGCGGGCTGGGCGGGCTGGGCGGGCCGGGGATGGCGGGATGGGCGCCGCCGATGCCGGCGGCGACGGCGGGCTTGCCGACCGGCGCGGCGGCCGGAGCGGCGGCCGGCGCGCCGCTGGACGCCGCGGCGCCACCGATGGGGGCCGCCGGGGTGGTGGTGACGGGCAGGGACAGGGACCATCAGGGTTTTCTGCGCGGCGTCGAGAGCCTGGCGCCGGCGGAGCTGCGGGTGCGGCACGATGCGGCCGCGGCCGGCGGGGGTCTCGTGCTCACCGCGGGGACGGTGCTGCCGGCGGCGCTGATGACGGCGGTCGACTCGGACGTCGCCGGGCCGCTGATCGCGCAGCTGACGCAGGACGTGTTCGACCGCGACCAGCGCCAGGTGGTCATCCCGCGCGGGTCGCGGTTGATCGGGGCCTATGACAGCCAGGTGGCGCTCGGCGAGAGCCGGCTGCTGGTCGCCTGGAGCCGCGTGATCTTCCCGGATGGCGGCGGCCTGAGCTTCCCGGGGCTGCCGGCCCTGACCCGGGCGGGCGAGGCAGGGCTCTCGGGGTCGGTCGACAACCACCTGGCGCGGGTCTTCGGCAGCGCGATCCTGCTGTCGATCGTCGGCGCCGGCGCGCAGCTGTCGCAGCCGCAGGAGTCGGCGGCGTTCGGGGCGGCGGCATCGACGCGGCAGGTGGCGGCGGCGGCGGTGGGCCAGGAGCTGTCGAGCGTGGGGATCGAGCTGTTGCGGCGCCAGCTCCAGGTGCCGCCGACCCTGAGGATCGCGGCCGGAACGCGGTTCTACGTCTTCCTGCGCGGCGACCTGCGCTTCGCGGCGACGGCGCCGGAGTAAGACCGCCCGGCAGGGGCCGCGGCGGGGAAGAGCTCAGGAAACCGGAGAGGCCGGTCGGATGGTGGAGCCCGGCGAGAGAGGTCGTGTGCGTGAAACTAGACCATGATAATTCATGGTCGCCAATTCATGATCGATGACAAGAGAGGAAAGGTATGGCCATCAAGATCTCGAGTCGCAGCGGATGGATGCGGTGGGCATGGGCAACGAGTCTGGTGCTGGCGCAGCTCTGCGGCATGGCGGCGGCGCCGCCGGCCGGGGCGCAGGTCATCGTCGGCCGGGGGTTCGGCCAGAGCTTCGTGAGCTTCCAGGACGTCAACGGCAACGGCGTGCTCGACTGCGGGGAGCCGGTGACCCTGCGGGCGACCTACCTCGACCCGTCGAGCGACACCGCGACCGGCAGCATCAGCGGCCAGCTGGCGGCGCCGGCCGCGGGGACGGTGGGGCTCGCTTTCATTCCCGGCTCGGTCGAGATCGACGCGGCGACGAGCACCGGCTGCGTGCCGCGGATCGTCAGCGGCAACCAGCCGGGCGACACCGGGGCGACGGTGAGCTTCAGCTGCGGGCCGCCGCGGCAGGGCAGCGCCGGCTCGGGGCAGCAGAGCAACGTCGTGGCGGTGCTCTATCGGGCTGCCTTCAGCGGTTCGTCGGCGAGCTTCACGGCGGTGATGCACGGCACGACGAGCGACGGCCTGGACGTCGCGCCGCAGCTCGTCGAAAGCAGCATGGTCGGCGCGGCCTGTCCGGCGGGCGGCGCCCCGCCGAGCGTGACGGTCACCAAGACGGCGGCGGGGACGGGCATCCCCGGCTCGACGCTGCTGTTCACCATCGTCGCCGCCGACCAGAGCGGGCTGGGCCTGGGCGGGTTGCAGCTCACCGACGTGGTGCCGCTCGACGCGGTCTTCGATGCCGCGGCGTCGTCGCCCGGCTGGGTCTGCCCGTCGAGCGCGGCGGGCTCGCTGTGCCGGCTGCCGGCGGGCAACCTCGCTGCCAACGGGACGGTGACGCGTTTCTTTGCCGTCGACCTGGTGCCGGCGCTGCCGGCGGGGGTGTCGGCGATCAGCAACACCGCCTGCGCGCGGTCGGGTCCCGCGACGGTCGTCGGCTGCGGCAGCGTGTCGGCGCCGACCGCCGGCCAGGTGGTGCTCACCCTGGTCAAGAGCCTCGGCAGCGGCACCGGCGCACCGGGCGGCACGGTCGTCTACGGCCTGACCGCGACCAACAGCGGCACCCAGGACTCCGGGCCGGTGACGATCGCCGAGACGGTGCCGGCCAACACCACCTGGACGCCCGGCGGCGGCTGGTCGTGCTCCGGCAGCGGTGCCGGGGCGGCCTGCTCGCTGGCGGTCGGCAACGTCCCGGCGGGCGGCAGCGTCGCGGTCGCGCCGTTCTCGGTGGTGGTGACGAACCCGCTGCCGGCGGGTGCCGGCAGCATCGCCAACACCGCATGCGCCAGCGCCGCCGGCGGCTCCGGCGGCGCCGGAGGCCCCGGAGGACCACCGAGTTGCAGCACGGTGACCATCCCGACGACGGGAGCCGCGCTGCTCGCGGTGAGCAAGACGGTCGCCGGTACGGGCGCGCCGGGGTCGAACCTGATCTATTCGATCACCGTCCAGAACACCGGCAACCAAGGGGCCGCGGGAGTGACGGTGAGCGAGGCGGTGCCGGCCCTGACCAGCTTCGTGGCGGCCGGCAGCTCGCCGGCGTGGAGCTGCGCCGGCACGGGGGCGGGCGCGAGCTGTTCGGCGGCGATCGCGTCGCTGCCGGCCGGAGGGTCGGCGGTGCTGACCTTCGTGGCCGCGGTCGAGTCGCCGCTGCCGGCCGGCGCCGGCGCGATCGGCAACCAGGCCTGCGCGGCGGCGTCGGGTCTGGCGGCGGTGTGCGCCGCGACCAGCACGCCGACCACCGGCCAGCCGAATCTTCGGCTGGTGAAGAGCTACGGCGGCGGCGCGGTGAGGCCCGGGGCGGTGCTGCCGTTCCAGTTGACGGTTTCCAACACCGGCAATCAGGACCTGGGAGCGGCGGTGGTCAGCGAGACGGTGCCGGCGCTGTCGAGCTTCGACGCCGGCGCGAGCGACGGGCGCTGGTCGTGCGCCGGTGTGGCGGCCGGTTCGAGCTGCACGCTCGAGCTGAGCGGGGTGGCGGCGGGGACGAGCCAGGCCATCGTCTTCGCGGTGCGGGCCGCGGCGTCGCTGCCGGCGGCGGCGGCGATCGCGAACGCGGCGTGCGTCACCGGCGTCTCGGCGTTGCCGGAGGCGGCGGCCCGGACGCTGCGCCTGGCGCTGCGCCGGGGCGAGAGGCCGGCGGCGGTCGCGGCGCCGCAAGCCTGCGGCAGCGTGACGACGCCGGTGGCGCTGGCGATCGACACCACGCTTGCCGCGGCGGTCGTCGACCACGCCGCGCCGGCGCTGCCCGGGGACCGCATCCATTACACGCTGACGGTGCCGAACGCGACCGGGGCGACGCTGACGGCGCTCGCGGCGGTGGCCGCGCTCGATCCGAACACGGTGCTGGTCTCCGGGTCGGTGAGCGCGACCCAGGGAACGGTGACCGCTGGCGATGGCATGGGCGACACCGCGGTGGCGGTGGCGCTCGGCGATCTCGCGGCCGGCGGCACGGCGACGGTCGAGTGGGACGTCACGGTCGCGGCGCACCTGCCGCCGGGACTGACGGAGGTGGCGGCGCAGGTCGCGACGAGCGGCGCCAACATCCCGACGGACGAGAGCGGGCCGCCGCCGGCGCCTTCGACGCCTGGGCCGACCACGACGCCGGTCGTGGCGGCAATGGTGCCGCCGCCGCCGCCGCCGCACGGCATTCCGGCGCTGGGGCCGTGGGGTCTGGGCGCGATGACGGTGCTCTTGGGCGGGGTGGCGGCGGGGGTCCTGCGGCGGCGCGGGGCGGCGCCAGGCGGTGCTGGCGCGGCCGGGCTCGGACGGTGAGTTGCGCGGCCGTGGGGGCGAACACGGTGGCGATTGCGGTGGGTGGGCAGGGCGCGAGGCTGCGGGCGGCAGTGGACCGGCTGCACGCCGCGCAGCTCGCGGCGCTCGCGGCCGGTCCGCCCGCGGGCAGGGACGCCTACGGCGCGGAGCGCCAGCTGCTGGAGCAGTTGGGCGAGATGGGAGCGTTGCTGGTCCGGCTGGCGCGGGCGGATGCCGAGGCCGCGGAGCTGCGACGGCGGCTGGTGGCGCTGGCGGTCGCCGGCGCCAACACCCTGGCGGAGCTGGTGAGCCTGGCCTTCGAGGTGGAGTGCCGTGGTGGCGAGGAGCCGTGCGCGGCGGCAGCGGCGGATCCGGAAGGGCAGCCGTGGCGGTGCCCGGAACGGCCCGGGGAGCTCTGGCGCGCGCTCCTGTTGCAGGTGGCCGCTCTGCTGCCGCTGGTGGCGGCGCTGGAGGCGGGGGCGCTTTCCGGGGCCGGTGCCGAAGAGCTGGGCCGGCTGGCGGCGACAGCGGCGAATCACCTGGCTGCGATACGGTCGTGTTTGCGGGTGTGGACCGGGTGAGAACCCTTGAGCCACGGTCCTCGAAGCCCTACACTTTGGTAAGGAATTTGCGGGAGAGTAAGGATGCCGAAAGCGACCATGCCCAGGAACCAGAATATCCTCGACTTTACCTCACTCAGCTATTTACCCTGATCGGTCGCGGCAGAGTTTCGTGGTTCAGAACTCGCCGCTGGCGCCGGCGCCTCCCGAGCGGCCGCCTTCGCCGGTGAATTGCGGCTCGGCAGGCGTCGCGGCGTGGGACGGCGGCTGGAAGGTCAGCGCGGTGGCGGCGGCCTCGAGCAGGGCCTGGCGGCCGCGGTCCGTGAGCAGCGGGGCGGCGGTGAAGCCGGCGCGCTCCTGGCCCGCGCCTGACTCGAGATAGCGCCAGATTGCCAGGGCAAGCGCGATCACGAGGGCGCCGGCGAGACACAGGACCGCCCAGATGGGCCAAAAGTGGACGTAGTGGCGCAGCGTCACCAGCGAGACGGCGGCGGCGGCGGTGCCGGCGAGCAGCAGCGGCAGACGCCGGCGGCGCAGGCCCAATGCCAGGAGCGCAATCGGCACCAGGGCGGTCCCCGCCACCGCCGCCCATCGCGGCAGGCCGCCATGCGCCAGGCCCGACAGCGGCGAATCGGGCGCGGACGCGGGACGGCCGCCGAGCTCCTCGACCAGCCGCCGGTCCCAGGAACCGAGGTGGACCGCCAGGTACAGGCCGGTCAAGGCGACCAGCAGCACCGCCATCGCGGAGCCGCGGTGCGCCGGCGGCAGCCGCGAGGACTCGGCGAGGCGCAGCAGCGCCGGCGCCGCGGCCAGCGGCAGCACGATCCAGAGCGCCCGCGCCGCCGGCAGGTGAGCGCCGGCGGCGAACGCCGCGGCAGTCGCCGCCCCGGCATAGAGCGGATAGCCCCAGCGCCACGCCGCGACACCGGCCAGCACCGCCGCGATCAGGCAGAGGGCCCACAGGTGATCCTCCAGGTGCAGGTCCAACCCCCCGGAGCTGTAGAGGCACCAGGCCGCCGCCGCCAGCAGGAAGGCGATCGCCATCAGCGAGGCGGCGGCCTCGATGCCGCCCTGGCGCCGGCGCAGCGGGCCGATCAGGTAGTCGGTCGCCGCCGCCAGCGCCAAGCCCGCGATCAGCGACCAACCGGCCACCACGCCGTCGTGGCCGCCGCCGATGGCCATGGCCACGAAACCGGCGCCGCCGCTGACGGCGATCATGGTGAACAGGAAGAATAGCGCGCGGAAGACCGGCCCGACCCGCGCCCGGTCGTCCGGAAAGCGGCTGGCGACGGCGCCGAAGGCCGCCTCGTCGAGGATGCCGGCACGCCGCCAGGAGCGGGCGGCGTCGCGCACCGCCGCGGCACGGTCGGCCCGCGCCAGGTCGGTCCTCACGCCTCCTCCCGCATCCGCCGGTGGGCGACCAGCAGGCCCCCGAGCATCAGGACGGAGCTGGCGCCGAACCAGAGGCAGCCGGCGGCGACGTCGGGCACCATGGCCGCCCCCAGCAGCCGCGTCAGCCCGGCGTAGGCCGCCACCACGCCGTAGGCGAACAGCGGGAACCGCCGGCTCCGGTAGGCGGCCGCGGCCAGCGCGCCGCCGGCCAGCAGCAGCGCCGCGGCCCAGGCGGCGCCGATACCGTGGTCCTCGAAGATCCCCGAAGCCATGCCGCCGAGCGCCAGCAGGCAACCCAGGTGCACCGCCACCGGCTCGAAGTGGGCCTTGCGGCGCAGGCGGTCGAGCGCCAGCCCGAAGCCGGCGAACAGCAGGCCGCAAACGATGGCGTTCCAGCGCCAGGCGGCGCTCGGGGTGCGAACGGCGGCGCCGGCGGCGGCGAGCGAGACGCCGCGCCAGGCCGCGACGCTGCTGAGCGCCAGCGAGAAGACGATGCGCGAGTCGCAGCGGAAGGCGGCGAGGCCCGCGACGGCGGCGACGATCAGCAGGTGCCACGAGCGATGGACCCCGAGCAGGCCGAACTGGGACTCGGCGTAGGCCAGGTCGGCCGCGACGAGCAGGATGCCGAGCAGCAGGATGTAGTCGAACGCCAGGTTGGGCGACGGCACCTCCTGCCACGAGAACGGCGGCGCCACCCGGACCACCCAGGCCAACGCCGCCAGCGCGGCCACGCCGAGGCCGGCGGCAATCGCCAGCGGCCCGATCCGCTCCAGGTTGGCCTTGACCAGCAACCCGACGCCGGCGGTGAGCAGCAGCACGCCGGCGTAGAGCAGGGCGCGCAGCTCGGCATGCACGGAGAGCAGCTCGCCGCGCGCCAGGCGCAGCAGGCGCGAGGCCGGCTCGGGCGGCAGCACACCGCTTTCCACCAGCGCCGGAATGGCCAGGGCGACGTCGGGGTTCATCAGGGGTTCCTCGCCATCATGCTATCAGGCCGGCCACCGCTCCTGGCACCGGAAGTGCACCCAGGTGTCATCGCGGAGCAGCCGCGGCGCCATCGCGACGGCGCAGGCTGAACGGCGCAGGCTGATGTCGATTCCGGACCAGCCCGATCGACTACAGGAGACAGCGGCGGCGCACTGCACCGCTCGCGGCGAGGGAATGGGCCGTCCGAGCCCGGCGCCGCGACAGACACCGAAAGGAGAGACAACGTGGGAAACGCTTTCGTACACGTGGAGCTGGCCACCGACGACCTCGACAAAGCCAAGGATTTCTATGGCAAGCTGTTCGCATGGGAACTGGAAGACGTACCGATGGACGGCGGCGCCTACACCATGATCAAGGTGGGCACGGGCACGGGCGGCGGCATGATGACGAACCCGATGCCCGGCGCGCCGTCGGCGTGGCTGGCCTATGTCGAGGTGGACGACATCGCCGCCGCGACGAAAAAGGCCAAGTCGCTGGGCGCCAAGGTGATGAAGGACGTCACCGAGGTCATGGGCGCCGGCTGGCTGAGCATCATCGTCGATCCCACCGGGGCGGTGCTGGGCCTGTGGAAGCCCGGCAACGCTTGAAGCACGGTGAGCCCGGGGAGCGGCCGGCCGGCGGCTGCTCCCCGCCCGCCCCTGTCGCGCCATCGCGGGCGGGAGGGCGGCGCCGCGCGCGATGGCGCCGCGCCTGCCTCGTCGCGATCGCCGCCTTGACGCCGGCGCTGGCTGGCCCGCCGGCGCTCGCCGCCACCGAGGAGACGTTCCGCCTCGAACCGTTCGGCACCCTGACCGTCTACCGGCAGACGCCGCGGCCGGCGCACGTCGTCCTCTTCGTCTCGGGCGACGGCGGCTGGAAGCTGGGCGTCGTGGACATGGCGCGCGAGCTGGCGGCCAGGGACGCGCTGGTCGTCGGGATCGACATCACTCATTACATCAAGACCGTGGTGGCGGCCGGCGGCGGCGGCGCCGCCGTGCCACCCGCGGCAGCCGCCGCTCCTGGCGCCGCTCCGGCACCTGCCCCTGCCAACGCCGTGTCCGCGGCCGCGCCCGCCGCGGCGGTTCCCGGCGCGCCGGCGGCGAGCTGCTTCGACCCGGCCGGGGACTTCGCCGAGCTGGGGCGGGCGGTCGAGGAGCGCTTCGGCTACGGCGACCGCCGGCCGCCCATCCTGGTCGGCTACTCCTCCGGCGCGACCCTGGTCTACGCGGCCCTGGTGCAGGCGCCGCCGCGCGCCTTCGCCGGCGCCGTCAGCCTCGGCTTCTGCCCCGACCTCATCGTCAACATGCCGATCTGCAAGGGCAACGGCCTGGCCTGGCAGCGCGATCCCCATCACAAGGGCGTCGATTTCCTGCCCAGCCGGCTGCTCGAGGTGCCATGGATCGCGCTACAGGGCGACATCGACAAGATCTGCACGCCGGCCGACACCCGCACCTACGTCGCCGAGGTGCCGCACGGCGAGCTGGTGTGGCTGCACAAGGTCGGGCACGGGTTCTCCGTGCCCAAGCGCTGGATGGCCCAGTTCACCGCCAGCTTCGACCGCGTCGCGCGCGCCGCGCCCGCAGCGCGCGCCGCGCCGGGGCGCTGAGACGCGCCGCGGCGGCGCCGGCTCAGAGGGCCGGCCGGGCCGCCCAGAGCACCTGGCGATCGATGGCCCCGAGCGTCGGGCAGCCGCAGAGCGCCATCGCCGCCAGCAGCTCGGTGCGCAGGATCTGCATGACGCCGGCGACGCCCTCGGCGCCGGCGGCGGCCAGGCCCCACATGGCCGGCCTGCCGACCATCACCGCCCGAGCGCCCAGCGCCAGCGCCTTGACCACGTCGGTGCCGCGCCGGATGCCGCCGTCGAGCAGCACCGGCAGCCTGCCGTCCACCGCCTCGATCACCCCCGGCAGCGCTTCGAGGGTCGCCGGCGTGGTATCGAGGTTGCGCGCGCCGTGATTGGAGACGACGATGCCGTCGGCGCCGTGCTCGACCGCCAGCGCGGCGTCCTCGGCCGCCATGATGCCCTTGAGCAGGATGGGCAGCTTGGCGAAGCTCCGCAGCCAGCCGAGGACGTCCCAGGTCAGCGTGGCGTCCAGCTGGTCGCTGAAGACGCCGCCGGCGTCGAAGTGGCTGGCCCTCGCCCCCTTGCAGCCGCGGAGGTTGGCCCGGTCGATGCCCGCCGGCAGGCGAAAGCGGGCGCGGGTCTCGCGGTTGCGCGTGCCGAGCACCGGCGAATCGACGGTGACGCAGATCGCCTTGCAGCCGGCCGCCTCGGCCCGCAGCACCAGGTCGCGGGTGAAGTCGCGGTCGGGCTGGACGTAGAGCTGGAACCAGAGCGGGCCGGTGGCGGCCGCGGCGATGTCCTCGACGGTGGTGTTGGCCGCCGAGCTGATCACCATCACCGTGCCGGCGGCGCCGGCGCCGCGTGCCGTCGCCAGCTCGCCCTCCGGATGCATGAGGCGGTGATAGGCGGTGGGGGCGAGCAGGATCGGATACGCGAGCCGCGTGCCGAAGAGCTCGACGGCGGCGTCGAGGCGGCTGACGTCGCGCAGCACCCGCGGCTTGAGCAGCAGGGCGTCGAAGGCGGCGCGGTTGCGGCCGAGGGTGATCTCGTCGCCGGCGCCGCCGGCGACGTAGTCGTAGGCCATCGGCGACAGGCGCTGCCGGGCAACCGCCTCGTAATCGGCGCAGTTGACCAGGCGCGCCGTCATCGGCGGCGCTCCTCCTTGGGCGGCTTGGACTCCGGGGCCTGGGTGGGCGCGGCGGGGTGCGCCGCCTTGGCGGCGGCCTTGGCATCGCGGACCATGCGCCGCACGTCGGCGAGCAGCTGCTTGGCGTCGTAGACGATCCCATCCTTGATCGTGTAGCGGACGCCGCCGGCGCGCACCACCTCGCCGCGGCCGTCGAGCTCGATCACGCCGGTGCCGTAGAGCGCCGCGAGGTTCTGCAGCGGGTTGCGCTCGACCACCACCAGGTCGGCCAGCTTGCCGGGCTCGACGCTGCCGATCTGCTGCGCCATCCCCAGCGCCTCGGCCCCCTTGAGCGTGGCGGCGCGGATCACCTCGAGCGGATGGAAACCCGCCTCGCGCAGCAGCTCGAGCTCGCGCACGTAGGCGAAGCCGTAGAGCTGGTAGAGGAAGCCGCTGTCGGTCCCCACCGTCACCCGGCCGCCGCGGTTCTTGTACTCGTTGACGAAGGTCATCCACAGGCGGTAGTTCTGCTTCCACTCCACCTCGTCCTCGGTGGTCCAGTGGAACCAGAAGGAGCCGTGGTTCTTGCGGCTGGGCTGATAGAACTCCCACAGCGACGGCAGCGTGTAGTCGTCGTGCCATTCGGCCCGGCGGGCACGCATCAGGTCGCGGGTCGCCTCGTAGATGTTGAAGGTCGGGTCGATGGTGAAATCGAGCGCGATCAGCTCGTCCATCACCTTGTTCCAGCGCGGCGAGAACGGCGGCGCCGCCTGGCGCCACAGCCGGCCGGCCTGGGCGAAGCGGTGGGACTCGTCGGCGTAGTTGTAGTCGAGCGGGAAGTCCTGCACCGTGCGGTCGGCGAACAGCGCCTCTGGCAGGCCGTACCAG
>DATGHG010000321.1:0-3242 GCA_035308185.1 Thermoanaerobaculia bacterium | reverse complement strand
GACTGCTTCAACCTGTTCAACGAGGCGTTCATCCTCCAGAAGCAGGGTCAGTTCAACAACACCTCGCCGAACTTCACGGTCAGGAACGCCGGCTTCGTCAACGAAGTCCTGAGCCCGCGCGTCTACCGCTTCGGAGCTCGGCTCAGCTTCAAGTAAGCGCGGCGGCCCGCTCGGCTCACCGAGCGGCGCTTCGCTTCTTCACTTCCGCCGGGGCGACCCGGCGGTTTTTTTTTGCCTTGGCCCCGGATACACTGAGGCGCCGCCGTCGCGGGAGGGGCCGGCGCCCCCTCTTTCGCGGCCGCCGCTCCCGTGCGGCGCGGCTCCATCAGCGCCACCCAAGGAGGCTCTCATGCCCAGCCGCCGCCACGCCGCAGTTCTTGCCGCCCTCTTGCTGTGCTCGACGCTGCCGCTGCTGGCCCAGGACTGGCGCGGCCGCGGCCGGCTGCAGGGCACGGTCACCGACGAGGCGGGAAAGCCGGTCGCCGGGGCGACCATCACCCTGCGCAAGGGCCACCCGCCGGTCAAGGCGGAGGCGCCGGGCCCGGCATCGCTCAAGACCGACAGCAAGGGCAAGTGGAGCATGCTCGGCCTCGGCGGCGGGGCTTGGGGAGTGCTGATCGAGAAGCAGGGTTTCATCGTCTCCGAGGGGCAGGCCAACGTCGAGGAGGAAGGCCTGGTGCCACCGCTCAACATCACCCTCAAGGCGATCCCGAAGGAGCAGGCGCAGGCCCAGGCCCAGGCCGAGGACAAGACGCCGAGCAAGGGCAGCCAGGCAATCGCGGCGATCAACGACGGCAACGCCGCCCTGCAGCAGGAGAAGTACGCGGCGGCGCGGGAGAGCTACGAGAAGGCGATCGCGCTGCTCGATCCGCCCAACCAGGTGCCGGTGCTGCGCGCCGTCGCCAGCACCTATTACCGCGAGTCGACGCAGGCGAAGACCAAGGAGGAGAAGGCGCAGAAGGTGGACCAGTCGATCGCCAGCCTCAAGCAGGCGCTGGCCATCAAGCCCGATGACGCCGAGTCGTTGCAGCTCATCGTCAACCTGTTGGTCGGCGCCGGGCGCGAGGCCGAGGCGCAGCCCTACATGGCGCAGCTGCCCCAGGGGACCAAGATCGATCCCGACACGCTCCTGAACCTCGGCATCAAGTATTACAACGAGAAGAAGATCGACCAGGCCTTGCAGGAGTTCGACCACGTGGTGGCGGACAATCCGGACCTGGCGGAGGCGTACTACTACCGCGGCCTGGTCTACCTCAACAAGGGCAAGGTCCCCGAGGCCAAGGCCGACTTTCAGAAGCTGCTGGCGCTCGACCCGAACAACAAGTTCGCCAAGGATGCGCGGGAGTACCTGAAGAGCCTGTGAAGCAGCTTCCAAGGCCTCCGAGGGCGCCGGCGGCCCGGCTCTGGCCAGCGCGGGCGCTGCGGGCGGCGGGCGCCCGGCTCCGGCCAGCAGGTCTGGCGCGGGAGCTGCGAGTTGCTCCGGCGGCGGCGGCGCTGGTCCTGGTGGTGGGGCTGGTGGCAGCGCTTGCCGCCGGCCGCGGCGCGATCTTTGCCGCCGCGGCGGCCCCTGCGGCCGCGGTGCCTCCGGCAGGGCACCGGACATCCCTGCCGCAGCCACCCGGCGCCGGGCCGTCGTTGCGCGGCGCCGACGTGCTGTTGGTCACCGTCGACACCTTGCGCGCCGACGCCCCGGGCTTTGCCGGCAACCGGCTGTCGGCGACCCCCACCCTCGACCGGCTGGCGGCGGCGGGCCGGACCTTCACCGACGCTCATGCCCACAACGTCGTCACGCTGCCCTCGCACACCAACATCCTGACCGGCCTCTATCCGTTCCAGCATGGGGTGCGCGACAACAGCGGCTTCCGGCTGCCGCCGTCGATCCCGACCCTGGGTACCTGGTTGCGGCGGGCCGGCTATGCCACCGCCGCCTTCGTCGGCGCCTTTCCCCTGGATGCCCGCTTCGGCCTGGGCAGCGGCTTCGATCGTTACGACGACACCTTTCCGCGCGGCTCCAATCCGGCCGAGTACCGGTTCGCCGAGCGGCGGGGCGACAAGGTGGTGGCACCGGCGCTCGACTGGTGGCGGTCGCAGCGCGGCCGGCGGCGTTTCCTGTGGGTGCATCTCTACGACCCCCATGCTCCCTATGAGCCGCCCGAGCCGTTCGCGAGTCGCTTCAAGGATCATCTCTACCTGGGCGAGGTGGCGGCGGCGGACTTCTTCCTCGCGCCGCTGTTGACGCCCTTCCTGGAGGGCAAGGAGCCGGCGGCGCTGATCGTCTTCACTGCCGACCATGGCGAGGCGCTCGGCGAGCACGGCGAGCTGACCCATGGTCTCTTTGCCTATGAGGCGACGCTCAAGGTGCCGCTGGTGATCTGGGGTCCCGGGTTGCAGCCCGGCAAGGATGCGCGGCCGGCGCGCCACGTCGACATCGTGCCGACCGTGTTGCAGGCGTTGCGGTTGCCGGTGCCGGCAGGTCTTCCGGGGCGTTCCCTGTTGCAGCCGCCGCCGGCTGGCTTGACCAGTTATTTCGAGGCCTTGACCAGCAACCTGACGCGCGGCTGGGCGCCGTTGCGCGGCATGCTACGCGACCGCCGCAAGCTGATCGATCTGCCGTTGCCGGAGCTCTACGACTTGCGCGACGATCCTGGCGAGGTGCACAACCGTTTCGATCAGGATCGTCCCACGGCGCGGGTGCTGGCGGCGGCGCTGCCCACCGAGTCGAAGTGGCCGCCGGCGAAGGGGCGGGTGTCGAGCGAGGAGGCGGCGCGTCTGGCCAGCCTCGGCTACGCCGCGGCCACGGCTCACCACACCGGCGCCTACACCGCCGCCGACGATCCCAAGCGTTTGGTGGGGGTCGACCAGGAGATCCAGCGCAGCATCATGTTGTATGCGGCGCGGCGTTATGCCGAGTCCGCGGAGTTGGATCGCAAGATCCTCGCCGAGCAGCCGGCGATGGCGTCGGTTTACGAGGAGATGTCGTTGTCGTTGCGCCAGCTCGAGCGGCATGACGAGGCGATCGCGTTGCTCAAGACGGCGGTGGCCAAGGGCATTGGCGGCGAGTCGTTGCGTCGCCAGCTTGGCATGGCCCTCTGCGACGCGGGCCGGCCGCAGGAGGCGGTGGAAGTGCTGGCGCCGCTCGCCCCGGGCGGCGATCCCGAGAGTCTCACCGCCTACGGGGTGGCACTTGGCGATGCCGGCCGCTTCCCCGAGGCCATGGCGACTTTGAAGAAGGCGGCGGCGGC
>DATGHG010000320.1:0-10626 GCA_035308185.1 Thermoanaerobaculia bacterium | reverse complement strand
GCCGCCGCCCAGGGCCTTGCCGTAGATCGCGAGGTCGGCCTCGACCCCGAAGTAGCCCTGCGCTCCCCGCGGATGGGAGCGGAAGCCGGTGATCACCTCGTCGAACAGGAGCGGTACCTTGGCCTCGAGCGTCAGGGCGCGCAGCCGCCGGAGGAAGTCGGCGGGTTGCAGCTCCGGGCGGCGGCTCTGCACCGGCTCCACGAGCACGGCGGCCAGCTCGGGCAGCAGGGCCGCGATGGTCTTGAGGGCGCGCTCCTCGCCGTAGGGAAGGACGATCACCTGGCGGCTCGTCGACTCGGGTACGCCGGCCGCCATCGGGTCCGCGCCCGCCCTGGGGTCCTCGCCCGGCCGCGCCACCGCCAGAGTGGGATCGGCGTGCCCGTGATACGAGCCGGAGAACTGCACGAACCGCACGCGTCCGGTCACCGCGCGGGCCAGCCGGATCGCCGTCATCACCGCCTCGGTGCCGGAGTTGCAGAAGGTCACGCGCTCCATCCCGGTCATCGCCGCGATCCGGGCTGCGACCTCCCCCGCGAGATCGGACTGCACCCCGAGGTGAATCCCGCGCTCGAGCTGAGCCCGCATGGCTGCCATCACGAAGGGCGGATTGTGGCCGAACAGGTTGACCCCGAAGCCCATGGCGAGGTCGACGTATTCGTTGCCCTCCCGGTCATGGACGCGGGCGCCGGTGGAGCGTTCGGCGACGATGGGGAAGCACATCTCCTTCGTATCCGGGCGGAAGCCCATGGTCATGCGCAGATCGGCCCAGTGCGCCCGGTGGCGGTCGGCCTCCTCCCGCGAGCTGGGAGTCCGGTGGCACAGGCGCTGGGTCAGGTCGTCGACGTAGCGCCGTTGACGCGGCGTCAAGGCCCGTTGCTCCTCGGCCAGGTGGCCCAGCGAAAATGCCGGGCGGCCTGGGGGTGCAACCAGGTTGGGGGGCTCGATGGCCGGGGGCCTCGGCACCGCGCCGACCGTGGCGACCGCGGCGGCCGGGGTCGGGGCGGCCGGCGGCAAGGTCGGTGCCGCCGCCGCCAGCGCCGCCAGCTGCTGCTCCATCAGTCGCGAGACGACGTCGAGCTGGCGCTGGAAGAGCTGACCGAGCTCCGCGCCCGCCAGCGGCCCTGGCGCATGGCCGGCCGGTGCCGGCAGGGGAGTCACCCCGATGACCGCCGGGACCGCCGGGATCGCCGGGGCGGCCGAGCGCGGCGGCACGACGGCCGTGTGCGCTTCGAGGTAGGCAGCGAGGAGGGAGAGCGAGTGGGCCTCCTCGAAGAAGAGGCGGACCGGCAGCTCGATGGCATAGGTCTCCTCGATGTTGCGGACGAGGCCGACGAGGACGATCGAGTCGGCGCCCAGCTCGAGGAACGGGACGTCGGGGTCGATCGTCGCCGGGGCGAGCTCCAGGAGGCTCCCGATTGCCTCGCGAAGGTGCGCCAAGATCGCCGCCTGGCGAACGGAAGAGTCCGCCGCGACGGCGGGATCGGCGGTCATGCGCTCATCCACGGGGGCGCCGTACCAGTACGCCTGACGTTCGAAGGGATAGGTCGGCAGGGTGATGCGCCGGCGGGTGAACGGCGCGTCGAAGGCCCGCCAGTCGACCGCGACTCCCCGCGTGTGGAGCGCGGCCAGGGCGTCGAGCATGGTCTTCTCTTGCGGCCGCTCCGGCAGCAGGGAAGAGAGCCAGGTCGCCGCATCCTTGCCGGCAGAGCGCCGGGCCATGGCGCTCAAGGTGGCGCTTGGCCCGAGCTCGAGGAAGAGGCCGTAGCCGTCGCCGATCAGCCGGCCGATGGCGGCGGCGAACCTCACGGGTTCGGTGAGGTGCCGGAGCCAGTACTCGGCGCTCAGGCTCCCGCCCGGTGCGACGACCTCGCCGCTCAGGTCGGCGACCAGCGGCAGCGTCGCCGGTGACGGCTCGATACGGGCGAGCAGCCGTGCGAAGGGCTCGGCCACACCGGCCATGAGCGGCGAATGGAAGCCGTGGGTGGCTCCGAGGTCGTGGACCCTGATCCCCTGTGCGGTGAGGAGTGCAAGGACGCTCGCCACCGCCGCGGCTTCTCCGGAGACGACGACCTGGCGCGGCCCGTTCAAGGCCGCGATGGCAACCCGGCCGGCCTGGGATGCCACGGCCGTCCGGACCTGCGCCTCGCCGGCGAAGACCGTCGCCATCGCACCCCGTCCCGGGGCCTGCTGCATCAGCCGACCCCTCTCGGCGAGGAGGGCCAGGCCATCTTCGAGCGCCAGGATGCCGGCGGCGTGGGCCGCGGCGTACTCGCCGACGCTGTGGCCGAGAACCGCGTCCGGCGTCACCCCCCAGGAGCGCCAGAGCGTGAGCAGGGCGTGCTGCAAGGCGAAGAGGACGGGCTGGGCGAAGCGGGTCTCGCGCAGCGAGCCGGCCGCCGCGTCACCGCGGAGGAGAGCGAGGAGCGAGAAGCCGGCCACCGCGCGGAGGATCTCCTCGCAGCGGTCGAGGGCGGCACGGAAAGCCGGCTGGCTCTGGTAAAGGCGCAGCCCCATGCCGGCGTGTTGCGAACCCTGGCCGGTGAACAGGAAGGCGAGCTTGGGCCGCGGGCTCCGCACCCGTCCGCGGTGCACGCCGGACCGGCTCTGGTCCGCCGCCAGCGCCCTGAGACGCGAGAGCAGCGCCGCCGGTGAATCGGCGGCGAAGGCGGCTCGGTATGGGAGAAGGGAGCGCCCCGTGTTGGCGCTGAAGCAGAGGTCGGGAAGCAGGGGTGGCTGCGGCCGGTCGAGGAGCGTACAGTAGCGCCGGGCCAGCTCGCCGAGCGCCCCCTCGCTCTTCGCCGAGAGCGACAGGACGTGCCAGGTCCGATCCGAACCAGGCGCCGGCGTCGGCGGTCTGGCGAGCAGCGGGCTCTCTTCGAGGATCAGGTGCGCGTTGGTCCCCCCGAACCCAAAGGAGCTCACGCCGGCTCGGCGCGGCAGAGCGCCACGGGTCCAGGGCATCGGCCGCGTCGGCACGTAGAGCGGCGTGTCCGCAAGGGATATCTGATCGTTGAGCCGCGTCAGGTGCAGGTTGGGCGGGATGACCTCGCGGTCGAGCGCGAGGACCGTCTTGATTACCCCGGCGATCCCCGCCGCCGCCTCCAAATGACCGATGTTGGTCTTGACCGAGCCAAGGGCGCAGCGGCGGTCGGGCGCTCGCCCCGCGAGCAGGACCGCCTTGAGTGCGCTCACCTCGATGGGATCGCCCAGGGCCGTGCCCGTGCCGTGCGCCTCGACGTAATCGATGGTGCCAGGCGCCACTCCGGCCAGCCGCAGGGCGCCGGCGATGACCGCTTCCTGCGCCTGGCGATTGGGGGCCGCGAGCCCGTTGCTGCGCCCGTCCTGGTTCACGGCGGAGCCGCGGATCACCGCCAGCACGCGGTCGCCGGCGGCCAGGGCGTCGCCCAGGCGCTTCAGCACCACGAGGCCGCAGCCCTCGCCCCTGACGTAGCCGTCGGCGGCGGCATCGAAGGTCTTGCAGCGCCCGTCCGCCGCGAGCATGCCCGCCTGGGAGAAGGCGATCGTCGAGTGGGGGGTCAGGGTCAGGTTGACACCGCCCGCCAGAGCGGTATCGCATTCCCCGGTTCGCAGGCTGAGGCAGGCCTGGTGGAGGGCAACGAGAGAAGACGAGCAGGCGGTGTCCAGGGCGAGGCTGGGCCCCCTCAGGTCGAGGGCATAGGAGAGCCGGTTGGCGGTCAGGCTCAAGGCATTGCCGGTTCCCGTGTAGCCGTCGATCTGCCTGGGATCGGCGGTCTGGAAGCGCGCGTAGTCGTTGGCGCAAACGCCGACGAAGACTCCGGTGGCGCTCCCCGCCAGCCGGTCGGCGGCGAGACCCGCGTGCTCCAGCGCCTCCCAGGCCACCTCGAGCAGGAGCCGTTGCTGCGGATCCACCCGTTTCGCCTCGTGCGGGGAGATGCCGAAGAAGGCCGCGTCGAAGCGCTCCACGCCGCGGAGGAAGCCGCCGAAGCGAGTGCGCATCCGGCCCGGCTGCCGGCCGTCCGGATCGAAGAGCGCCGCCGCGTCCCAGCGCTCGGGCGGGACCTCGGAGATCGCGTCGACACCGTTCGCCAGGAGCTCCCAGAACGCTTCCGGTCCGTCAGCGCCCGGGAAGCGGCAGCCGATGCCGAGGATCGCGATCGGTTCGGCAAGCTGCGGCTGGGGGTTCTCCCGGGTCTCAGGGCTGGCCGCGGAACCCGAGAGATGCGTGGCAAGCGCGGCGACCGTCGGATGGTCGTAGGCGATCGTCGGCGGCACCGGGAAACCCAGCCAGTCGGCGAGCGCGGCCGACAGCCGCACCGCGTCGCTCGAACCCAGACCGTAGCGGGCGAAGGGCTCCCCGACGTCGAGATCCCCGGGCGGCAGGCCCAGCTGGCCGGCCAGGCTCGCCACCAGCCAGGCTTCGACCGCCGAGCGCTCCGGCCGTGCGGCCCCGGCGGGGCCGGCGGTCGTCGCGGCGGGACGGGGCGTCGCCGGCGTCGCCGGCATGTCCGGTGTTTCCGACAGCCGCCGGGACCAGGATGCCGCGGCGTGCAACCGCTCGGCAAGATAGTCCTCCCGGCAGGCCTGCCGCTGGATCTTGCCGCTCGAGGTCTTGGGGATGCTCATGGGACGCAGCAGCACGAGGGCGTGGACCTGGAGACCGTGGTCGAGGGCGACCGCCGCGCAGACCGCGCCCACCACCGCAGCCAGGTCCAAACGGTGCAGGGCCGAGCGCTCGATCTCTTGGACGATGACCAGGCGCTCCTCGCCCCCGGCCGCGCCTGCCACCGTGAAGGCGGCCGCGGCGTCGGGCCGCAGGGCGGGGTGACAGCGGCCGACCGTGGTCTCGATGTCGCTCGGGTAGTGGTTGGCCCCCTGGAAGATCAGGAGGTCCTTGAGGCGGCCGGTGACCAGCAGGCCGCCGTCGTGAAAGATCCCCAGGTCCCCGGTGCGCAGGAACGGTCCTTCGCCGGTATCTGCAAGCTGGGCGGTGAACGTCGCCCGCGTCTCTTCCGGGCATCGCCAGTAGCCGCAAGCGACGGTTTCACCAGCGACCCAGATCTCGCCGATCTCGTCGTCGGCCGCGCACCTGCCGGTGTCGGGGTTGACGATCCGAATCCGAGTTGCGATCTCGGACGCGCCACAGGAGACCAGGGTCGTCGTTCCGGTATCCGCCGGGTCCAACGGATCCGCCGGGTCGGCCAGTGCGAAGCGATGGTGCTCCAATGCCCGGCGATCGACCCTCACGTAGACCGGCGCCTGGTCGCGCCGGATCGCCGCCACCTTGAGCGTGGCCTCCGCGAGGCCATAGCAAGGGCAGAACGCTCGCGGATCGAAGCCGCAGTGGCGAAACGCCGCCGCGAAGCGATCCAGGGTGTCGCGGTGAACGGGTTCGGCGCCGTTCCCCGCCGTCTGCCAGCGACTCAAGTCCAGGCCGGCGCTCTGCTGCCGGGTGATGGTGCGAGCGCAGAGATCGTAAGCAAAATTAGGCGCGGCGCTGTGCGTCGCCCGGTAGCGGGAGATCGCCTCGAGCCAGAGCAACGGCTTTTGTAAAACGAAGGCCGGGGCCATCAGGTGGCAGACGAAGCCCTTGTATAACGGCATGAGCAGCCCGTAGATGAGCCCCATGTCGTGATAGAACGGCAGCCAGGACACCAGGATGCTTTCGCCGGTGTGCACCGAGCCGCGATCGATGTCCTCCAGATTGGCGAGGAGATTGCCATGCGACACCATGACACCGCGCGGCGTTCCCGTGGAGCCGGACGTATATTGGAGGAAAGCCAGCGAGTCCTTGGCCGGCCGGTAGGGCACGGCAGTCGCCGGGCTCACGGCCGGGGCGGCGGATGAATCGATCCAGTGCAATTCCGCCAGCTCAGGCAGATGCTGGAAGTACTTCGTTCGTCTGGTGAAGACCTCCCGGTTCGTCAGTACCAGCCGCGTTCCCGAATCTTCGATGATTCCTTTCAGGCGAGGGTCGGCGCGGTTCAGCTTCGGTGGGAACATGGGGACGGCGACCACGCCGGCCATGAGGCAGCCCAAGAACGCCGAGATGAAATCGAGACCCTGGGGATACAGCAAGAGGACCGTGTCGCCGGCCTTCGCCACCGCCGTCAGCAAGGCGGCGGTAGCGCGCGCCCTGCGATCCAGCTCGCCATAGGTCAGCCAGGCGGCTTCGGCTGCCCCCTCTTCATAGGAGTAGGCGAGCGAGTCGCCGTTTTCCGCGGCGCGGCGGTCGAGACAATCGAGCAAGGACCGATCCATTGGCGGCTCCTGGAGATGGACCTGGCGCTCCGTCGCTCAGGACGGTGACCAGGCCGGCGAATTTTTTCCTTTGATAACCAGCGGCAGCGAAGTTTAACTTAAGCTGCTTCTTTCAATCATAAAGACATTGTGCATTGCGCATGCCATGCTGACCGCCAGCCCGTGCCCGCGGCGAGCCCGACGGAACCTGAGCCGAGGCACTGCGCTCCGCGGCGCAGGATCTGCACTGCCAGGTGCAGGCCCTGCATTCGTCGACCGAGGCCGACGAATCGACCGGAAATCACGATCGGTAAATCACCAACCGGTCACATTTAGTCTGCTTGCTGCAAGTGCTCACTCCACCGTCCCCTGAGCGACCAGGAGCTTCCAGCCCGGGAACGGCGTCTTGGTGACGTCGAGGCCCGAGGTGAAGTAGTAGAGCCGCTGCGTCGCAGGGCCGGCCGGCGCCTGCTCGAAGCGCTGGCGGAGGTAATAGGGCGGGATCGCCTGGTAGTAGAGCTGGGCGGTCACGATGACACCGTCGAGGGTGGTGCCGGCGGCGACCGGCACGGCGTAGCGCACGACGCTCTGGCCGCGGGCACCCAGGGGATCGGCGTAATGCGGGTCGTCGCCCGTGCCACGCGACCAGGTGGCCTCGAGGGGCCGCCCGTTGAACACCGCCAGGTCGGGCCCTGACCTGCGCCAGCCCAGGGGGAGGATGCGGTTGTCCTTGAAGTGCTCGTCCTGCCGCAAGAAGCTGGTGGTGAACCTGCCTTCGGCATCCTTGAGCAGCTCTTCGTAGATCTGGACCTGATCGGAGCGGGTGATCGGCGCGCCGGGCGCCCAGAAGTGGGGCTGGAAGGCCTGGCCGTCCGGGCCGGCGGAGCCATTGCTCTCCGATGGCAGCACCCGGCCGTCCTGGTCGACCAGGGCGCCGATCGTGTTGGTGCGCCCCGACTCGAAAAGCACCTTGCCGCTCTTCTCGTCCCGCACCACGAAGTCGAGGAAGGCGCGGCGGAAGCTCACGCCGCTCGGAAAGCGGTGGCCGGTCAGGTTGGTCACCGTGACGTCGACGGTCAGCGTGGCCGCCGTGCCGCTGCCGCTCAAGGCTGGTCGTCCCACCGCCACCGTCGCCGTCTCCTTCGTCGCCTCGTCGAGGAAATTGCGGACGGCGAAGGGGATGCCGCTCGTCGGTTCCTGGCCGCTACAGCCGCTCGACATGTAGTCGCAGCGGCGGACGCCGAGGTCGTCGCTCCACTGGTCGAAGAGCGCCAGCAGGAAGACGTTCAGGCCCTGCAGCTGGTGGCGCACGTAGTCGCCGGAGTGGAGTGGAACGGAGAGGTCGGCACTGGCGGCGCGGTGCTCGGCCGCCGGGTACTTGTCGTCCTCGACGGCGGCGATCTGGGTCTGGATCGCGGTGCCGTTGAGCTCGCCCTTCATGTGGCAGTCCTGGCAGGTCTTGGCGCCGGGGTGGCCGTTCGGCCTGATCTCGCTCTCGAAGGAGCTGTTGAGCCACTCGAGATAGGTGGCCTGCTCGAAGGAGGTCCCGTCGCCATGGGCGCCGTGGCCGCCGCCGTGGCCGGCGGCCGGCGCGATCGGCGAGATCGGCGAGATCGGCGCGTCCAGGATCGGCAGCTCGATCGTGTGGCAGGTGCCGCAGAGACGCGGATTCTTCACGTAGGGGTCGTGGACCGGCTTGATCCCCAACGAGTTGTCCATCGGGATGGTCACCGGTTTGTCATAGGGCCCGGAGAGCTGCTCGGCGGGGGTGTAGCGGAACTGTCCGGTCGAGCTCTCGGCAATGAACTGCATGACGCTCTTGCCTTCGGTCGACGCCACGTGGTGGCAGACGGCGCAGCTCACGCCGTCGCGGGCCAGCGCGCCGTAGGGGAACAGGGGGTCCTTGACGTTGCGGATTCCTACGATCCGCGGCGTGAAGCGCTCCTTGCCGCCGCTGTCCAGGGTGAGCTGCCGCTGCCCCATGGCGCCGTGGCAGCTGAAGCAGAGGTTGACGACCTCGGCCGCGTTTTCCGGGTTCTCCGGGCGCTGCTGGCGCAGGAAGGCGATCTCGCTCTCGAGCTGGGCGTGGAAAATCGGGTCGCGGCCTGCCAGACCCATGGGCGACCAGCGCCATTCGCCGTAGGGCGCAACGTTGACCAGCGGCTTGTCGGCGACGCGGTTGTCGGCCCACAGCATGACGTTGCCGTAGCGGTTGCCGCTGTGGCACCCGAAGCACTGGTCGGAGGTCACGAAGTGCTGCGGTTTGACCGGCGGCGAGACGACGTGGTCGAAGTTCTCGCCCGGAAAGGGATGGGGCGCAGGATCGACGTGCGTGCCGGCGAAGAAGCTCGACCAGTCGCTGCTGACCGACGGGTGAGCGGCGACTGTATGCAGCGCCTGCTCCACGCGTGCCAGCACTCGCGGGTGGGTCGATTCGAGCTCGTCGTGCGCGTTCGGATGGCCGGCGAGGAGCGGCAGGAGGGGGGCGCCTTCTTCGCGCGTCGCGATATGCAGGCGGGGCGCGGTCGCCGGCGGCGTCAGCGGGTCGCTGAAGAACCACGAGAGATCGTCGCGAAAAGTGAGCGGCTGGCCCGGCAGTCCCTTGATATTGGTGGTGGCCGAGAAGGTCAGCTCCTTATCGCCGGAGCCGTGGCAGCGCAGGCAGTAAAGGCCAAAACCGGCATTGAAGACCCCGAACGGCGGCGCGTAGCTGTTCGGCGCCATGCCCTTGTACGCCTCGGCCCAGTACCAACCGTCCGCTGCCCCCTGGCGGTCGCGAATCATCACCGTCCAGTCGTAGTGCTCTGCGAAATAGGTGTGGACCTGCTCGCGCGTCCACCCCTGGTACTGGCCGGCAGGCGGGGTGTCGAATTGCTCTTTGACGATCATCGCCCCGTCGGGCACGTTTCCCTGCCGTCCCTCGACCAGCCAGCGTGCGAAGGATGGCGAGTACCAGACGCGGACGACGGGATGGGTTCCGTAGTAGGCGCCGTCGATGTAGGGGCCGGTGTCGCGGAGCGACTTGTCTTCGCACCAGCCCAGCCGCTCGTAGGCGCCGTCCCTCAGGAACCTGGACAGGAGGTCCTGAAAGGCAGCCGGATTCTCGTGTCGGGCGAAACTGCTGGGCAGCGGCAGGCCCGACTCCTGGCCGTTGAGGCACGGGAGCGCCGGCGGCACGGTGGCCTGGGAGCGCTCCTCGGCGCCGGCGCCTCGCACGGCGGCAAGGAAGGCGAACGCAACGACCCAAGGCGTCGAATGAGCTTGGCAGCGCATGAAGCCTCCGGACGAGATGGCAAGGCGGTCGGAAACCGCACGAAGATACCACGAGGCACATTGCGAAAACGCTGCCCCGAGGTTACGGTAGCGGCGCCCGGGTGCGAGACCGCCGGCGCGGTTTGGGGCGCCGGCGGCGCTCTCGTCCTCGACGTCGAGCTGGCGGCCCCACGCTTGGCGCGTGGAGTGGGTCAGGCGGTGGTTTGCCGCTCCTGGACCGATGCGCAACCCATCAACAGGCGTAGCATCGGGTTCTTGCGCAGGTGTTGCAGGTCAAGGTCGGGCAGGGCATGATGCTGATCCCACCGTTGACCTCGATGAGGTCGGCCGACTCCAGCTGCCGGACCGTCTCGCGCGACAGGGACAACCTTCTGAGTGCTTTCTTCATCTCGCTCTCCTTGTTCCCTAGTTACAACCCATGGGGTTGCAGACGCTGTAATCGCGGCAAAGGCTGAAACCACACCCCGAGGCTGGATCGCAGGCGGTCGGAACTCCGGTTGGCTTGATGCCGCCGGCCAGCTGCCGCAAATCCGTCGAGTCCAGCAGGTGAAGCGTTTCACGATGGAGCCTGAACTTTCTCGCACTCTTCCTCACGGTGCCTCCTTTGCCGGACCGGTCCGGCAGCCACATGCCGGATCAGGCCGGCAGCAGCGGCAATTTTAGGGCCGCCACCGCGAGTGGAGTGCGGCGTTTTTTGTCCTCATGAGGCGCACGACGAGTGAAGACACCACCGGCGGGTGGTCACGGGGGGTGAGGGCTGAACGCCCTCCCCGGCCTCAGGGCTTCACGACCGGCGAGGACGCGCCGCCCACGATGGCGAGCGACTTCGGGTCCTGCACGAATGCCACCACCGTCAGGGCGGCGGGCGGCCAGGACGGGTCGAGCTCGAGGTCGACCTCGCCGTCGCGCTGCGCCCCGGCGCTCTTGGAGAGCTTGAAGGCCTTTTGCAGCCGGCGCACCACATAGTCGTCGCGCAGGGTCGTGGAGGCGTTCTCGCCGCTCTTGACCGCCGTGCTCAGGCCGCTTTGGGTGAGCGCCACCCAGACCTCGGGGTCGGCGTTCCCGATCTGCCGCAAGGTCTGCGCCGACACCTTGACCGGCAGCTTCTGATGCCTGCCGCCACCCGTCGGCGCG
>DATGHG010000319.1:0-9797 GCA_035308185.1 Thermoanaerobaculia bacterium | reverse complement strand
TTTCGACCCCGCTCGCCGGATCATGGTGGGCCGCGCCAACGACACCGCGGTGGCGCAGGTCGGCGACCTGCTGCTGGCGCTCGAGCAGGAGGAGCTGCGGCTGCTGGCACTGCGCGGCAACCGTTCGCACGCCAGCGAGCGGGCCGCCAGCCTCGCCTTCCTGCTGGCGAACCTGCTGGCGGCCGCTCTGCTGGTGACGGTCTGGGGCCTGAACCGCGCCGCCGGCCAGGAGCGCCGGCAACACCAGGAGGCGATCGGCATCGAGCGAGAATGGCTGGCCACCACCCTGGGGAGCATTGGCGACGGCGTGCTCGCGACCGACGCGGCGGGCCGCGTGCGATTCTTCAACGCGGTCACCGCGCGGCTGACCGGCTGGAGCGCCGAGGAGGCGATCGGGCGGCCGGTCGGCGAGGTGTTCCAGATCGTCAACGAGTACACCCACGAGCCGGTCGAGAACCCGGTGGCGCGGGCGCTGCGCGAGGGCGTGATCGTCGGCCTGGCCAACCACACGCTGCTGCTGTCGCGCACCGGCGAGGCGACGCCGGTCGACGACAGCGCCGCGCCGATCCGCGGCCGCGACGGCCGGACCCTGGGGGTGGTGATGGTGTTTCGCGACGTCGCCGAGCGCAAGCGGACGGAGCGGGAGCGCGAGCGGCTGCTCGACCTCGAGCGCCAGAGCCGCTACGCCGCGGAGAGCGCCAGCCGCGCCAAGGACAGCTTCCTGGCGACCGTGTCGCACGAGCTGCGCACGCCGCTCGGGGCCATCCTGGGTTGGGCGGGCATCCTGCGCGCCGGCAACGCCGACGCCGCGACCGTCGATCGCGCCGCCGCGATCATCGACCGCAACGCCCGCGTCCAGGCCAAGCTGGTGGACGACATGCTGGACATCTCGCGCATCGTCTCCGGCAAGTTCCAGATCGAGCCGGCCGAGATCGACCCCGGCAGGGTGGTGGCGGCGGCGGTCGACTCCCTGCGCCCGGCGGCCGAGGAGGCGGGGATCCGCATCGAGCTCCTGCTCGAGCCGCTGCCGGGACCGATCGTCGCCGATCCCGAGCGCCTGCAGCAGGTGGTCTGGAACCTGCTGGCCAACGCCATCAAGTTCAGCCCCCGGGGCAGCCCGGTCGCGGTGGCGCTGCGTCAGGCCGGCGACCGGGTGCAGATCGAGATCCGCGATCAGGGCATCGGCATCGCCCCGGAGCGGCTGCCGCAGGTCTTCGAGCGCTTCTGGCAGGCCGACACCAGCTCGACGCGGCGCCACGGCGGCCTCGGCCTCGGGCTGGCGATCGTCCGCCACCTGGTCGAGATGCACGATGGCAAGGTCACGGCGGAGAGCCGCGGCGAGGGCTACGGTGCGGCCTTCATCGTCGAGATCCCGGTGAGCGGGCCGCAAGGTCCGGCAGCGGCAGCCGGCGGCAGGAAGGCGGCGGCCGGCGCCGCGGCGGCGCTCGGCGCGCCGCTGCTCGGCAGCGAGGTGTTGCGCGGCGCCCGCCTGCTGGTGGTCGACGACGAGGCCGATGCCGCGGAGTGGGTGTCGGAGCTGCTGCGCTCGGCGGGCGCGGAGGTGCGCACCGCCAACTCCGCGGCGGCCGGCATCGCGGAGCTGAGCGGCTGGCGCCCCGACCTGATGATCGCCGACGTCGGCATGCCCGGCGAGGATGGCTACAGCCTGATGAAGCGCGTGCGCGCCCTCGCCCCCGAGGAGGGCCGCCAGACTCCGGGCCTGGCGCTCACCGCCCACGCCCGCCCGGACGATCGCATGCGAGCCCTGGCAGTGGGCTTCCAGATGCACGCCGCGAAGCCGATCGATCCCGTCGAGCTGCTGATCATCACCGCCAGCCTGCTCAACCGCGCGCTGTAGGCCGGGCCGGCCCACCACGCCGGCTTGACGAGTGAGGTAGGGCGTGGCAAACTGTGCTGGAATTGCTCCCCGTCCGACACGCCGCAAGGCCTCGGACGGGGTTTTGTGTTCTTGGAGCCCTGTTCGATGCCTGCTGAGCCCCTAGAGAAGCGGGCTGTCGCCTTCTTCGATGGCCAAAACATCTTCAACGCGGCAAAAGAAGCCTTCGGGTACCAGTTCCCGAATTACGACCCGATTTGCCTTGCCGCGGCCTTATGCAAGCAGCGTGGGTGGAACCTTCAGCAGGTGCGGTTCTACACGGGAATTCCAGGCCCGGCCGCCGGCGATCGCCGTACTCAGTTCTGGAATGCCAAGCTGGCGCAGCTCGGGCGCCGTGGCGCCTTCACCTTTACCCGCCCTCTCCGTCACGGCAGCGAGAAGGGCATAGATGTGCGCATCGCGCTCGACGTCGTCAGCGCCGTCTTGGAGCGTCGTTGCGACGTGGCTCTGGTCTTCAGTCAGGATCAAGACCTGGGAGAGGCTGCTGACGAGGTGCGGAAAATCTCGAAGCAGCAGGGTAGATGGGTGAAAGTTGCGTCGGCATTTCCTGTCAGCCCAATCGCTGCGAACAAGCGCGGCATCAATGGCACTGAGTGGATACACATTGAACGAGCGCTCTACGACAGCTGCATAGACCCACGCGACTATCGACCCGGATCGTAGCCAGCGGGTATCATCCCCGTTTCTGCCCGCGACCTCCCGCGGGCACCGGACAGCGAGCGAACCATGGCGAAACGCGAGACCGCAGCCTCGAGCACCGCGATCACTCCCACCCGCGAGCAGGACTACGCGGAGTGGTACCAGCAGGTCATCAAGGCGGCGGACCTCGCCGAGGCCTCGCCGGTCCGCGGCTGCATGGTGATCAAGCCCTGGGGCTACGCCCTGTGGGAGAACGTCCAGCGCGGCCTCGACGCGATGTTCAAGGCCACCGGCCACAAGAACGCCTACTTCCCGCTGTTCATCCCCAAGTCGTTCCTCGAAAAGGAGGCCGAGCACGTCCAGGGCTTCGCCAAGGAGTGCGCGGTGGTCACCCATCACCGTCTGATCCAGGGCGCCGACGGCGGGCTGATCGTCGATCCCGAGGCCCGGCTCGAAGAGCCGCTGATCGTCCGCCCCACCTCCGAGACGATCATCGGCGACAGCTTCGCCAAATGGGTGCAGAGCTACCGCGACCTGCCGCTGCTGATCAACCAGTGGTGCAACATCGTGCGCTGGGAGCTGCGCACCCGCATGTTCCTGCGCACCACCGAGTTCCTCTGGCAGGAGGGGCACACCGCCCACGAGACCGAGCAGGAGGCGGGCGCCGAGACCAGCCTGATGCTCGAGGTCTACAAGGAGTTCGCCGAGTCCTACCTCGCCATGCCGGTGCTGCGCGGCCGCAAGACCGCGAGCGAGCGCTTCCCGGGAGCGGTCGAGACCTACACCATCGAGGCGATGATGCAGGACCGCAAGGCGTTGCAGGCCGGCACCTCGCATTTCCTGGGGCAGAACTTCGCCAAAGCCAGCGGCATCAAGTTCCAGTCGCGCGCCGGCGGCGAGGAGCACGCCTGGACCACCTCCTGGGGGGTGTCGACCCGGCTGATCGGCGGCGTGATCATGAGCCACGGCGACGACGACGGGCTGGTGCTGCCGCCGCGCATCGCTCCCGCCCAGGTGGTGATCCTGCCCATCCTGCGCGCCGACGACACGCGCCAGCAGGTGCTCGACTATGCAACGGCCATCGCCGCCGAGCTGCGCGGCCTCGCCTGGCACCACCTGCCGCTGACGGTCGAGATCGATCAGCGCGACGTGCGCGGCGGCCAGAAGAAGTGGGAGTGGGTGAAGAAGGGCGTCCCGATCCGCCTCGAGATCGGACCGCGCGACGTCGAGCGCCGGGTCGCGGTCTGCGCGCGCCGCGACCGGCCGGCGGGCGCCGGCGACAGCGAGGAGATCCCCGCCGCCGGCATCGGCGAGCGGGTCCTGCGCCTGCTCGACGAGATCCAGGATGGCATGCTGGCGCGCGCCACGGAGTTCCGCGACCGCCACCTGCGCCCGATCGGCGATCCGCGGGAGCTGGCGGAGTTCTTCACCCCGCGCCACGCCGAGAAGCCCGAGATCCACGGCGGCTTCGCGGTCTCCCCCTGGTGCGGCAGCGCCGAGTGCGAGGCGCGCATCAAGGAATCGCTCAAGGTGACCATCCGCTGCATCCCGATCGACGCCGTCCCCGACGGCGGCCTCGACCGGTGCGCGGTCTGCGGCGCGCCGCGCCAGGAGACGGTCGTCTTCGCCAAGAATTACTGAGCAGGCAACAAGCGGAGGGGAGGACGACGGAGGCCCCCGGTGCGCCCCGCCGCCAACCTGGCGGCGGGGCGGGGGCCCGCGGAGGGGGGGAGGAGTCGGAGGCGCGCTACGGCAGCTGCACCCGCCAGGCGCCGCGGCCGTGGGTGAAGGCGTACAGCGAGCGGTTGCCGGACGAGTCCGCCAGCATGACCAGGGCGTCGGCCACCGAGAAGGGGAAGCCGGTCAGCTCGAGGGCCCAGTTCTGGCCGGCGTCGGTCGAGACGAAGACGCCCATGTCGGTACCGATGTAGAGATTCGAAGCATGCGCCGGATCGACGACGATGCTCTGGACCGGGATGTCGGGCAGCGCGCCGGCGCCGGACCCGTCGATGCCGGTCCAGGTCACGCCGCCGTCCGCCGTCGCCCAGACGTGGGTACCGCCGAACGTGGCGTAGGTGGCATAGGCGACGTTGGGATTGGTGGGATCGAAGGTCAGCCACGAGACGTAGCCGACCCGCGGCTTGGCGAACTTCCAGGCGGTGCCGCCGTTGGCGGAGAGCGCCGCCGAGTTGCGCTGGATGACGCCCTCGTCGGTGCCGAACAGCACCTGGTTGGAATTGGCCGGCGAGCTGGCGATGGCGCTGATCGAGGCCCCGAGGGAACCGGCGATCCTGGCGCTGGCGCGCGACCAGCGGGCCGCCCCGTTGGTGGTCCGCCACAGGTACGAGCCGCCGATCCACAGCAGCTGCGGATTGCTCGCATCCATGATGTACGGCGCGATGAACAGGAAGTTGAAGTCGGTGATCCCGGTCACCGCGTTGTTGAACGTCTGGCCGCCATCGATCGACTTCTGCAGGGAGAGGCCGGTGAACTCGCCGTAGAGGACGTTGGTGTGGGTGGGATCCACCGCCACGAAGCCGCCGTCGCCGCCCAGGATGGTGTTCCAGCCGTTGGCGCCGGTGCTGTCGGTGCCCAGCACCGTGCCGTTGTCCTGGGTGCCGCCGAAGTAGGTCTGGCCGTCAGGGAACACCGCGCCGTCATAGAACTGGGTCGAGGCGTAGCCGTGGTTGAGGCCGGAGTAGGAAACCTTGCTGTTGACGTCGTTGCAAAGCAGAGTCACCGGACCCTGGGCGGTCTGGGCCAGGGCGTTGGAGGTGCGGAAGACGCCGCCGTCGCTGCCGATGTAGAGGATCTGGTTGCTGGTGCCGTTGTAGCCGGGGTGGAAGAGCAGCGCGTGCTGGTCGGCGTGGTTGTAGCTCGGGTCCGGCTGCGCCCACCAGTAGGACGCCGCACCGAAGGTCTTGCCGCCGTCGTCGGAGCGGAACAGGTCGATGCCGCCGACGAAGACGCGGTCCGAGTTGGTCGGATCCACCGCGATGATGATGTCGTACCAGCCCTGGTTCAGCGGGAAGCCCTGGCCGAAGCCGCAGGCCTGCAGCACCAGCTCCACGGGATTGGTGAGCAGCAGCGTGCTCTGCAAGTCCTTGCTGGAATTGAGCACCTGCGGGTGCCAGGTGCCGGCCGCCCCGCCCTGTTCGGAGCGGAAGACGCCGAGCAGCCCCTGGTTGTAATTGTGATTCGGGCCGTCGGCGTTGCTCGCCGAGACCGCGTAGATGATGTTCGGGTTCGACGGCGCGATCGCCAGGCTGGTGCGGCCCATGGCGGCGCTGGTGTACACCAGCCCAAACTGCGAGCCGGGCATCTGCGCCTGCGCGTTCTGGAAGATCCCACCCTGCAGGAAGCTGCCGCAGCCGGCGGTCACCACGTCGTTGCCGGAGCCGTCGTTGCGGAACGCCAGGCTGAAGCAACCCAGGAAGGTGTGCGGCGCGAGCGCCTGCGTCCACTGCCCGCTCGTCGGGTCCAGAACCCAGACGCCGGTGCCGGTCGCCGCATACAGCAGACCGCTGGCCGGGCTGATCGCCATGCTGTTGACGAAGAAGAAATCGGGGGTGTTGGTGCCGGGGACCTGGACCCAGGTGTCGCCCGCGTCGGTGGTCACGAAGACGCCGGCGCCCTGCACCGAGTCGCCGTTGAACGAGCCCTCGCCGGTCCCGGCGTAGATGGTGCTGGAATCGGCCGGGTCCATCACCAGGCTGCCGATCGCCAGGCTGGGGAAGAGGTCGCCGACCGGCGCCCAGCTGGCGCCGGCGTTGGTGGTCTTCCAGATCCCGCCGTCGGCGGTGCCGGCGTAGATGGTACGGGGGTTGCCCGGATCGAGCACCATCGCCAGGGTGCGGCCGCCGATGTCGCCGGGCCCCAGCGGCGTCCAGCCGGAGGCGTCCTCGGGCAGCGGCGCGGCGCCGCTGCTGCGCAATGCGGCGCGGGAAGGCAGCAGCGCCGCCTTGGGCGTCGAGTGCTGAGGCATCGTCATCATGTGCGCGCGGGCCGCGGCGTAGCGCTCCATGTCGAGCGAGGTCTCGCCGGGCGGCAACCGCTTGCGGAGGAAGAACTCCTGCGCCTCGGCCGGCTGGTCGAAGGGATGCCGCTGCACGGCCTTCACCTTCGGCGGGATCGTCGCCGGCTTGAGCGAGCTCAGCGGTTTCGCCGCGGCGGCAGCCACCGCCGAGGCCGGCGCATCGGCCGCGGCCGGAGCCGAGGCCGCCGGCACGGCGGCAGGGACGGTTGCCGGCACATTCATGGCGGCCAGGAGGGATAGGGCGGACAGTAGGTGGACCATGACGCCTCCTCATGTAGAACAGGTGACTCTGCGCGTATTCTATCGCATCTCCGCGTCAATACCTAGACAACCGCGGGTTGGGCGCTGAGTCCTCAAAATGACCCCTGCCGCGGAATGCAGCGGAACGCCGCGGAATGCCGCGGGACACCCAGCCTCCGGCAGCTCGCGGCCCCGCGCCCGGAATGAGCGGCCGCCGGCGCCGCGTTGCATCCCATGCGGCCTTTTCCGGGAGACCCTCATGTCCATCCGCCCCGTCAAGCACCTCTCGCGCGCCACCCCGACCATGGAGGGCGCCGGCGTCCGCCTGCGCCGCGCTTTCGGCTTCGGCGACACCGAGGACTTCGATCCGTTCCTGCTCCTCGACGACTTCCGCAACGACCGGCCCGAGGACTACCTCAAGGGGTTCCCCTGGCATCCGCACCGCGGCATCGAGACCATCACCTACGTGCTCTCCGGCACCGTCGAGCATGGCGACAGCCTGGGCAACCGCGGCGCGCTCGGCGCCGGCGACGTGCAGTGGATGACCGCCGGGCGCGGCATCATTCACCAGGAGATGCCGAAGGGCGATCGCGACGGGCATATGCACGGCTTCCAGCTCTGGGCGAACCTGCCTTCGGCGCTCAAGCTCACGGCGCCGCGCTACCAGGACGTGCAGGCGGGCGACGTCCCCACGGTCACCGACGACGACGGCACGCGGGCGCGCGTCGTCTGCGGCAGTTTCTGGGGCGTCACCGGGCCGGTGGACGGCATCGCCGCCGAGCCGATCTACCTCGATGTCTCGGTGCCGCCGGGAGCCGCCAAGCGCCTGCCGGTCGAGACCTCGCGCCACGCCTTCGCCTACGTCTTCGCGGGCTCGGGCAGCTTCGGCAACGCCGCCCCGCCGCGCGCGGTGCGCACCGACACCGTCGCGAACGGCGCGGACGTCGCACACGGCGACGCCCAGAACCGCACCCTGGTGGTCTTCGATCGCGGCGACGAGGTCACCGTCCAGGCAGGCGAGGAGGGCATCCGCTTCCTCCTGGTCTCGGGCAAGCCGCTGCAGGAGCCCGTCGCCTGGTACGGACCGATCGTCATGAACACCGAGGAGCAGCTGCAGCAAGCCTACGCCGAGCTCCGCGCCGGCACCTTCCTGAAGTAGCCCGAGCCGATCGGTCCCATCGCCCGGCGCCGCCGCGCTCGTTCCGACCGCGTCCCTACGCACCGCCGCCCGGCACCTTTCCCCTCCCGGCCGCCGGGCCCGGCCGCCGGGCCGCGGACCGCGCCGCCGCCGGCTTGAATGAAAACCGATCGATATGCAGCCTTATGCGCATTAGCAAGGTTTTTTAGGATCCCGGCGCAGTTGGTCACGATTCGATCACGCCGGAACACTTGACAAGTGAGCGGTCGCCCCGTACTCTCGTTCGACTCTTGAAGCAAGAGAGCGGCAGCAACGGTCCTTCACTCGTCACTCGGGTCACTCGGCTCTGTTCGGTCAGCTCGGTGTTTGGTGACGATCGTGGTGACGATCGTGGTGACGATCGTGGTGACGATCGCGGCGATCAGGCGGTCAATCCAGGGTTTTCGATCCCGCACGGCTTGCCCCGCGGGTTCCCATGGGCGGGTAACGTATCCGCCTCGGCTTTGGAGAGCTGTATCCACCGTCAGGAGGAGAGCTGCATGTTGAAAGACCGTCTCACCAGAGGGTTCTCGTTCGCCCTCGCCACCGTCGTCACCCTGCTCACCGGCATCGCCCTCGCGGCCCCCGGCGCCGCCACCGCGGCACCGATTGCGATCAACGACAACGATCGCGTGGTCCTCAGCGGCAACGTCCACCCGCTCGCTCGCGCCGAGTTCGAGATCGGCCACACCGACGCCCTGCTGCCCATGGAGAAGATGATCCTGCTCCTGGCGCTGCGGCCCGGCGCCCAGGCGCAGCTCGATCAGCTGCATGCGGACCTGCAGAACCCGGCCTCGCCGCGGTATCACCAGTGGCTTACCCCCGAGGAGTATGGCGCTCGCTTCGGCCTCGCCGACGCCGACCTCGCCATGGTCACCGGCTGGCTGCAGGACCACGGCTTCACCGTCGACGAGGTGGCCAAGGGCCGTAACTGGATCAACTTCAGCGGCACCGCGGCGCAGGTCGAGCGGGCCTTCGCCACCGAGATGCGCGACTACCAGGTCGAGGGCGTGGTGCGCCATGCCAACTCGATCGATCCGTCGATCCCGCGCGCCCTTGCCGGCGTGGTGAAGGGCGTGGTCACGCTGCACAGCTTCCCGCGGCCCTGGCACCACGGCGCCGTGCGCCCGGTCACGGCCGACGAGATCCGTCCCGACTTCACCTCCGGCACCAGCCACTTCCTGGCGCCCGCCGACTTCGCGATCATCTACGACCTCAACTCGCTGTACAGCGCCGGCATCACCGGCAGCGGCCAGACGATCGCGATCGTCGCCCGCACCGACATCGCCACCGCCGACTACACCTTCTTCCGCAGCTTCTTCGGGCTGCCCGCCACCTCGCTGACCGTCGTCCACAACGGCACCGATCCCGGCGACCTGGGCGGCGGCGAAGAGACCGAGGCGGACCTCGACGTCGAGTGGTCCGGCGCGGTGGCGCAGGGCGCCACGATCAAGCAGGTGGTTTCGATGTCGACCAACACCACCGACGGCGTCGACCTGTCGGCGCAATACATCGTCAACAACAACGTCGGCTCGGCGATGAGCACCAGCTTCGGCCAGTGCGAATCGCAGATGGGCTCGACCGAGCTCGCCTTCTACAACACCATCTGGTCGCAGGGGGCCTCGGAGGGCATCACCGCCTTCGTCTCCGCCGGCGACGCCGGCGCGGCCGGCTGCAACGCCGGCAGCGATACGACCGGTTCGGGCCAGGCGGTGTCGGGCCTGTCCTCGACCCCCTTCAACGTCTGCGTCGGCGGCACCGAGTTCATGGACACTTCCAACCCCAGCCTGTACTGGGCCACGACCAAC
>DATGHG010000318.1:0-2628 GCA_035308185.1 Thermoanaerobaculia bacterium | reverse complement strand
CCCGTAACAGTCCACCCGGCACCCCCCTCGGCGCACCCCCCACGCACCCGCTTGTGAGGGCGGTTTCAGAGTGCTAAAGTCGAGTTTGTGAGCGGAGCAAGATAGGCGCCTGTAAACTTCGTTTACAGGCGCACCCGCATTCTCGCCTCCGGCTCGAATGCCATGCCGCGGCTGCAAGTCACCTCGTTTCGGCTCGACGCCAGGGAGTACGTGCGCCTGCTTTCCGCCGCCCAGGCGGCCGGCGTTTCGCCCTCCGCTTGGTGCCGGCGCCTGGTGCTTGAGCAGCTCGCCGGCACCACCGCGGCCGCTGCGGCGGCATCGGCGCCGGCGCGTTTCGCCGACGCCGCGGCCGCCGCAGCCGCCGAGGCCGAGCCGCTCTCCCGCGTGGTCGCGGCCAAGCTCACCGCCTCGCAATACTTCGACCTCGACGTGCGCGCCAAGGCCGCCGGATTCACCATCGGCGCCTACCTCCGCCGGCTCATCCAGGGCCAGCCGCCGACGGGGCGCTGGCCGCTGGCACGCAAGGCCATCGTGGAGCTCAGCCGCGTCGGCAACAACCTGAACCAGCTCGTGAAGCTGGCCCACGAGGGCAAGCCGCTGCCGGCCGAGATCCACGCCGCGGTGCAGCGCGTCCTCGCCCAGGTCCGCGCGCTGCGCAACGCGCTCCTGGAGCAGCAGGAGTGATCGTCTTCAAGGGCGGCAGCCGTTCCCGGAGCGGCGCCAGGACCGGGCTAGGTGCCAGCTTCGGCGGGCTCACCTCGTACCTGCAAAAGGGGCCACGCGAGAACCTCAACCTCGAGCGCGTCGAGTGGTCGACCACGCACAACCTCGACACCGACGACCCCGCCGAGGCCGCCCAGGTGATGCGCCACACGGCGGCGGAGAACGCGAAGGTCGAGAAGCCCGTCTACCACTTCGGGCTGAGCCTCGAGCCGGGCGAGCACCTCTCCCAGCAGCAGTGGGAAAGCGTCGCCGGCCGGATGCTCGACCGCATGGGCTTGTGGGAGCATCAGGCCCTGGTCATCGCCCACAACGACACCGCCAAGGAGCACATCCATATCGTCGTCAACCGGATCGGCCCGGACGGCAAGGCGTGGCGGGCCTTCCGCGACATGATCGCGGCGCGCGAGGTGGTCCGCGCCGTCGAGATCGAGTACGGCCTGCGCCTCACCGGGCGCGACCAGGCCCCTCCGGAGCTGAGCGCCGGCAGCGTCCGCGAGGCCAGGCGGACGGGTGTGCAGCCGCTCGCCGATCGCGTCCGCGAGGAGGCGGGGCACATCTTCGCCGAGGCGACGAGCTGGCGCGACCTCGAAGCCGGGCTCGCCCGCTACGGCTACCGGATCGAGCGCGCCGAGCGCGGCAGCGGCCTGGTGGTCACGGACGGCAGCCGGCGGGCGTCGCTGTCGCACGTGGACCGGACCTTGAGCGGCCCGAAGCTCGCCGCCAGGTTCGGCGAGACGTTCCGCGAGCACCGGGAGAACAACCCCGAGCCGCCCCAGGTCCAGCGCCGGGCCGGCGGCCGGGAGATCGAGCCGCTTGCCGGCGGCACCCTCCGCGAGCGCGCCGAGGCCCTCATCGACCGCGTGTCCTCGACCCGCGCGACCTTCACCAGGGCCGACATCGAGCGCGCGGCGTTCCACGAGCCGGACAGCCAGGCGCTGGCCAAGCACGCCCTCCGCGATGGCGACATGGCGAAGGTGGGCAAGGACGCCCGCGGCGTCACCCGCTACGCCGCGACCGACTACATGCAGGACGAGGCGCGCATGTTCGAGGCCGCCCGAGAGCTGCGCGACCGGCAGGATCTTCGGCTCGACCCGGCCGAGGTTGGCCGCGCGCTGGAGCGGTCTCCGCACCTCTCCGCAGAGCAACGCGCCGCGGTGCTCGAGGCCACGACGCGCGAGGATCTGGCGCTCATCGTCGGCCGCGCCGGCGCCGGCAAGACGACCGCCGCGGCGACGATCGCCGACGCCTACCGCGAGGCCGGCTACGACGTGCGCGGCGGCGCCCTGGCCGGCAAGGCGGCCGACAACCTGCAACAGGAGGCGGGGATCTACTCCCGCACGCTGCACAGCTGGGAGCACGCCTGGGAGCGCGGCCGGGACCGGCTGCACGACGGCTCCGTGCTGGTGGTCGACGAGGCCGGCATGATCGACGCCCGCCAGCTGGGGCGCGTCCTCGACCATGCGGCGCAGCACCAGGCCAAGGTCATCCTGATCGGAGATCCCGACCAGTTGAAGCCGATCGGCCCGGGCGACGGCTTCCGCGGCCTGCTCGAGCAGCACGCGCCGGCGCGCCTCGAAACCATCCGCCGCCAGGCCGAACCGTGGCAGCGGGAAGCGTCCGAGAACCTTGCCGCCGGGCGGGTGGCGCCAGCGCTCGACGCCTACCAGGAGGCCGGCCGCCTGCACGTCACCGCGACGCGCGAGGGGGCGCGCGCCGGGCTGCTCAAGCAGTACAGCGCCGATCGCCGCGAGGCACCGGAGCGCGGCCAGCTGGTGCTCGCCTACCGCAACGCCGACGTGCGCCAGCTCAACGCCGAGATTCGCGGCGCCCGGAAAGCCGCCGGCGAGCTCGGCCAAGGCGTCACCGTGCGCGGCGCCGAGTACGCCGCTGGCGACCGGGTGGTGT
>DATGHG010000317.1:0-7208 GCA_035308185.1 Thermoanaerobaculia bacterium | reverse complement strand
TGCCGGAGCGCGCGGTCTCCTGCAGCAGGTGAGGCAGCCAGTCCTCATGGCGCGGCGGCACCGGCTCGCCGGGGCGCAGGCCGAGGGTGGAGACGGCGGTGCGGTTGGCCAGCTCGACGCGGAAGTCGGGGGAGAACACCGCCACCGCGTCCGGCAGGCTGTCGATCGCCAGCTGCGAGGTCTGCTGGGCGCGCAGCAGGCGGGCGCGGTTGCTGCGGCGCAGCTCGCGCAGCCGGCCGGCCATGGCGTTGAAGGCGGCGGCAAGCTCGCCGAGCTCGTCTTGCGACATCACCGGCACCACCAGGTCCAGGTTGCCTTTCTCGACGTCGCGCACCGATTGCGTCAGCCGCGACAGCGGCAGCAGGATGGCCCGGCTCAGGAACAGCACGAAGCCGACCGCCAGGACGGCGCCGAGGAGCAGCAGCGGCATCGTCCGGCGGCTGGCCAGGGCCGCCAGCCGGCGAGACCTGGCGCTGGCGCTCACCATGCTGTCCTGGTTCATCTGCTGCACCTGGTCGGCTGTCTGCTTGATCTGTTCGAAGAGCGGCAGCAGACGCCCGAAGTAGACGGCGCGGCGGGCGTCGAGCGGTCTCCCGGAGTCGAGCACCTCGGCAAGCACCGGCGGATAGAGGGCGTACAGGTCGCGGATGCGGAAAGCCGCCGGTCCCTCTCCGGGCAGGGTGATGTTGCGCAGCTCGGCGTCGAGCGCCTTGGTGAAGCGCGGCGCGTTGGCGGCGGCGAGCTGGCGGCCGCGCTGCGGATCGCCGGCGAGCGCGAACAGCGCTCCGCTGTCGAGCCGTTCCAGGGCTTCCTTCATCTGCTGGCAGGCGACGACGCTGTCGTAGTTGTCGCGCAGGATGACTTCGACCGAGCCGCCGAGGCGAGAGAGCCAGTAGGCGCCCTGCAGGCCGACCACGGTCAGCAGCGCCAACAGGCCTCCGAAACCCAGCACCAGCTTGCCGCGCAGACCGAGCATTTTCATGGTTGGGCTCTACTCGCGAGGCTGCGGTCAGTGCAGGTGGGGTGCCATGACGGGCCCGCGTTTCGCAGCCTGCTTGCCAGGCCTCGGCAGGTGGCTCTCGAAAGCGGATGTAAAGTGCTTACAACACTACACTTGTGGCCTACGCGCCGGCTTGCGGATCCACCGCCGCGGAGGGGCCGGAACGCCCTGGCGACCGGCGTGGCTGGAAGCCTCGGCGGTCGGCTAGATTGCGTAATGCAATGGTTGGCCCCGAGCCGTCCATTGCAAAGTGCAACAGCGGCGTCAGAGGCCGTGCTGCTTGCGCCGGCGCCAGAGGGTGGCCTGGTCGATGCCCAGCACCGCGGCGGCTTCGCGGAGAGAGCCGGTGCGGGCAAGGACGCGCCGGATGTGCTCCTGCTCGATCGCCGCGAGCGGCGCCAGGTCGCCGAGCGACATCGTTCCGGCGGCCCCGGCGGCCCCGGCAGCCCCGCCGGGGTCGGCACCAGGCCCGGCTGCGGCGGCAGGCCCGGGTTCGGCGGCAGGCCCGGCTGCGGCGTTGGCGGCGCCCTGGGAGGACGCCGGCGGCGAGGCCGGGAAGGGCGCCGGATGGAATTCCGCCCCTGAGGATGAAGGCGTTGCCGCTTTCGGCAGCAGCAGGTCCGGGCCGACCTCCTGGCCTTCGACCAGCATGGTGGCGCGTTCGACGGCGTTGCGCAGCTCGCGCACGTTTCCCGGCCAGGGGTAGTCGCGCAGCAGGCGGAGAGCGTCCGCAGTCAGGCCCAGGCCGGGCTTGTGGTACTGGCGGCCGAAGAAGGCGAGGAAGCGCTCGGCGAGCGGGCGGACGTCCTCGCGCCGGTCGCGCAGCGGCGGGATCTCGAGGGTGAGGACGTTCAGCCGGTAGAGGAGGTCCTCGCGGAACCGGCCCTCGCGCACGCTGTGCTCGAGGTCGCGGTTGGTGGCGGCCAGGATGCGCACGTCGACGTGGCGCGGCGTCGGGTCGCCGACCCGCTCGTACTCGCGGTCCTGGATGAAGCGCAGCAGCTTGGGCTGCAACGGCAGCGGCAGGTCGCCGATCTCGTCGAGCAGCAGGGTGCCGCCTTCGGCCAGGGCGATCCGCCCGGGGTTGTCGCGACTGGCGCCGGTGAATGCGCCGCGGGCGTGGCCGAACAGCTCGCTCTCCAGCAGGTCGGCGGGCAGCGCCGGGGCGGGGACCACCACGAACGCCCGCTCGCGGCGCGCGCTCCAGTGGTGGATCGCCCGCGCCACCACGCCCTTGCCGGTGCCGCTCTCGCCGCGCAGCAGCACGCGCGCCTCGCCGCCCGCTGCCTGCCGCGCGAGCCGCAGCACGGCCTGCATGGCGGGGCTCTCGCTGGCGAGGTCCGCCTCCAGGTCCCCCTCGCCTGCCAGGCTGAGATCGTCCTGCAGGGCCTGCACCTTGCGCTCGAGGCGGGACAGCTCGGCGATCTTGTCGAGCGCCAGATCGAGCTCCAGCGGGCCGAACGGCTTCGACAGGTAGTCCGAGGCGCCGCGCTTCATCGCCTCGACCGCGGTCTCGATCGAGGCATAGGCGGTGATCACCACGGTCTTGAGCGCCGGGTGCTCGACACGCAGCCACGACAGCAGATCCAGCCCGGAGCCGGTCCCCAGGCGCAGATCGACCAGGGCCACGTCGAAGCGCTGCCCGGCGACCTCGCGCTTGGCCTCCTCGATCGAGCCGGCGGTGCGCACCCGATGCCCGCGCCCCTGCAGCTGCAACGCCAGCGTACGCCGGATGTTCGGCTCGTCGTCGACCACCAGCACGTCGAAGGAGTGGGCGGGCATCGAAAAGCGCGATGAGCTCGGGTCTCGCTATTGCCGCCGCTCGCGGACGTCGCGCAGCATGAAGGCGTTGAGCTTGCCCTGGATGTAGGGCAGCGCCTCCTCGGGGGTGTAATGCGGCAGCGGCGGCACCTCGACCGCGACGCCGGTGCGCATGCTCTCGAGCATGGCAAGCAGCCGGTCCTGGGGCGGCAGGGCGGCGGCAGCGTAGAGCAGCCCTTGCTGCATCGAGGTCAGCGGCTCCCGGGCGGCGGCGGCGACCTCCTCGGGGGCCGGAACCGCCGCCGGGACGGTGACGCTTGCGGGTCCGAGGTTGAGCTGGCCCGGTCCCAGGGTCAGCGCCCCGGTAAGGTCGGGTGCCGCGGCGTCGCGGCCGGTGAGCGCTCCCGCCTGGATGCCGAGGATCTTGCGCACCGTCGCCATGATCGAGGTGTGATCGAAGGGCACCGGGCCCGGCGCGGCGAACCTGGAACCGGGAGCCACCAGCGGCGAGATCACCAGCGTCGGCACGCGCACGCCGAAGCGATCGAAGGTGAAGCCGTCGGAGTAGGGCGGCCCGGGCGGCGCCGCGGCGGCCAGCGGCGGCACGTGATCGTAGCAGCCGCCGTGCTCGTCCCAGGTCACGATCAGCAAGGTTTTCTGCCACAGCTCGAGATTGCCGCGCAGAGTGTTGTAGACCTGGGCGATGAGCTGCTCGCCGTAGGTCACGTCGTGCGGCGGGTGATGATCGTTGGGCAGCAGCCCCTGCGACTGGTTCGGGAAATACCGCGGCTCGATGAACGAGTAGGGCTGCAGGTTGCCGCCCGCCACGTCCTGGGCGAAGCGGTCGATGGGATGGAAGTGATCGAGGTGCGGCCAGAGCCGCGACAGCAGCAGCGACTGCGGGAAATCATGGAAATAGATCCGCCAGCCCTGGTCGAAATGCAGCAAGCCTTCCTTGATCTGATTGAAGATGGTCGGCATGTCGTAGGGAAAGCGCTTCACCACGTCCCAGGGCGGATCCGGGACGTTGTTGACGTAGCCCTCGGCGGTTGCGGTATGCACGAAGAACCGGTTCGGCCAGGTCTGGCAGGGCGCCGCGGCGTGCCACGGATGGCAGATGCCGAAGCTCGTCGCCAGCTGGCTGGTGGCGGGCACCTGCGCCGGCTGGAAACAATGCATGATGGCCCGCGGATCGTAGTGCGCGGCGGTCGCGATCGCCTGGTTCTGATAGTTGCGGACGAACCCGCCCATGGTCGGCCGCGCGCCCGGGACTGGGTGATAGCGCTCGAAGAGCTGGTAGTTCATGTCGACGAACAGCTCGCCGGGATCGGGATCAGGGATCGACATCGTGGACGTGCCGGTCCCCTGGTCGCGCCAGACGTGGATCGGCGTGCCGTCGTCGGCGAGGTTGAACGGCGCCTCGCTGAGCCCGAACTGCCAGCCCAGCATGTTGTCGAAGGAGCGGTTCTCCTGCATCAGGACGACGATGTGCTCGATGGACTGGTAAGGCTCGGGCATGGCGCCTCCCTCCCGCGACGGCGGGCAGCTGGTTTGGCAGCGTAGCATTCGACGTCCGAATCCGGCGAGCCGGCGCTACGGACGGTAGTGGGGCATTAGTGTGGTCCCGGCGCCAGCCGGGCTAAACCGCTGTACGGTCCTCCCTGGAAGGGAAGGACCGCTCCTCCCCGCACCAGACAGACGCCCCCGGCGGGAAGTGCGACCCTCCCGCCGAGGACTTGCCGAGCACGGAGGAACCCCATGCCCGACCGCCCGCAGTCTACCCCTGCCCCGCCTTGGAACGAATCCGACTCCTTCCGGGAAACGACCCTGCAACTGCTGGACGACCCGGAGGACCGCGAGACCCAACGGGGGCCGCCCGCGTCGCTGCGCTCCGCTGCCACCGCCCGCCGCGGCCCCCGGTCCGCCGTTTCCACAGGCGCTTGCAAAACGGCTCCCGGCCCCCCGCCGCGCCCGCCCTCCACCACCCACCCTCGCCGTTTTGCACACCTCCCACAGCCCCGGCGACGACGAGTCATATACACTCATTGGGAAGAACAGAACCCGCTGGGGTGGGTCACTTTCCAGCCGTTGGCCTGGGTCAATTTCCGAGCGTCGCCAGCACACGCCCGAGGAGGCGCGCCAGGCGGCCATACGGCTGGCGCAGGAGGCCGGCCGCTCCGTCGCGCACTGCTGCCTCGCCTTCATGGAGCTACAGGCCGGCGGCTGGCCCCAGGCGCCCGCCAGGGGGGAGCGGTGATGAAGCCCGAGGAATGGGTCTCCCGCCAGGTCGGCGCCGCTCTCCGGCGCGTCCGTGTGCAGCGCCAGCGCCCGCAGTACCGGCTGGCGGACGCGGCCGGCATCGACCGACGGCAACTGTCGGCCTACGAGCGCGGCCGGCAACAGCCGAGCGTCGCCGCCCTGGCGGCGCTCCTCCGTGTCCTCGGCTGCTCGGCCGAGGAGTTTGGCCGTTGCCTGGGGCCGTGGGGGTGCGTGCGGTGAAGGCCACGCACGCGCCGGCCTACCAGGCCCTGCTCGGGCGCCTGCGGCAGGCGCGCCGGGCTGCTCACCTCACCCAGGCCGAGGTCGGCCGGCGCCTCGGCGTGCGGCAGGCGTTTGTCTCGAAGGTCGAGCGCGGCGAGCGCCGGCTTGATCCCGTCGAGCTGGCCCGCTTCGCCGCCGTCTACGGCAGGCCCGTGGGGTGGTTCCTTGGCTGAAATGAAGGTCATCACGTTCACCGTCCGCGCCTCTCGGGCTGAGGCGCGGCGGTGGGCGCGGGTCGCCCCGCTACCTGGGGTGCCGCTCCGTCTCGGGATGGCTGGAAGAGCTGGCGGAGGAGCAGGCGCGGCGAGTCGAAGAGATGATCCAGCCAAGGCACAAGTAGGTTGCCCGATGCCTACTCTTGAGCGAGGCTGCTTGAGACTCCCATCCCCCTACGGAGATTTCGCCGATAAGGCTGCATCGAAGCTGTCAACATCTTGTCTTGCTATCAGTTGTTGTATCACGCTGGCCGGCACCAAGCCGGCTAGACCAGAGTTCTCCTTTACGACTGTCTCCACGTAGGCATCAGTAGGCGCCGATACCCATGTGTAACTGACGACTAGCCCGACCAGCTTTTCCTCATGCACAAGCGTCGATTGAAGGGGCGGCGACACCTTGACCGTAGGTACGTAGACAACCGGACCGCCGCTGTTGCCTCCAAAAACAAACGTGTCTGCTATGAGATTACCATTGTCATCAGTGCCGGCAAAAGTACCATGGCGTACGATCGCCCGCGTTAACCCCTCCTTAGGCTCTCCGTATGGGAAACCCAAGACCAGGAGCGACGCACCTGGCTCCAGATCGCCCTGTGCCATAAAAGCATCGGCAGGAATGGCTGATGGCGAGGTTGACTTAGGAAAGGCAATGAAGCGACAGGCAACATCAGAAGATGGCGAAGTAAACCAGTCTCCTAAGCCACCACCTACGAGCTGGCTCTCTTGAACAAGTATGATTCCAGTTGCTGATGCTAGCCTATACACGAGGAGCTTTCGCAGTATACGTGGATCGGATACTACGTGCTTAGCCGTCACGAGAATGTAGTGTGAACGTGAGGACCGCACCAGGAACCCGGTGCCTATATGTACATACTTCGTTTGGTCACCGGCGCTTGGCATGTCTATCGATACGACTGTCTGAAGCCATTGACTGTTGAAGAACGACGTATGAGATGGCTCCGCGCGAGAGATATGCGCTAATACAAACAAAGAAAGGCTGGTGACAAGTAATAGTTTAGTGGGTCTAGTCACGGGACTCCTTCTTTCTCCGGCTACGCCGGGATCGATAACTTTTCACCTCAAGAACCGCGATTAGTTGGCCTTGCTTAACTTTCCTCCTCTTCGCCATGGTTGGCGGCCAATTCCGGCATTTCAATTATAGCATGAGCGGCTTTAGCGCCCCCCCTCCCTTTCGCGGGCGCGCAGCGGATCACACCCATGCCCCGTTGTTGAGGTAGAATCCGCAGTACAGGCGCGGCTAGGTTTGGCCGCCGAAAGGCGGGCACCCCCGTAGCCTGGCCCGCCGCGCCGCCTTTCCCTTCTCTACGGGGCTGCACTTCGGGGGAGTGCCGTTGCCCAACTGGCGCAACGCTGCCGAGTACGACTTCCCGCCGGGCTTCCCCCACATCCGATGGGCATGGGAGTTTCTTCGCCGGAATCCCGAGTACCGGAGGGACTGGGCTACAGCGCTCGCGCGCTTTAGGGAAAATCCAGATGATTTCGGCTACGATCCGGCGGCGCCGGAGAGTGCAAATCCTGAGCATCCGAATTTCTGCTTGCTGATGGACGAGAAGGACAAATGGCACCTGGGCCACATGGTCAACCCGGCCATCGCCTATCCTGACTGGTTGTCGTTCACGCTTCAATTTGGCTATCTCTACACCTTCCACAGCGGCGGCCCGGTAGAACCAAAG
>DATGHG010000316.1:0-2359 GCA_035308185.1 Thermoanaerobaculia bacterium | reverse complement strand
CCGGACTGCCGCACCACCGTCCCCTTGGCGCTGCGCGACGACGACGAGGGCGAGCTGGCGGTGCAGCCCGGCGCCACGCAGCCGTCGGCGAACGAAGCCACCAACCGCCCCTCGCGGTCGATCGTGACGTCGTTGAAATCGAGCATGTTGCGGTCGGCGCCGCAGGTGGTGCCGGCGGTGCAGATCGAGCCCACCTGCACCGGATCGTCCGGCGTCGCGTCCACCAGGAACCACGAGTTGCCGCCGTCGTAGGTGGTCGCAACGTAGAAGTGCCAGATGCCCTGGAAATTGACGGTGTCCTGGTAGTTGCCGCCCGTCGGCGTGCCGAGGAAGCCGAAGGCGGCGCGGTTGTCGTCGCCCGCCACCACCACCGGGAAGACCGAGTTCTGGATGCCGAGCGCGGCGCCGGCGTCGACGTTGTTCTGCCAGCTCTGGCCGTGGTCGTGCGACACCGCGACGTGCGGGTGGCCGTCGCCGTTCTGCCAGCCGAGATAGATGGTGCCGTTGGCGCCGATCGCAACCGACGGATCGCCGCCGCCGCTCGATCCGGGCACCGTGTAGTCGTTCCAGGAAACGCCGTTGTCGCTCGACACCGCCACGCCCTGGGTTCCCGAGCCGGTGGCGCACGAGGAGTTGGGAACGTACACCGTGCCGTCGTTCGGGGCCACCTTCACATGGCCGTGGATGCCCCCGGTGCATTGGGTGACGGTAAAAATGTCGACGCCGGGCAGGTAGGTCAGGCCACCGTCGAGGCTCAGGCCGCACTCGGCGCCGCCGGCGACGTTCTGTGAGCAATAGTAGACGGCGCGCGGGTAGAGCGGATGGGGCGGCGCGCCGGCGGCGAAGGGCCCGCCGCCCAGGGTCTCGTGATCGGGACCCTGATCGGCCGGCCCGCCCTGGGCCTGGGTCCAGCTGCCGCCGTCGTCGTCGGAGAAGGCGATGCGGCTCTGGCCACCCGAGAGCTGGCACTGGTAGATGCGGCCGGTCGCATGGTCGCCGAAACCGATCGGATCGAGGGTGGTCACCCCCTCGGTGGGGCTGGTGACGTCCTCCCACAGGCTGCGGGCAGGCGACGAGCAGTCGTCGAAGCTCACCCGCAGCTCGTTCTCGTTGGCGGTAAAGAACGCCACCCCACCGGTGTTCACGGTGCCGTGGCGCAGGCTGCCGTCGTTCGGGTTCCAGTCGACGCTTATCGACGGTTCGCCGGAGGCCTCGGCAATCCCCGGCGGGGCGGCGTAGGTCTGGTAGCGCGGCGGGATGCCGGGTGGCGGTGGCGGCGCCGCCGGGATCGGCAGCAGGCTGATGGTGCCGGTGAAGCTCTGCCCCGCCGGGTTGAACGGCGCCACCAGCACCGTGTAGCTGCCGTTGACCGCCGGCAGGGTCACGGCCTCGGGGTCATTGCTGGTCGCCGACTCGCCGACCAGCGAGTTGCCGGCGTCGAAGACGTAGAGGTCGAAGTCCGCGGTCGTCAGCGGCCATTGGATCTGGATCTTGACCCGGTTCGCCGCGGCGACGGCCGGCGACAGGGAGACGGTGAGCGCGAACTGATCGCAGGCCAGCGCCGCGTTGCAGATCGGTGTGCCGTTGGCCTGGGCGGAGGCGTTGTTGGTAAAAAAGGGACCGGCGGTGTAGCTCACCGGACCGCTGGCGTCGGTGATGGTGCCGGCTGGCGGGGTCGCCGCGAAGCCGGCGCCGGCGGCGGGACCCAGCGCCGCCACGGCGATGAAGCCGGCGACGGCGGCGGCGTAGAGACCGGTACGAAGGAACGCCCTGCGTGGTGCCGGCGGCATGCTCCCTCCTTTGGCCGCGGGCTCCCGATCCATCCCGCCGTGCCGCCACCCCGCCATTGCAAGAAAAGCGCCTGCGTCGGCCTGCGGCAGTCGCCGTAAACTATCATTCAAAACGATTTACAGATGCAGATATCTAAACTCTCGCGCGGCGTGGCCGGCCCGCGCCGCCGGCTGGCCGCTCTTCCCCGACGTAAGCTCGACGCAACTGGCCCACTGAGGGTAGGGTACGCGAGCCGGCTTGCGAAGCGCGGTCGGCACGGAGAGGGGGATCCGGGTTGCAAAGACACGAGCGTCGCCTGGTGGTGACCTTGTTGGTTGCGGTCGCCGTCCTGGCGCTCAACGGGGTGTGGGCGGGAGATGCCCTGCGGACGCTGATCGCCGATGCCGGTTGGTACTCGCATACCAACGAGGTGATTGCCCAAATCGAGGGACTCCGCTCGACGATCGCGGAGTCTACCGCCGCGGTACGCGGTTACCTGTTGAGCGGCCAAGAGCCCTACCTTAGGAGCTACTACGCCGCGGTGGAGCGCTACCACCGGGCCAGTGCGAAGGTGCAACAGCTCACCGTC
>DATGHG010000315.1:0-4325 GCA_035308185.1 Thermoanaerobaculia bacterium | reverse complement strand
AGTCGTCGACCGCAATGGCAAAGCCTTGGCTCTCGCGCACCGCGCGCAGGATGAGGAAATCGCCGACCGCCTGCGGCACGCGGATGCCGGCGGCAAAGGTGTGCGCATCCGCCCAGCGCGGCGCGTGCTCGACGCCATCCTCCCAAGCCTTGACCATCGGAGCGCAACCCGCCGCCTGCACCGCGACCATGCGCGGCCGCTTGCTGCCAATCCAGCCCATCTGCTCCAGCTCGTCGAAGGCCTTCCACATGCCGATGAGGCCGGTGCCCCCGCCGGTGGGATAGAAGATGACGTCGGGCACCTCCCAGCCGAGTTGCTCGGCGAGCTCCAGCCCCATCGTCTTCTTGCCCTCGGCGCGGTAGGGTTCGCGCAGGGTGGAGAGATTCCAGAAGCCCTCGCCGGCCGCGCCGGCGGCGCCCGCGGCGGTGGCGAGAAGTTGCGCCGCTTCGACCAGCGTCCCCGGCGACTCGAGCACCTCGGCGCCGTACTCGCGACAGCGGGCCGCCACCGTTGGCGGCGTATCGGCCGGCACCGCGACCCGCGCCGGCAGACCGCCGGCGGCGGCGAAGGCGGCAAGCGCCAGGGCGGCGTTGCCGGCGCTCGCCAGCTCCACTCCGGGAGCGCCCAGCTCGCGCGCCCGGTTCACCGCCAGCGACAGGCCGCGGGCCTTGAAGGAGCCGGTGGGGTTGCCGGCCTCGTCCTTGATCCACAGCTCGGCACCGGCGAGCGACGTGCGCCGCAAACGCACCAGCGGGGTCGCCCCCTCGCCGAGATCGATCCGCCGGGCATGGTCCGCCACCGGCAGCAGCTCGCGGTAGCGCCAGAGCGTCCAGGGCCGCCCCGGCAGCGCCCGTCGCAACCGCTCGCCGCGCGCCCGGTCCAGCTCGTAGTCGACCAGCCACGGTGCACCGGCCGGGGACAGGAAAGCCGGTTCATCGAGCGGCGCGGTCTGGCCGGTACGCGAGCAGACCAAGCCGGTTGCCCAGCGTTCGTCGAGGCCGTGATCGATCGCCATTCGCGCTCTCCTAGCGGCCGCCCGCCGCGGCCGGTGGCCCGCCGCCGGATCGGGTTCTACTGCCCGGCCGCGGCGACGTTGCCGGGCGGCGCCTCGACGCCGGCGGCGGCCGCCAGGGCACGCTCCTCGAGCGCCCGCAGCCGGGCGAGCGGGCCACGGTAGTGCGCGAGCAGCGCGACGTTCTTCCGTATCGCCGGCGTCATCGGTGGCTCGGCTGCCTGCAATCCGCGCTTCCAGTCCTCGAGCTCGCGCTCGGCGGTCGCGTGCTGGACCGGATCGGTCAGCGCGTCGCGGTCGCGCCGCATCCTCGCCAGCAGCTGCTCGCGGCCGGCCGCCATCTTCTGGTAGAGCGCCTGGTTGGTGGCGGCAGCCTCCGCCGCGAGCACCTGGTCGCGCACCCAGGCGTATTCCTTGGGGTTCACCTTCAGCTCCTGGGCCGCCCGCAAGTCCGCCGCCGCCCCCAGCGGCGCCACGCCGGCGGCTGCATCGCGGGGGCGCTGAGCCTCGACGATCGCGGCCTCGCGGATGCGACTCTCACGCTCGCGGACCATCAGGTACATCCGGACCTGAGCGTCGGCGAGGCAGCCGCTCGCCGGCGGCGTATAGCGCGCCGCCGCCGCCTCGCGCACCACCTCCGCGGCGCCCTTGGCACGCAGGCGCTCCTGGATCGCCCGGCGATCGTCGGCCTGGCGGCAGCCCGCCACCGGCAGCGCCGTCATCAACACCGCGGCCAGACCGGCGGACATGGCGGCGCTCGCTCTCATCCGCGCGTCTCCGTGCGTCGCCGCACCACCAGGCGCAACGGCACCCCCACCAGGTCGAGCTCCTCGCGCAGGCGGTTCTCGAGGTAGCGGCGGTAATGGTGGTTGCGCGGCAGGGCGCGGTTGGCGAAGAGCATGAAGGTGGGCGGCTGACTCGATACCTGGGTCGCATAGTAGAGCTTCCACGGCCGGCCGCCCAGGTTGGGCGGGCTCACCCGCCGGATGGCGGCCTCGAAGAGCCGATTGATCTCGCCCGTGCCGAGCTTGGTGGCGTGGGCGGCGAGCGTCGGGACGATGGCCGGAAACAGCTTCTCGACGCCGCGGCCGGTCAGCGCCGACAGATTGACGCGCCGCGGGTGGGCGAGGTGCTCGTCGAGCCGTTCGAGCGACAGCTCGAGACGGGCGCGCGACTCCTCGTCGAGCAGGTCCCATTTGTTGACCGCCAAGACCGAGGCGCGGCCGAGCTCCCAGATGGTGCCGGCAATGGCCAGGTCGCCGCTGGTCACTCCCTGGGCGGCGTCGAGCACCAGCACCGCCAGCTGCGCCCGCTCGATCTGGCGGCGAGCCATCATCACCGCCAGCTCCTCCGGCGCGCCGGCGGTCTGGCTGCGGCGGCGGATCCCGGCGGTGTCGATCAGCAGGTAGGAGCGGTCGCCGCGGGTGATCGTCGTGTCGATCGGGTCGCGGGTGGTGCCCGCCACCGGCGACACCAGCGCCCGCGGCTGGCCGGCGATGCGGTTGAGCAGCGACGACTTGCCGACGTTGGGGCGGCCGACGATGGCGATCGCCGGCAGGTCGGGGCGCGCCTCGGCGGGCATCTCGGGCAGCGCCAGGGCGAGCGCCTCGCGCAGCGCCTCGATTCCCTGACCGTGCTCGGCGGAAACCAGCAGCTGGGGCTCGATGCCCAGCCGGTGGAACTCCGGGAAGCGGCCGCGCGCCTCGCGGGTGTCACCCTTGTTGACCACCAGCAGCGCCGGCTTGCCGGTGCGGCGCAGGCGTTCCCAGGCCGCCTCGTCGGCGGTGACCAGGCCGTCGCGGCCGTCCACCAGGAAGAGCAGCAGGTCGCTCTCCTCCACCGCCAGGAAGACCTGGGTGGACAGCCCGAGCGGATCGTCGCCGGCGACCAGGCCGCCGGTGTCGATCACCTGGAACGAGCGGTCGCCGTCGAGCTGGGAGAGCCCGGTGATGCGGTCGCGGGTCACCCCGGGCAGGTCGTGGACGATGGCCTGGCGACGGCCCACCAGGCGGTTGAACAGGGTCGATTTGCCGACGTTAGGGCGGCCGACGATGGCCACCGTCGGCGTGAGGCTCACGTCCGCCGCCTGCCGCCGCGCCCGGCGGGCCGCGATGGCCGGGCGGCGCCGCTGCCGCTGCCGCTCCCGGCACCGGGCGACGGCGCCGGCATGCCGGCGATCGCCAGGTCCAGGCCGCGATGGCGCAGGGCGACGCCGGTGAGGTCCACCTCCACGGCGTCGCCGAGCTGGAACACCCGGCCGCGCCGCTCGCCGACCAGGCGATGGGCCTCGGGCTCGAAGCGGTAGTAGTCGTCGGACATGGTCCGGACGGGCACCAGGCCGTCGACGTGGAAGTCCTCCAGCTGGACGAACAGGCCGAACGGCTGAACGCCGGTGATGCGGCCGCGGAAGCGGTCGCCGGCGCGTCCGGCGAGGAAGCGCACCTTCTTCCACTGCAGGAGGTCGCGCTCCGAGTGCTCGGCCCGCCGCTCGGTCGAGCTCGCCTGCTCGGCGATCGCCGGCAGCCGCGACACCACCTCGGCACGCTCGCTCTCGGTTTCGACGGCGCCGCCGCTCCGGCCGGCGCGCAGCAGCGCCTTGAGGCGGCGGTGCACCACCAGGTCGGGATAGCGGCGTATCGGCGAGGTGAAGTGGGTGTAGAACGGCGAGGCGAGGGCGTAGTGGCCGCGGCACTCCGGGCTGTACGAGGCCCGTTGCATGGTGCGCAGCACCAGGGCCGACAGGAACGGCTCGTCCGGGCGGCCTTCGATCTGCTCGAGCACCGCCTGCAGCGCGGCCGGCGGCAGGTCGGCGAGGTCGGCCGGCTCGCGCTCTGCGGTGCGGCCGCCGGCGAGCTCGATGCCGAGCGGCCGCAGCAGCTCGGCCAGCTCTGCCAGGCGCTCGATCCCCGGCGCGTCGTGGACGCGGTACAGCCCCGGGCAATCGCGGCGCACCAGCTCGTAGGCGACCGCCTCGTTGGCGGCGATCATGAACTCCTCGATCAGACGGTGGGCGAGGTTGCGCTCGTAGGGCAGGATCCCGACCACGGTGCCGTCGGTGTCCAGCTCGACGTTGCCCTCGGGAAGATCGAAATCGATCGAGCCGCGGCGGCCGCGGGCGGCGTGCAACGCCGTCGTCAGCTCCTTCATGTCGAGGAGGGCCGGAAGCACCGGCCCGTACTCCTTGGCGTCGCCGGGACGCGGCTCTTCGAGCAGCCGCCGCACCTCGCCATAGGTGAGGCGCCGGGTGCTCCGGATCACCGTTTCGGCGAAGCGCCGCGAGATCACGGTGCCGTCGCGGTCGATGTCCAGGAAC
>DATGHG010000314.1:0-12570 GCA_035308185.1 Thermoanaerobaculia bacterium | reverse complement strand
CGCCGGCGTTCGTCGGCGAGATCGCGATGATTAATGCCCGGCTTGCGGACGGCGCAACGAGCTACGTCGTCCGCCTCAAGAAATACAACAGCATGGATCCGGGACGAACGATCAAAGTCAGGGGTGACACCAAGACTCTGGTCATAATCGGCAACCTTGCCTACATGCAAGAGGAACCTTGCAATCCCAACAACGGTCCGGTCCCCTACGATCGTCATTTCGAGATGTTCTACCTGCTGGCGGGCGAGGCGCCCTGGCTCTACGACCGGCCGGTCCCCACCGCATGTTGCAACCCAAACCCCAATCTCCCAAGTTGGCTCACCGGCGTGCTGGATGCGGACGCCCTGAAGACCCTGCGCTCGGGCACTGTTGTTCCCTTCGCGATCGGCGCGCGGATCGTTTGCCCGATGGCGTCTTTCCAGTCGCCGCAGTGACCTGTGCTATGCTCCGCCCTCGACAGGGGGAGCCCGATGGCGGTCGATCCGGAGCTGCTGGAGATACTCGTCTGCCCCAAGACGAAAGGAGAGCTGGAGCTGGTCGAGCTGCCGCCGGAGGTGCGCGGGACGCTGGCGGAGAAGTACCGAGAACATTTCCGCGACGAGACGCCGGTGGTCGAGCAGGGCCTCTTCTGCGCCGCTTCCGGCCTGGTCTACCCGATCGTCTCCGACATCCCGATCATGCTCATCGAGGAGGCCCTCCCCGCCTCCGCCATCGGGAAGTAGGCGAAGCAGCGCCGGCGGCCGCCCGCCGCCCGAGGGCTTCCGCCCCTCCCGCCTCAAAAATCAGGCCAAACCCGGTGTCATCCCGGCTGGATCAACTGCTCGTCGAGCGCGGACTCTTTCCCAGCCGCGAGCAGGCGCGGCGGGCGGTGATGGCCGGCCTGGTGAGCGTGGACGGTCGCCGGCTGGATAAGCCCGGGGCGCCGGTCGGCGCCGCCGCCGCGCTCGCGGTCGCCGCCCGCGAGCCCTACGTCTCCCGCGCCGGCCGCAAGCTCGAGCACGCCCTCGACCACTACGGCATCCAGCCCGCCGGCTGGACCTGCCTCGACGTCGGCGCCTCGACCGGCGGTTTCACCGACTGCCTGCTGGCGCGCGGCGCGCGGCGGGTCTATGCCGTCGACGTCGGCTACGGGCAGCTCGACCCGCGGCTGCGCCACGATCCGCGGGTGGTGGTCATGGAGCGCGTCAACGCCCGCCACCTGGCGGCCGACGCCATCGCCGAGCCGGCGCGGCTGATCACCGTCGACGTCTCCTTCATCTCGCTGGCCAAGGTGGTGCCGGCGCTGCTGCCCCACCTCGCCCGCGGCGGCCTGCTGCTGCCGCTGATCAAGCCGCAGTTCGAAGCCGGCCGCGGGGCGGTCGGCAAGGGCGGCATCCTGCGCGACGAGACGCGCCGCCGCCAGGCGATCGACGACTGCGCCAGGAGCCTGGCCGCGTGCGGCGACCTCGAGCTCGCCGGCGGCTGCTTCGACTCGCCGGTCGCCGGCTCCGGCGGCAACCGCGAGGCGTTCGCGCTGCTGCGGCGGAGGGAGTGTTGAGCGCCGGCAGCGGCAAGCCGCGGCGGGTCGGCGTGGTGGCCAAGCGGTCGAGCCAGGAGGCGGCAACGACCGCCGGCGAGCTGGTGGCATGGCTGCGGCAGCGCGGCCTGGAGGCGCTGCTGGACGATTCGACGCTGGCCGCCCTGGACCGCCAGGAGACGCCGTTCAGCCCCGCCGCCGCCTGCGACCTGGTGGTGGTGCTGGGCGGCGACGGCACCCTGCTGTCGGTGGCCCGCACGCTCGAGCCGGGGATCCCCATCCTGGGGGTCAACCTCGGCAACCTGGGGTTCCTCACCGAGATCGGCCGCGCCGAGCTGTACCCGGCGCTGGAACAGGTGCTGGCGGGCGACTGCCGCACCGAGGCGCGCTCGCTGTTCGACGTCGAGCTGCGGCGCGACGACGGCCGCGGCGCCGAGCGCTTCCGCGTGCTCAACGACGCGGTGGTCACCAAGAGCGCGCTGTCGCGCATCATCGAGCTGACCATGGTGGTCGACGGCCACCTGATCGCCCGCTATCGCTCCGACGGCCTGATCATCTCCACCCCCACCGGTTCGACGGCTTACAACCTGTCGGCCGGCGGCCCGATCCTCAATCCCCTGCTGCCGGTCGCCGTGCTGACGCCGATCTGCCCGCACACCCTGTCGCTGCGGCCCATCGTGGTGCCCGGGTCCAGCCGCATCGAGGTCACTCTCGAGACCCAGCGAGAAGAAGTGTTCCTGACGCTCGACGGCCAGGAGGGGACGGAGCTGCGTTACCACGACACGGTGGTGGTCACCCGCAGCCCGGCCGCCGTCGATCTGATCAAGATCGGCGCCCGCAGCTACTACGAGAACCTGCGCGAGAAGCTGCGCTGGGGAGGGCTCTCCCGGCCGGACGACGCGGGAGCGCTCTGAGCTTGGCGTCCGACGAGCCCACCTCGCAGCCGCCGGCGGCCGACCGCCGGCGATGGCAGCGGCGGGAAGGGCCGGAGCGGCGCGCCCGCGAGCGGTCCGGGGAGGAGCGGCGCCGGCAGGAGCGCCGCGGCCCCGGCCGGGTCCGCCGCTGGGTGGTGCGGCCGTTCGTCTGGGGCCTGCTGCTGCTGCTGGTGCTGGCCGCCACCGTGGTGCTGTTCGTCGGCAGCCGCTTTGCCCGCGAGAGCGCTGCCGAGGTCCTGCGCGGCGAGCTCTCCGACGCGCTCGGCCGCGAGGTGGCGGTCGGCGCGGTCGACTTCCACCTCTGGACTCTGAGCCCCTGGTTCGAGCTGCACGGCCTGGTGATCCCCGGCCGGGCACCGCTCGATCCGGCGGTGCTGCGCCTCGGCATGGCGCGGGCCCGCATCTCCTGGCGCGCCCTCGCCGGGCGCCGGCTCGACGTCGAGCAGCTGGACCTCGAGCGGCCGCAGTTTTACCTTCGCTTCTACCCCGACGGCAGCAACAATCTGCCGCACCTGCGCCGCCGCGGCGGCAACCAGCCGCCGCGCGTGCAGCTCGCCATCGACCGCCTGCTGGTCGAGGACGGCACGTTCCAGCTCAACGAGCGCCGCGCGCGCCTCGATCTCTCGGCGCGCGCGCTCTGGGCGCGCCTGACGGACGACGGTGGCGCGATGCCTGGCGTGGCCAGCGGCGCCGGGCGCGCGCCGGCCGCCGCGGCGAGCCCGCCGGGCGCCCGGGGCGCGAAGGGGGAGCGAGGCGGCAAGAGCCTCGCTTTCCTGGTCACCGCCCAGGAGGTCGCGCTGCGTCTTCCCGATGCGCGTTCCTGGCCGCTGACCGTCTCGGCCTACGGCCGCGTCGACGCCGGCGGGCTGCGGATCGCCGCCGCGCACCTGGCCGGTCCCGAGCTGTCGGCGCGGGTGGACGGCGGCATCGCCTGGCAGGGCGACAACGAGGTGGATCTCGGCGTCACGGCGCGGTTGGGCGCCAGCTGGGTCAACCGGGTGGGCTATCTCGAAGAGCCGATCGCGGGCGCCGCCGACGTCACCGGCCGCTTCACCTTCCGGCACGAAGATTGGGTCTACACCGGCAACCTGCGGGCGCCGCGGATCGACGTGCTCCACCGCGTGTTCCGCGACCTCGCCGCCGACTTCCGCGGCGACTCCCGGCAGCTGGCGGTGCAGGTCCGGCGCGCCAGCTACGCCGCGGGCACGCTCAGCGGCCCGGTGGTGGTGCTGACCGGCGCCGGCCCCGGGGCGCATGGCGGCCGCCCGGTGGATCTCGACCTGACGATCCGCGGCATGGCCTTGCAGCCGTTCCTCGCCGACCTCTTCCCGCCGCAGTTCGCCGGTCCCGAGCCGCCGGTGGTGGAGCTTGCCGGCCAGGCCAGCGGCCGGCTGCGCTACCGGTTCGAGAGCTCGCAATGGCGGCTGGGCACCGGCGAGGCGGAGCTGCGCGTCGAGACGGCGCGGGCCGGGCTGGCGGGCGGCAGGGGCCTGCCGACGTCCGGGGTGGTGCCGCTGCGGATGGCCGGCGGGGTGCTGACCGGCGGCACCGTGCTGGTCACCGCCCCGGGCCAGGAAGCGACCGTGACCGGGTTCACCTACGATCTGCTGCACGACACCGGGCGGCTGGACTATCGGCTGGTGTCGCACGACACCGGGGCGCTGGCGCCGCTGTTCCCGCCGGTGCCGCCTCGCCTGCCGACCCAGCACTGGACGGGTCCCAGAGAGACTTCGCCGATCTGGCTGCCGAACGCCGGCCACGGCATCGCCACCGGGGCGGTGACCATCACGCCCGGCGGCTACTCGGCACGTTTCGACCTCGACCTGCAGGCCGTGGTGAGCAACAGCCTGGGCGCGGCGGACCGGCTGCACGGCACCCTCACCCTGGAGCCCCTGGCCGTCGAGGACCTGCGCCTGGAGGCGACCGCCGGCGCCGGCGCGCTGCTGCTCTCCGGCCGCATCCCGCTGGCGCGGCCGGGAAGCGCCGTGCCGGATCAGCCGCTGGCGCTGGCGATCGACGCCGCGCAATGGCCGGCCGCCGGCCTGGTGCCCTACCTGCCGGCCTGGTTCCCGGTGGCTGGCCTGCGCGGCGAGGTGTCGGGGCGCCTGGACCTCGCCGGCGACTTCGACCACCTGACCGGCAAAGCCGACGCCACCGTGGACGGTCTGCAGGTGTCCGGCGTGGCGCTCGGGCGAGCGAGCGGCCAGCTGGCGTGGGATCCGGCCCGCATCACCGTCACCGGCGGGGCGATCGAGGCGCCGGCCGGGAAGGTCGCGGCCAACGGCAGCTTCGATCGGCGGAGCGACGGCATCGAGCTGACGCTCGACGGCCCGTCCCTGGATCTCGCCGCGGCGCCGCTCGCCGGCCTGCTGCCCGGCGCCGGCATGGCCGGCCGGGTGGCGCTGATGGCGGCGGTGGGGGGCACTCTCGAGCGGCCGCGCGCCCAGGTGAGCCTGCGCGGGCACGACCTCGCCTGGGCCGGCCGCAAGCTCGAAGGCACCCCGCCCGGCGAGGCGCAGGCGGTGATCGACTGGGACGGCGCGCTGGTGCGTACCAGCGGCGCGCTGGGCAGCCTGCTCACCTTCGACGGCGGCGGCCGGCTGGACCGCGGGCGGGCGGCTTTGCGCCTGGACCTGCGCTCCGCCAACCTCGGCGGCCTCGGGCGCCTGGCGGTGCCGGCGGCGGCGCCGGGCGGCGCGGGAGCGGGCGCCGGAGCCGGCGCCGATCTCGGCGGCTCGCTGGCCGGCGCGCTGACGCTCGACGCCGATTTCGACGCCGGCCGCTACGGCGGCCAGCTGCGCCTGGACGACCTGCGGCTGGCCTACGCCGGCAAGCAGGTCGCCAACCGCGAGCCGGTGGTGGTGGACATCTCGCCGCGCCAGCTGGTGGTGCGCTCTTTCTATCTCGAAGAGGTCGGCACCGGTCTCGAGATCACCGCCTCGGGCAGCGTCGGCCTGGGCGCGGCGGCGCCGCTGGACCTGCGGGTGCAGAGCACCGTTTCGTCGAGCTGGGCGAAGCTGTTCGCGCCGGGCCTCGACATCGGCGGCGAGGTGGACGTGCTGGCCGCCGTCAAGGGCACCATCGCCAAGCCGGAGCTCTCCGGGCAGGCGGTGCTCCACGACGCGCGGCTGGTCATTCCCACCCTGGCCACCACCGTCGAGGGGCTCGAGGGCACGGTGCGCTTCGACCGCGACCACCTGGCGCTCGACTCCCTCACCGGCCGGGTCGGAGGCGGCACGGTGCGCGCCACCGGCCAGCTGGCGCTGCCGGGAGCCGGGAGCACCCTGAATTACCGCTTCGAGCTGACGGCACAGGGCGTCAGCCTGCGCTATCCGGCCGGCTGGGTCAGCCGCGGCAACGCCAACCTGGCGCTGGTGGGCAGCGGCGGCAGCCGCCAGATCCAGGGCCTGGTCCGCCTCGACCGCGCGCTGTACGTCGAGGACGTGCAGGTGGACCTGCTGCAGCTGCTGCTGCGCGGCCTGCAGCGCGAGCGGGTCCAGGTCGTCCCCACCAACAGCCTGCTCGCCACCACCCAGCTCAACCTCTCGATCCAGGGCCCCGGGGCGCTGCGGGTGATCGACAACGTCGCCGACCTGCGCGGCGACGTGGCGCTGACGGTGGTGGGCACCGCCGCCACGCCGGTGGTCTTCGGCAGCGTCCAGCTCGAATCGGGGGGCACTCTGCAGTACGCGGACAACAAGTACCAGGTGGATCGCGGCACCCTGACCTTCGCCAACCCCAACCGCGTCGATCCGCTGATCGACCTGGCGCTCAAGACCGAGGTGCAGAGCTACACCATCACCCTCAACCTGGCGGGCACCCTGGATCGGCTCAACGCCAAGTTCTCCTCCAACGCCGATCTCGCCGATATCGACATCATCTCGCTGCTCGCCAGCGGCCCGCGGCCCGAGCTCGGCGCGCCGCCGCCGCCGGTGCAGAGCGGCGCGGCCGGGCAGGCCGCGGCCTCGCAGTTCCTCGCCGGCCAGGCGGCCTCGGCGGTGTCGTCGCGGGTCGGCAGGCTGTTCGGCCTCGATCGCTTCCGGGTGGATACCCAGACGCTGACCCAGGCCGGGCAGCCGACCTCGGGGGTGGTGATCACCGCCGGCAAGCGGCTGTCGAAGAACATCTTCGTGACCTACGTCAGCAACCCGTCGTCGCCGCGGCTCGACGTGCGCCAGATCGAGTGGCAGGTGGCCAGGAACCTCACCGTCCTGCTGACCCAGAGCGGCAACAGCTTCGCCGTGGACCTGCAGCGGGAGACCCGCTTTTGAGTGAGCGGCGGCGGCATGGGCGCGCGGTGCCGCCGGCGTTGCTCGCGATGGCGACGGCGGTGGCCTGGCTGGGCGCGGGGTCGGGCGCCGGTGGGCGGTGGGGCGCCGCCGCCGCCCTGGCGCAGCCGCCGGCCTCGACCGAGCCGGCTCCCGAGCCCGCGGCGGCCCCGCCCCTGCCGGTTCCCGCCGCGCCGGCGCCGGCGCCCCCGCCTGGCACCGCCGGCGCTGCCGCCGAGACGGCAGCGGCGCCGGTCGCGGCGGCGCCGGCCGCGCTGCTGGTGCTGGCGGTCGAGATCCGCAGCGATGCGCCGCTGCCGCGCCGGGAACAGGTCGCCGCCAGCGTCGAGATCCAGCCTGGCAAGCCGCTCGCCGACGTCGCCGTCCGCCGCACGCTGCGCAACCTGGTGGCGACCGGGATAGGGTCGGACGTCGCGCTGTACACCCGCGAGGAGCCAGGGGGGGTGGTCGTGGTGGTGGTGGTGCGGCCGGTGCCGCAGGTGACGGCGGTGCGGGTCGTCGGGCGGTTGGGCCTGCCTGCCGCGGACCTCAAGGCGGTGGTGCCGCAGTTCCCGGCCGAGCCGCTGGCCGAGGAGAGCGTGCTGGCGGGGGTCTACAACCTGCAGAACCTGTACCGCGAGAATGGCTACTTCAAGGCCACCGTGCACCTGCGAGTGGAGCAGGGGCCGGGCCGCCAGGTGACGGTCACCTACCAGGTGGACAGCGGCGACCGCGCCAAGGTCGCCGCCGTCGATTTCGACGGCAAGATCGCGCCGTTCACCGCCGCGGCGCTGATCCAGCACCTGCGCGCGAGACCCGGCCGGCCGTTCCAAACGCGGCTCGCCGAGGACGACGCCGAGCGCCTGCAGTTGTGGCTCATCGGTCAGCGTCATGCCGCCGCCCGCGTCGATCGGCCGCGCCAGGACTACGACGCGGCGTCCAACACCGTGCGGCTGACCTTCCCGGTCGACGTCGGGCCGCTGATCGACCTGACGATCCAGGGCGCCAGCGTCAAGCAGCTGAAACGGAAGGGGTTGCTGCCGTTCCTCGGTATCGCCGGCTACGACGAGGCGCTGGTGCAGCAGGCGCTGGCGCGGCTGCGCGCCTACTACCAGCAGCAGGGGCATTACCACGTCAAGGTCGATTCCAGCCAGCGCCGGGTGGACGACCGGGTGGAGCTGAAGATCGTCATCGTCGCCGGGCCGCTCTACACGCTCGGCGTTATCGAGTTCGAGGGCAACCAGGCCGTCGGCTCGGCGAAGCTCGCGACCCTGATGGCCACCTCCCCGCGCAGCCTGGTGCATCCGGGCAGCGGGCGCCTGGTGCAGGACACGCTGGACGAGGACGTCGAGAACATCCGCTCGTTCTATGCCCTGCAGGGCTACGCCGAGGCCAAGGTCGGGCCGCCCCAGATCGAAGAGCGCGGCAGCGCCCTGCGCCTGCGGCTGCCGATCGAGGAAGGACAGCAGCAGCGCCTGGTCAAGCTCGAGCTGCAGGGGGTCGAGAAGCTCGACGTGGCGAAGCTGCGCCAGGCGCTGCCGCTGAAAGAAGGCGGACCCTTTCACCCGGTGCTGCTCGAGCAGACGCTGACCGCCATCCGCAGCGCCTACGGCGAGGCCGGCTACACCCAGGCCCAGGTGTCGGCGGCCAGCGATTGGAACGCCCCGCACACTCTGGTCGACCTGACGATCCAGGTGCTGGAAGGCCCGCTGCGGACGGTGGATCAGGTGATCGTGCGCGGCAATCAGGCGACCGAGACCGACGTCATCCTCCGCACGCTGCACCTCGAGCATGGGGCGCCGCTCGGCCAATCGCGTTCCTACCAGCTGGAGAGCAATCTCTACCGCCTGGGCATCTTCTCGCGCGTCGACGTGGAGCTCGCCGGCTCCCCCCTGGACACCGAGCGCGACGTGCTGGTGAAGGTCCAGGAAGGCAAGTTCAAGAGCCTGAGCTACGGCTTCGGCTACGACTCCGAGGAGAAGCTCCGCGGCCTGCTGGGCTTTTCCGACAACAACATCGGCGGCGAGGCGGACAGCCTGCGCGCCGACATGCGGTTGTCGTCGCTCGACAAGCGCTTCAGCCTGTTCTTCAATCAGCCGTTCCTGGGCGCCTGGGCGGTGCCGCTCAATTCCACCCTGTTCTACTTCAACACCGCCGAGGTGAGCTTCCGGACGCGGCGGTGGGGCGGCCGCTCGGAAGCGGTCAAGACGCTGGCGCACACCCGCTATTCGCTGGCCCTGGACTACCGCGTGGTGCGCTTGCAGGTTGCTCCGGGGGTGGCGCTCAACGCGATCGAGCGCCAGAACCGGCCGGTGCAGGCGACCAGCGTCATCCCCGCGGTGCTGCTCGACCATCGCGACGACCCGCTGGTGCCGACCCGCGGCTGGAGCTCGCTGGCGCAGTTGCAGTACTCGTTCCCCGGCATCGGCTCGAAGGCCAACTTTCTGAAGCTCTTCCTGCAGCAGACCAAGTACGTGAACCTCGGGCCGCCGGGGGTGCTGGCCGCCAGCCTGCGCTTCGGGGCCATCGAGTCGTTCACCACGCTCCCCACCGACTCGACGTTGCCGCAGTCGCTGCCGCAGAGCAACGTCTTCATCGACGAGCGCTTCTTCGCCGGCGGCAGCACGACGGATCGCGCCTACGCGCTGGACGAGTTGGGGATCCGCAATCAGACCCTGCTCAAGCCGGGCGCGCACTGGATGCCGGTCGGCGGCAACGGCCTGGCGCTGGCCAACTTCGACTACCGCTTCCCGATCGCGGGTGCCTTCGGCGGCACGGTGTTTTTCGACAGCGGCAACGTCTGGGCGGACTGGCGCGACATCCGGCTCACCGGGACGGACGGGTTCAAGTCGGGCGCCGGCATCGGCTTCCGCTACCTGTCGCCGATCGGCCCGCTGCGCGCCGAGGTGGGCTGGAAGCTGCACCGCGAGAACAGTCCGCCGGCCGAGGGGCCGGTGGTGGTGTTCCTGAGCTTCGGGAATCCGTTCTAGAATGAAGCTGGGGAGCCAGCCATGAACGATCCGAGCCCGTTTGCCGCCATCGACGAGGCCATCGCGCACTGCCGCGAGGGGCGCTTGGTGATCATCGTCGACGACGAGGACCGCGAGAACGAGGGCGACCTGGCCATCGCCGCCGAGAAGGTCACGCCGGCGACGATCAATTTCATGGCCAAGTACGGCCGCGGGCTGATCTGCCTGGCGATGACCGAGGAGCGCTGCCGGCAGCTCGACCTGCCGCTGATGGTGGAGACCAACACCTCGCCGTTCGGCACCGCTTTCACCGTCTCGATCGAAGCCCGCGGCAAGACCACCACCGGCATCTCGGCGGCCGACCGCGCCGCCACGGTGCTGACCGCCATCGATCCGGCGACGCGCCCGGAGGACCTGCTGCGCCCGGGCCACATCTTCCCGCTGCGGGCGCGCAAGGGCGGGGTGCTGAAGCGCGCCGGCCAGACCGAGGCGTCGGTGGACCTGGCGACGCTGGCCGGGTTGCAGCCGGCGGCGGTGATCTGCGAGGTGATGAATGACGACGGCACCATGGCGCGGGTGCCGGACCTCGCCACCTTCTGCGCGCGCCACGGCCTGCTGATGGTCACCGTCTCCGACCTCATCCGCTATCGCCTGCGCCACGAGACGCTGGTGCGCAAGGTCGCCTCGCCGCGGCTGCCGACGGCGTACGGCGACTTCCGCATCCATGCCTACCGCTCCGACCTCACCGGCGACGAGAACGTGGCGCTGGCGATGGGCGAGATCACTCCCGACGAGCCGGTGCTGGTGCGGGTGCACAGCCAGTGCCTGACCGGCGACATCTTCGCCTCGGCGCGCTGCGACTGCGGCATCCAGCTCGAGCAGGCGCTGAGCAAGATCGCCCAGGAGGGGCGCGGCGTGCTGCTCTATCTGCTGCAGGAGGGGCGTGGCATCGGCCTGATGAACAAGCTGCGCGCCTACGAGTTGCAGGAGCAGGGGCACGATACGGTCGAGGCCAACGAGCGGCTGGGCTTCCGCCCCGACCAGCGCGACTACGGCGTCGGGGCGCAGATCCTGCGCGACCTCGGCGTGCGCAAGATGCGGCTGATGACCAACAACCCGAGCAAGTACATCGCGCTCAACGGCTACGGGCTGGAGATCGTGGAGCGCGTGCCGCTCGAAGTGCCGCCCACCGACTCCACCCGCGACTACCTGCGCACCAAGCGCGAGAAGCTGGGGCATCTGCTGAAGCTGGTCTGAGCCGGACGCTCCTGAACATCCTCCTCGTCACCGCGCGCTATCCGTGGCCCCCGCGCCGGGGCGACGAGCTACGCGCCTGCCAGATGCTCGAGCTGCTGGCTCCCGAGCACCGCGTCACCCTGCTGGCGCCGGCGCCGATGGCCGGCCAGCCGCCGCCACCACCAGGCGCCGCGGTGGTGACCTATCGCGCTGCGCGTCCGGGGAGGGGCACGGCCGGCGGCGGCTTGCTGCGTGCGGCGGTCCGCGGCCTGCCGCTCGAGAGCGGCCTGTTCTTCTCTGCCGATCTGCGGCGCAAGATACGCCTGCTGGCGCCGCGGGCCGACCTCGCCGTGCTGCAACTCGTCCGCCTCGCCATGCACCGCGACGATTTCGGCTCGACGCCCGTAGTGGTCGATCTCATCGACGACCTGGCGCTGAACCTCGCGGGGCGCGCGGCGGTGGACCGCCGGTGGCTGCGGCCGGCGCTGGCGCTCGAGGCGCGGTTGCTGGCCCGCGCCCAGCGACGGTTGGCTCAGGAGACCGCGGGCTTGCTCCTGGTGTGCGAGCGGGACCGGCGCCATCTGGTGGCGGGCTTGCCGGTGGCTGTCGCCGGCCGGGTCTGGACCGCCGGCCTGGCGGTCGAATCAGGCGAAGATCTAGGGACGGCTGCCGGGGTCGCGTCCTCGGGCTTGGTTGCGGCCACCGGTCCGCCGCGGCTGATCTTCACCGGCAACCTGGGCTACTTCGTCAACGCTGACGCGATCTCGTGGTGGTTGCGCGAAGTCTGGCCGGCGCTTGCCGCGCGCCGCCCGGATGTCGAGCTGGTGGTGGCAGGCGACCGGCCGGCTCGCCGGTTGCGGCGGTTGCTTGCCGCTGCCGCGGGCACGGTCGGGAGGGTGGCGCTCATCACGTCGCCGCCGGACCTGCGGCGCCTGCTGGCAGGCGCCACCGTCGCCTTGGCGCCGATGCGCTGTGGCTCTGGGGTGCCGGTCAAGATCCTGGAAGCCTGGTCCCAGGGGGTGCCGGTGGTGGCCTCGCCATGGGCTGCGGCCGGGACCACGGGCGTCCCCGGCGAGGACCTGTTGGTGGCGGCGACGCCGAGCCAATGGGTAGAGACCGTCTGCGCCCTGCTGCAGGATGCTGTCGCGCAGCGGCGCTTGGCTGCCCAGGGCCGGCGGCGGCTGGCGGCCGACTACTCGCGTCAACGCGTGAAGCAGCAGCTGCTGGCGGCGATCGGGGTGGCCGCGCCGGGCGCCTGAGGTGGCGCCGCCCCAAGCCGGGAGGCGGCGCTCCGGCACCGCCGGGGCGTTTCCGCGGAAACGTGGCTACGGAAACGTGGCTACCGCCAGGTCGCGGGTCAGCCCGGCTGCCAGCCCGGCGGCGCCAGCTCGAAAGCGGCGAACTCGAAAGCCGGCGCCACGGTGCAACCGACGAGCGTCCAGGCGCCGCGCGAGCGGGCGCTCTGCCAGGCGGCCGCCGGCACCACCGCTTGCGGCCGCTCGCCGCTGGTGAGCCCGGAGCCGAGCAGGGATGTCACCACCTCGCGGCCGTCGAGCGAAACCGACAGCTCGAGCGGCGCGCCGGCATAGTGGTGCCACGTCTCGGCGGCATCGCGAACGCGGTGCCAAGCCGACTGCTCCCCGGCG
>DATGHG010000313.1:0-4915 GCA_035308185.1 Thermoanaerobaculia bacterium | reverse complement strand
GACGGGCCGCTGGGGCTGTCGAGGATGTAGGCGAGGGGGTTGACGGGATTGCCGTCGAGGCGCACCTCGTAATGGAGGTGGGAGCCGGTGGAGCGGCCGGTCGAGCCGACCCGGCCGATGATGTCGCCGCGGTGGATGCGCTGGCCGGGGTGGACGTCGATCTCGGAGAGGTGCCCGTAGCGGGTGCTGATGCCGAAGCCGTGCGCCAGGTAGACCGCCTGGCCGTAGCCGGAGGTCGCGGCGGCGAGCATCACCAGGCCGTCGGCGGCGGCAGCCACCGGCTGGCCGGCCGCGGCGGCGATGTCGATGCCCTGGTGGAGGCCGGGGCCGTGGGTCATGGGGTCGCTGCGGGTGCCGAAGCCGCTGGTCAGGATGCCGCGCACCGGGGCGATGGTCGGCGTCGAGGACATCCATCGCACCCGTTCGCCGAGCTTGACCTCGATCGCATCCAGCATGCCCTGCAGCTGGCCGGCGCGGCCGTGCAGCGCTGCCAGGTCGTCGGGCGCCGCGCTTTCGAGCGGGGTGCCGCCGCCGACGCCGACGTCGGCGCCGCCGCCCAGGCTCTCGAGCCCGGCCATGATGGCAAGCTGCCGGGTGCGGTCCTCGGAGGTGGTGAGCTTCGACTGTAGGCTCTTGATGCTGGTTTCGAACCCAAGGTTCAACTGGCGCAGGCGGTTGTTCTCATGGCGCAGGCGGCTCATCTCCGCCGGGCTGACCTGCGTATTGAAATGTGCCCAGGCCAGCCAGCAGGCCGCCAGGGAGAGCACCAGGAGGAAGCCGCCGCCGAGGGCGATCTGAACGTTGCTGACCTGCCATTTCCGCAGCTTGGCGCGGGCGTGGGGGACGAAGATGACCGTGTGACGCTGTCGTGTCATAGAGGCAGCTTCGCTTCAACTACGGCAACGTCCGGAACGTCCGGAGAGAACCAGAGCGGACAAAAGCGGCGGCTCCGGCGAAACGTGGCGATCAGGGCAGCACGACTGGTGCGGGCTGTATTCTAGCGGCGCCGACCCGGGTGTCAACCTCGCACTTCAATATGTCCAATCAGCATCGATGCTGATGCGAGGTTCTCCCTACAGGGAGGCAGTTCCTTTTTTTGCACGAATGTTGGATGGCCATACAAAGCCTGCATTCCATGACCAAGGGCGACGCTGTCGCGCCGGCCTGGATCAGGCCGCGGCGGCGGCCGGCAGCTCCTTGATCATGGCGGCGACGAAGGCCTTGGCGTCGCCGAACAGCATCATCGTCTTCTCCTCGTAGTAGAGGTCGTTGTCGATGCCGGCGAAGCCCGGGCTCAGGCTGCGCTTGATCACCATCACGGTGCGCGCCTTGTCGACGTCGATGATCGGCATGCCGAAGATCGGGCTGGTGCGGTCGTTGCGGGCGGCGGGGTTGGTGACGTCGTTGGCGCCGATCACCAGCGCCACGTCGGCCTGCGGCAGCTCCGAGTTGGCGTCTTCCATCTCCATCAGCTTGTCGTAGGGCACGTCGGCCTCGGCGAGCAGCACGTTCATGTGCCCGGGCATGCGGCCGGCCACCGGATGGATGGCGAAGCGGACGTCGACGCCGCGGCGGGTGAGGGCGTCGTAGAGCTCGCGCACCTTGTGCTGCGCCTGCGCCACCGCCATGCCGTAGCCGGGAACGATGAACACCAGGCGCGCGCCGTCGAGGATGGCGGCGGCCTCCTCGGCGGTGGCGCTGCGCGCGGTGCGCTGCTCGGTCGCCGCGGCGGGCCCCGCCTGCACCTGGCCGAAGGCGCCGAACAGCACGTTGGTGAACGAGCGGTTCATCGCCCGGCACATGATGATCGACAGGATGAAGCCCGAGGAGCCGTCGAGCGCGCCGGCGATCATCAGCAGCTTGTTGTTGAGCACGAAGCCCATCGCCACCGCCGACATGCCGGCGTAGGAGTTGAGCAGCGAGATGACGGTCGGCATGTCGGCGCCGCCGATCGGCACGATCAGCATCACGCCGAAGACCAGCGACAGGACGATGAAGACGGGGAACAGCCAGACGGTCTCGGGCCGCAGCACCAGCACCACGCCGCAAGCCACCGCCAGGCCGAGCAGCGACAGGTTCACCAGGTTCTGGTTGCGATAGGTGATCGGCCGCTGCGGCAGGATCTCCTGCAGCTTGCCGGCCGCCATCAGGCTGCCGGTGAAGGTGAGCGAGCCGAGCAGCACCTCGAGCGCCAGCGCCACCATCGGGAAGCCGTGCGGCGCCTCGCGGTAGTACTCGGCGGTGCCCACCAGGGCGGCGGCCAGCGCACCGCAGGCATGGGACAGCGCGGTCCGCTGCGGCACCGCGGTCATCGGCATCAGGTACGCCAGCGGCACGCCGATCGCCGAGCCGAGGAACAGCGCCGCCAGGATCCACTGGTAGCTCACCACCTCGTGGCGCAGCAGCGTGCCGACGACGGCGAGCAGCATGCCCAGCTCGCCCACCCGCACCCCGCGCCGGGCGGTGGCCGGCGTGTTCAGCCACTTGAGCGACAGGATGAACATCGCCGCCGCGGCGATGTAGAGCAGGGTCAGCAGCTGCGAGCTCATTTCTTCACCTCGTCGCGCCGGCGGAACATCTTGAGCATGCGGTCGGTGATCAGGAAGCCGCTGACGATGTTGGTGGTGGAGGCGGTCACCGCGATGAAGCCGAGCACCTTGCTGAGGGTGCTGGCGTCCTTGGCGCCGGTGATCAGGATGGCGCCCACCACGGCGATGGCCGAGATGGCGTTGGTGAGCGACATCAGCGGCGTGTGCAGCAGCGGCGACACCCGGCGGATCACCTCCAGGCCGAGGAAGGTCGCGAGCATGAGCACCCAAAGGCCGATCTCGAGATCGGTGGTCATAGGCTGGCTCTCCGCGGATCGCAGCGCGTGGCTGGCAAACCGGTCAGGCGGTTGGCGATGCGGGCGCCGGCGCGGCGGCGGCGCCGCCGGGACCCGCGGTGGGCGATGGCGGTGTTGGGAGGGGTTGCTGGGGCGCCGTGGGCGGCCGGTCGCCGGCGGCGGTGACCGCCGGCAGCGGCGGCAGCCCGAGGAGCTGGCGCACGCGCTCGTGGACGACCTCGCCGCCGCGGGTGACCAGCGTCTCGCGGGTGATCTCGTCGGCGGTGTCGAGCGCCAGCGCCGGGGCCGGCGCGGCCGCCGGCGGGGCGGGCGACGGTGCCGACGGCGTCGAGGTGGGCGCGGCCGGTGAGGTGGGTGCGGCGGTTGCGGCGGGCGCGGCCGGCCTGGCGTCGCGCAGCAAATGGGCCAGGAAGTTGGCGACGTTGCGGGCATAGAGCTGGCTGCCGTGATAGGGCACGGTGGCGGCCAGGTTCAGCGGTCCGAGGATGGTCACCTGGTGCTCGATTACGGTTTCGCCCGCCTTGGTCAGCTCGCAGTTGCCGCCGCGCTCGGCGGCGATGTCGACGATCACCGAGCCCGGCGCCATCGCCGCCACCATCTCGCCGGTGACCAGGACCGGCGCGCGCTTGCCCGGCACGGCGGCGGTGGTGATGACGACGTCGTGCTCCTTGACGGCGCCGGCCATCAGCTCGCGCTGGCGGCGGTAGAACTCGGCGTCCATCTCGCGGGCGTAGCCGCCGCGGTCCTCGCTGCCGCTGGTCTCGAGCGGCAGGGAGACGAACTTGGCGCCGACGCTCTCCACCTGCTCGCGGGCGGCGGGGCGCACGTCGTAGGCGCTGACCACCGCGCCCAGGCGGCGGGCGGTGGCGGCGGCGAACAGGCCGGCGACGCCGGCGCCGATGACCAGCACGCGGGCGGGAGTGACGGTGCCGGCGGCGGTCATCAGCATCGGAAACAGGCGCGGCAGGGTCTCTGCCGCGAGCAGCACCGCCTTGTAGCCGGCCAGGGTCGCCATCGACGACAGCGCGTCCATACCCTGGGCGCGGGTGATGCGCGGCATCAGCTCCATGGCGAAGGCGGTGACGCCGCGCGCCGCCAGCTCGCGGCTGGCGGCCGGCAGGGAGAGCGGGTCGGCGAAGCCGATCACCGTCTGGCCCGCCCGCAGGCGTCCCAGGTCGGGGTCCGCGGCGGTGTCGGAGCCGGCGGCGTCCTGCCAGGTGCCGGGGACCCGCACGAACAGCAGCACGTCGGCGGCGGCGAACAGCTCGTCGCGGCCGGCCGCCAGGCGGGCGCCCCGCTCCACGTACTCGGCGTCGGGGTAGCCGGACGCCGCGCCGGCCCCGGGCTCGACCAGCAGCTCGGCGCCGCTCTTCTGCAGGGGAGCGAAGGCGCGCGGCACCATGGCCACGCGCCGCTCGCCGGGTGCGGTCTCCTTGGGGACTCCGATGACCAGGCTCACGGCGCGCATTGTACGACGGACCGGCGGGCGCCGGAGCAGGCGTCTGACGGCGAGGTCGCGCGGGAGCTTATCTGCCGGGCGCCTCCCGGCCGATCGCCGCCGCGGTCTCCTTGGAGGGCACCACCGGCGTGATCTCGAACTCCACCAGGTCGTGCCAGTGGACGATCCATTCCTGGAACAGCAGCGGATCGTCGCACTCCATGAGCTGGAAGCACCGGTCGAGGTTGGCCTCGATCCAGCTGCTCACGTAGCGCAGGCCCTCCGGCATCATCCGTCCCTGCTGGCGGAGCCGCGCGTACACGGCGGCGGCATCCTGGTTCTTGAAGCGCTCGACGACCATGAAGAGCATGCCGGTTCCCTCCTGTGTGCCAAAGCGAACTGCTTGCCGTGAGGGGGTGGGGGACGGGTCGCCTGGCAGGCAGTGCCAGCTAGGAATCGAGCCGCAGCAGGGCGATACCGATGGCGCGGGCGGCGCGCACCATGGCTTCGGGCTTGCGGTCGGTGGTGTTCGCCGGAGTGTCGCCGGAGGAGTGGTAGTAGCGCGAGTAGTCGATCGCCAGCTGGACCGGGTCGGGGGTCGCGGGCGACTCCCAGCCGGGTGTCTGGCGCAG
>DATGHG010000312.1:0-9683 GCA_035308185.1 Thermoanaerobaculia bacterium | reverse complement strand
CCGGGAGCCCCGGGATCGCTGACCTCTGTCTCATCTCGCCCTCATCTCTCGGTGCCTCCGGCCGTCGCGTACTGTAACCCATCAACCCATCGCAGGCGGGGTCCCGGCCGAGGTATCCTGGAGCGGCCATGGCCACGATCACCACCACCGACCCCGCGGCCGTCCTCCTCGGGCCGCGGCCCCAGCTCGACCCCAAGACGCTCAACTCGTTTCGCCGCCTCGGGTTCCTGCAAGCCGACCTCGATCCGCTGGGGCGGCTGCACGGCGAGCCGCAGCCGGCGCTGGCGGAAGAGGCCGACCCGGAGACCGCGGACTGGGCGCGCCGCCGCTATTGCGCCACGATCGGCGCCGAGTTCATGCATATCCCGCACGCCGACCGCCGGCGTTGGATCGCCGAGCGGCTGGAGGCCGACCCCGCGCCGCCCGACCGCGACCACGTGCTCGCCCAGATCATGCGTGCCGAGACCTTCGAGCAGCTGGTGCAGACCCGCTACCAGGGCAGCAAGCGTTTCTCGATCGAAGGCGTCGCGGCGCTCATCCCGGCGCTCGACGCGATGCTCGAGCGCGCCGCCGAGCGATCGGCGCGGCAGGTGGTGCTGGCGATGAGCCACCGCGGCCGGCTCAGCGTCATGGTCAACACCGTCGGCCGGCCGGCGGCGCAGATCTTCGCCGGCTTCGAGGACGTCGATCCGCGCAGCGTGCTGGGCGGCGGCGACGTCAAATACCACATGGGCGCCACCGGCACCTGGCGCGCCAGGAGCGGCCGGGAGATCGACCTGCACCTGGTGTCGAACCCCAGCCATCTCGAGGCGGTGGACCCGGTCGCCCTCGGCCGGGTGCGGGCGAAGCAGACCCGCCTGGGCGACCACGACTGGACGCAGGTGATGCCGATCGTGCTGCATGGCGACGCCGCCTTTGCCGGCCAGGGCATCCTGGCCGAGACCCTCAACCTGGCCGACCTCGACGGCTACCGGGTGGGCGGCACGGTGCACGTCATCGTCAACAACCTCATCGGCTTCACCACCGAGCCGAAGAGCCTGCAATCGTCGCGCTTCGCTTCGGACGTCGCCAAGCGCCTGCCGATCCCCATCTTCCACGTCAACGGCGAGGATCCCGACGCGGTGGTGCGGGTGGCGGCGCTGGCGGTCGAGTACCGCTACGCCTTCCATTCCGACGTCGTCGTCGACCTCATCGGCTACCGCCGGTACGGGCACAGCGAGGTCGACGACCCGACCATCACCCAGCCGCTGCTGTACAAGCAGATCGAGTCCCATCCGCCGCTCTGGCAGATCTACGCCCGGCGCATCGGCATCGCCGAAGAAGAGGGGACGAAGCGAGCCGCGGCGGTGCGTGCCGAGCTCGACGCCGCCCAGGAAGCGGCGAAGAGCCTCGACAAGAAGCCCTCGCTGCGCACCCTGCCCGCCTACTGGGACCGCTACCGGGGAGGCTGGTACAAACCCGAGTACGAGGTGCGGACCGGGCTCGACAGCGGCCAGATCGCGGAGCTGACGCGACCGCTCACCAGCTGGCCCGAGAGCTTCCACATCCACAAGAAGATCGAGGCCCTGCTCAAGCAGCGCGCCGAGATGGGCGCGGGCAAGCGGCCCATCGACTACGGGATGGCGGAGGCGCTGGCCTTTGCATCGCTGCTGCGGCAGGGGACGCCGGTGCGGCTGAGCGGCCAGGACAGCCGCCGCGGCACCTTCGCGCACCGTCACTCGGTGCTGATCGACGTCGAGAACGGCGGCGAGCACACACCGCTCGCTCACGTCACTCCGGACCAGGCTCGCTTCGAGGTCTACGACTCGATGCTCTCGGAGGCCGCGGTGCTCGGCTTCGAGTACGGCTACAGCCGCGACTACCCCGAGGCGCTGGTGCTCTGGGAGGCCCAGTTCGGCGACTTCGCCAACGGCGCGCAGATCATCATCGACCAGTTCATCGCCGCCTCCGAGCATAAATGGAACCTGCTCTCGGGGGTGGTGATGCTGCTGCCGCACGGCTACGAGGGGCAGGGGCCCGAGCACTCGAGCGCCCGCCTGGAGCGCTACCTGCAGCTGGCCGCCGACGACAACATCCAGATCTGCCAGCCGACGACGGCGGCGCAGTACTTCCACCTGCTGCGCCGGCAGGCGCTGTCGGTCTGGCGCAAGCCGCTGGTGGTGCTCACGCCCAAGAGCATGCTGCGCCACCGCGACTCCTCGTCGTCGCTGGCGGACCTCGCCGGCGACCACTTCCTGAAGGTGGTGCCCGACCGCGAGGTCGAGGACGCGCACCGGGTGCTGCTCTGCACCGGCAAGATCGCCCACGAGCTGCGCCACGAGCGGGCGCGCCGCCAGGGCGGCGCCGCCGGCCACGCCGCCACGACGACCCCGACGGCGATCCTGGCCCTCGACCAGCTGTTCCCGCTGCCGAAGGCCGAGATCGCCGCCGAGCTGGCGCGCCATCCGCACTGCAACGACCTGGTCTGGGTGCAGGACGAGCCCGCCAACATGGGAGCGCTGTTCTACGTCCACCCGCGGCTCGAACGGCTGACCGGCAGGCGCGTGCGCTCGGTCCGCCGCCATGCCAGCGGCAGCCCCGCCACCGGCTCCGGCAAGGCCCACCTGATGGAGCAGCAGACCCTGCTGGCGCTGGCGTTCACCTCGGGCGCCGGCATGGATTGAGGCCGGGGGAAGACCCCGGGGGAACACTCCCCCGCCCGTTGCCTCGCGGCAGCGGCATGGCATTCGGCGAGCGCCGCGGCGCCTCGCTCACGGACAGGTCTTGATCACCACCTCGACGCGCCGGTTCTTCTGGCGCCCGGCAGGGTCGTCGGAGCCGTCGGGATGGGTGTTGGGCGCGACCGGCCGGGTCTTGCCGTAACCCTTGATCGGAGTGGTCGCCGGCACGTAGCGATGGGCGGCCAGCCAGGCGCGCACCGCCGCCGCGCGCTGCTCGCTGAGGCGCTGGTTGTGGGCGTCGGAGCCGATCGAGTCGGTGTGGCCCTCGATGACGATCGGATGCGGGCCGCGCTGGGCGATCTGCGGGCCGAGGACCGCGAGCGTCTGCTCGGCGTCGGCGCCGAGCGTCGCCTGATCGAACGCGAACAGCGCGTCGGCCACCGTGGTGAGGCGCTGCTCGCAGCTCGACGCCTGCGCGTGGATCGCCTGGATTCCCTTGGGCACCTGGATCTCGCCGGGCTGCTGCCACGATCCCTTGGGTTGCTGGATCTCGCCAGGCTTCTGCCAGCTGCCGGTGGGCTGCTGGACCTGGCCGTTCTGGGCGGCCCGGGCACCGCGGCCCGCCGGCACCAGTGCGCACGTCAGCGCGATCCACAGAGCTGCCGCCCGCGCGCACCCGGTCGCAATTCGCATCATGGCCGTCCTCCCATTTGGTTAGACGATGCTACAGGTAAGCCGCAACCGCGTCCATCCACGAAACTCCTGCGCGGCTCGTTCCGTAGGAGGGGGCAGGAGGTGCACAAGACCATGTTCGCCATTGCCTTCCTGCTGGTCGTGGCCTGCGCCGGACTCGGCGTGCTGCTCCTGAGCGTGGGCCTGGTGCTGGGCGTCCTCAAGCTGGTGTTCCGACTCGCCTTCCTGCCGATTCTGCTGGTGGGCGGCCTCGTCAAGCTGGTCGTGGTCGGGCTGGCTGGGTTGGTGGCGGTGGCGGCGCTGGCGGTGGCGGCGCCGGTGATCCTGGCGGTGGTGGCGGTGCTGGCGATCCCGGCGCTGGCGATCGGCGTCTGCTGCGCGCTGGCGTGGGGCGGCGTCCGCCTGGTGGCGGCGGTCTAAGGCGTGGGGTGACCGGCCAGCGCCGCGCGGGCGGCCAGCGCCTGGTCCCGCGCCGCAGCGGCGCTGGTGTCGAGCGCCGTCAGATGGCCCATCTTCCGGCCGGGCCGGGGTTGCGACTTGCCATAGAGGTGCAGCTTCACCGCCGGGAAACCGCAGGCCGCCGCCCAGTCCGGCTCGCCGTCCTGCCAGAGATCGCCGAGCAGGTTGGCCATCGCCGCCGGCCGCAGCAGCTCGGTGGCGCCGAGGGGCAGGCCGCAGACCGCCCGCAGCTGCTGCTCGAACTGGCTGGTCACGCAGGCGTCGAAGGTGAGGTGGCCGGAGTTGTGCGGCCGCGGCGCCAGCTCGTTGATCAGCAGCTTGCCGCCGGCGGTCACGAAGAGCTCGACGCAGAGCACTCCGACCACCTCGAGCGCCTCGAGGACGCCGCGGGCGAGATCGATCGCCTCCCGCTCGATGGCGGGAGCCGCGACGGCCAGGGGCGCCGGCGCCACCGAAACGTCCAGGATATGGCGGCGATGCTGGTTCTCGATCAGGCCGTAGTGCGCGAAGGCGCCGTCCAGTCCGCGCGCCGCCACCACCGACACCTCGGCCGCGAAATCGACGAACGCCTCGAGCACCGCCTCGTCGGTGGCCAGAGCCGCCCAGGCCGCCGCTGCCTCGCCGGCCGCGGCGATACGCACCTGGCCCTTGCCGTCGTAGCCCCAGCCGGCGGTCTTCAACACCGCCGGGGTGCCCAGCGCCGCCAGCCCGGCGTGCAGCTCGGCTGCCGATCGGACCGGCAGGAAGGGCGTCACCGGGAAGCCGGCCGCGGCCAGGAAGCCCTTCTCCCGCAGGCGGTTCTGAGTGACGTGCAGGACCGCGCCGGCGGGCCTCACCGGCGCCTGCCGGGCGGCGGCCTCGGCGGTGGCGGCCGGCACGTTCTCGAACTCGAAGGTGACCACCTGCACGCCGCCGGCGAACCGCCGCACCGCGTCGAGGTCGTCGTAGGACGCTCGCACCTGGCGGTCCGACACCTGCCCGGCGGGCGAGTCGTCCTCGGGCGAGAAGGTGTGCACGCGATAGCCCATGCGACGGGCGGCGATGGCGAACATGCGGCCGAGCTGGCCGCCGCCCAGCACCCCGAGAGCGGCGCCGGGCAGAACGGGAGAGGTCAAGGCACGGTCTCGCCGCGCACCCGCCGGGTCTGCTCCTCGGTCCAGTCGCGCAGCTGCCGGCGCAGCTCGGGGCGGCTCGCGGCCAGGATGCGCACCGCCAGGAGCGCCGCGTTGGCGGCGCCGGCGGCGCCGATCGCCAGCGTCCCGACCGGCACTCCCGAGGGCATCTGCACGATCGACAGCAGCGAGTCGAGACCGTGCAGGGCGCGGCTCTCGACCGGCACCGCCAGCACCGGCAGCAGGGTCTGCGCGGCGACCATGCCCGGCAGGTGGGCGGCGCCGCCGGCGCCGGCGATGATCACCTCGATGCCGCGCGCCTCGGCACCGGTGGCGAGCTCACGCATCCATTCCGGGGTGCGATGGGCCGACACCACCAGGCACTCGTGCGGCACGCCGAAGCGGGCCAGCATCTCGTCGGCGTGGCGCAGGGTTTCCCAATCGGACTTGCTGCCCATGATGACGCTCACCACGGGAAGATCGCTCGCGTGCATGCCGGCCGGGTTTCGCCCGCCCCTGGGGGAGGAGGGACCGCACGACACTAGCACATGGGGCGGGAGCCGCCGCCCTCGCTCACTGCAAGATGATGGTGCTCGGCTGCGGGCCGAACTCCAAGGTCAGGATGGCCAGGAAGAGCTCGTGCGCGCCGGTCGAGCAGGCGACGCCGTCGCCGATTGCGCCGATCTTGAAAGTGTTCTCGCGCGTGCCGCTGCCGAACCAGGAGACCTGCAGGCTGGTGCGCTCGAACGGCGAGACGCTGGTGCTGCAATCGGTCAGCTGCCCGATCTGGGCCGCCAGCATGGCGGCCTGTAGCTGGCTGAAGGAGTCGGGCGAAACGGTCCCCACCTGCAGGGTGGCGCCGAAAGGGAAAGGCGGCAGGGTGGGAGAGCCGCCGGACACCGGCAGGGTCTGGGTCGACCAGAAGACCAGCCGCCGGTCCTTGCACAGCACCAGTGCGCTGCGCGTTTCGCTGGGCGGGCGGCCGATGCCGGCGGCGCTGAAGTTGAGGACCTCGAGCAGGGGCGCGGCGCCGGGCTCGCAGGTGATGGTCTGGGAAAGCGCCCGGCCGGGAACCAGCAAGTTGGCGGCGAGGGCGAGGACGGCGAAAACCACGGTCTTCATGAAGCACCTCCGCCGGCATTCTAGCCCCGGCGGCCGGCGAAGGCCGTCAGCTCCCGATGTGCGGGAGGTCTTGGCCAGCTCGCTAGTCCGTGACCCGCGTCTGGTCCGTGATCCAGTTCACCTCCCAGGTCTTGCCGCCGTCATCCGAAAATGACTGTTCGAAGTGCGGCGAGCTCGTGGTCATGGCCGTCCACACGAAGCGAACCAGTATGGTCTTGCCATTGATCGTATCCTGGGCGAAGAACTCGCCGCGCCCATCCTTGAACTCGCCGACCTGAGGTGGGTCCATGATGCCGTTCTTGCTGTTGGCCCAATAGAGCCGCCACTGGTGGGACTCAGGATCGTACATACGCAGGGTCAGCCCTTCGATGTGGCCTGATGAGCCATCGACCTCGATCGTGTCGAGCTCGGCACGACCATCCCAGACCTTGTAGCAGGCTCCGGTGCCGGTCAATTCGACCCAGGTATTGGAGCCGGTCAGCGGCTTCAGGCGGCGCTTCAGGTGATATTTCCACTTGCCGATCAGCGGGTCGAAATCGTGCTGCCCGTCCCGCACCGCCGGAGCCTGGTGCGCGCTTGGTTTCGCTGCATCGGAGCTCTGCCGCGCAAATCCCCCGGAGGGATGCAGGATGAGCAGCAGGCTGCCGGCAAGGGCGTGGGTCAGAGTACGTTTCAGCGCGTTCATCAGTGCCTCCATGCCTGAGTGCGCGGGCAAAGTAGCTCCGAAGGTGGCTGGTCACAATGGCCACTCTTGCCCTGCACGAGATGGCCACCCAATTCAGGATCGCGGGAAGAGATCTGAGCAAGGGCCGCGGCCTGCCGCTCGCTCCCCGCCGCCGGCACTTGCGACTCGCGGCTAGCCATGTATATACTCCGATGGCAAAGGGAGCCCATCATGCTGACCAAAGTCCAGAAGTGGGGCAACAGTCAGGGTGTCCGGTTCCCGCAGAGGGTCCTCGAAGAAGCTCATATCGCGATCGGCGATGAGGTGGATATCTCGGTCCAGGAAGGGCGGATCGTCGTCGTCCTCTCCGAGCGGATCCGCGGCAGGCATCGGCTCGCCGACCTCGTGGCGCGGATACCCGAGGACTATGAGCCTTCCGAAGAGGACTGGGGCACTCCGGTCGGCCGCGAGGCATGGTAGCCGGATGGCCGCCTACGTCCCGGCGAAAGGGGATCTGATCGCCCTGACGTTCGATCCCCAGGCGGGGCACGAACAGAAGGGCCGGCGGCCGGCCCTGGTGATCAGCAACGACCTGTTCAACCAACGCACCGGCCTGGCCATCGTTTGCCCGATCACCAACACGCAGAGGAACTTCCCCTTTCACGTCGCGTTACCGGAGGAGAGCTCGGTGACCGGTTTCGTCATGGTCGAGCAGGTCAAGGCGATCGACCACCGGGCTCGGCGAGCCCGGTTTCTTGACAAGATCCCCGTGCGCCTGCTCAACGAGGTGCTGAGCCTCCTCGACGCCTGCATCTATTAGATCCAGCGCACCAGAGCACGCAAGCCGGAGCTCTGGCGCCGCCGGTCCTGATGCCGGGACCACGCCACGGGCGCAACTCAACTCAGCGGGAGAGAGCTGGAGGCAGGGCTATCTGGATTGGCTGGGAGGCAGGGACTCGAACCCCGATTCTGCGGTCCAGAGCCGCATGTCCTACCATTGAACGACCTCCCAGGAAGGACGGCACCGAAGCCTAGCCGAAGGCGGATAGCCGGTCAACCCTGAGGCGACGGGCCGGTTGTCCCTGATCGCCTGCCTCTGCCTGGAAGGGGCGCACGGCCCGTCCAGAGGGCAGGCGGTTGGCACGTCCGGGGGGCGGGTCAGCCCGGTTGGGCTGGTGGGCTCTTCTCCACCGGTTCGGCGGCCGGCTGGCGCAGGTGCCCGACCAGGTGGTCGAGGTGGCGGAGGGTCGCCTCGCGGCCCATGACCTCGACCAGGTCGAAGAGCGGCGGCCCGGCCTGGCTGCCGGAGAGGGCGGTGCGGGTGGGGTGGATGAGCGCGCCGGCCTTGATGCCGCGCTCTCCGGCCACCGACCTGAGAGCGGCTTCCAGCGCATCCTTGGTGAAGGCGGGGAGGCCCGCAAAGCGGTCGCGGAGGGCCTCGAGATGCGCCGCCAGGGCAGGGTCGCCCGCGAACTTGGCGAGCGCCTCGGGCGGGTAGTCGAGGCGGTCGCGGAAGTAGGGGACGACGACCGCGGCCAGCTCCTTGAGGGTGTGCACGCGGCCGCGGTGGAGCTCGATCGCCGCCGCCAGGCGCCCGCCGTCGAGCCCGGGCTCGGCGAGCCCCACCTCGGCGAGGAACGGGCGCAGGTGCGCCAGCAGCTCGGCGAGGGGCAGGCTCGACAGGTATTGGGCGTTCACCCAGCTCAGCTTCTCGGTGTCGAAGACCGCCGGCGAGGCGTTGAGGCGGTCGACCGAGAAGCAGGCGATCATCTCGGCGCGCGACATGATCTCCCGGTCGCCTCCCGGGCTCCAGCCGAGCAGCGCCAGGTAGTTGTACAGCGCCTGCGGCAGGATGCCCGCGGCGTGGAACTCTTCGACCGAGGTGGCGCCGTAGCGCTTCGAGAGGCGCTTCTTGTCGCTGCCCAGGATCAGCGGCAGATGCCCGAAGACCGGCACCTGGCCGTCCAGCGCCTGAAAGAGCGGGATGTGCTTGGGAGTGTTCGAGAGGTGGTCCTCGCCGCGGATGACGTGCGTGATGCGCATGTCGATGTCGTCGCAAACCACCGACATGTGGTAGGTCGGCGAGCCGTCCGAGCGCAGCAGGATGTAGTCGTCCAGGGCATCCGGCGGGAAGTCCATGTCGCCGCGCACCAGATCGTGGAAGCGGATGTGGTCGTCCGGCATGCGGAAGCGCACGGCGAAAGGCTCGCCGGCGGCGGCCCGGGAGGCGGCCGCGGCGGGGTCGAGACCGAGGCAGGTGCGCGGGTAGTGAAACGCCTCGCCCCGCTTCTGCGCCTCGGCGCGCTGCGCCTCCAGCTGCTCGGCGGTGCAGAAGCACCGGTAGGCCTTGCCGCCGGCCAGGAGCTCCTCGCCGCGCTGCCGGTGGCGCTCCAGGCGCTCGCTCTGCAGGAACGGTCCCTCGTCCCAGACGGTGCCGATCCAGGCCAGGGCCGATTGGATCTGGTGCGTCATCGCCTCGTCCGACCGCGCGCGGTCGGTGTCCTCGATGCGCAGCACGAAGGCGCCGCCGACGCTCTGTCGCAGCAGGTCGTTGTAGATCGCCGTGCGCGCGCCGCCGACATGCAGGAACCCGGTCGGGGAAGGAGCGAAGCGGACCCGCACGGGCCCGGGAATCGTCTGGCTCATCGGCTATTCATCCCAGGCGGACAACCAGAATCACGACTCGTATCCAGGTTCACGTGCTCGAATTCCTCGGCGACGATCTCGTCGATCTCTTCCACGTCCTCGGGCCGGGCTCGTCCGAAGACGCTACGCCAGCCACCCGCCGGAGCCGCTTCGCCAGTCACCTCGATCTGACGGATCACGGCGTCATGCCTCAGAGATTCGGCCATGAACTCGTCATGACCAACCTCCGCATAGCGTTCTATCTTCTTGATGGCGTCCAGAATATGCCGGAGGTAGAGCGCGTCACGGCTCACAACGGCAGCGCTTCAGCCACGACACGGTCTCGAA
>DATGHG010000311.1:0-7070 GCA_035308185.1 Thermoanaerobaculia bacterium | reverse complement strand
CCCATGGCGGCAGTCTACATGCGGGGCGATCCAACCCAGGCCCATTGCGCTTACTCCTTGGTAGTCCGCTGTTCTGCTCAGGAAGCTTGGATCGCGCGAAGGCGGCTGCGCGTAATCTCCCGGTTCAGGGGATCGGGCCAGTCCAGCAGGTGCAATCCCACCCACCCCCTGTGCACCTACCCCCATAGATGAGATTGCAGTAGTAGTATTGCCCCCCGCTGTATCCGCAGAAGGTATTGAAGGGCACTCCCTGACAGGCCGTGTCACTGCAGAGCCCGCAGGAGGCGCTCCGCTCCGAAGGAGCAGGCTGGAAGAGCGTGGACTCTCCATCGGAACAACCGGGCGGCTTGTTCGTGGGTGCCAGCAAAGGGTGGGTGGGAGAGGCAGGTGACGCATTGACAGCAAGAGCTGCCGCAGCAGCTGGGTACTCGGCGGCAACGGCAGCGGGAACCACAACGGAGACAGCAAGGGCCAAGAGAAAAAGGGCGATCAGGGTTCCCTTCATGGAATTCTCTCTCCTTTCTGAGCCAACATTAGAAAAAACGATAGCATGTTTTTTCGCCTGTCACCAGATGACTGGTGGTCACGCCAGCGTCGCTGCGCGGCTGTTCAGTGAGCCGTCGCGCCCGCTCTCGGTCTGATCCCGCAAGGGCCGCGTTGAGCTCCTCGTGTCGCCAATGACCGCCGGGCCCCGCCAGAAGGGGGCAGGCGGAACGCCAACGGCTGCTGGACCTGCTCCCTCATCGCTCTGATCGCTGTGGTGACGACCTGCTCGGGTATCATTCGTCCCTGGAGGTAGGGGCAGGGCCCGGAGGAGTTTGATGCCATGAACAAGGTCAACATCCTGTTCGTCGCCGGCTTCGGTCCGATCGTCGCCGACAGAGAACCCAGCCGGAAGCTCTACCAGCAAGTACTCGGCATCCCATTCAAAGAGGACAGCAGCGGCTATCTGCACACTGAAGGCTTGGACGGAGTGAAGACCTTTGCCCTATGGCCCCTGTCCCAGGCAGCCGAGTCGTGCTTTGGCAAGGACGCTTGGCCCCCCGACGTTCCGATCCCCCAGGCCTGGCTCGAGTTCGACGTCGACGACGTAGAGACGGCAACCGCCGAGCTCGAAGCACGCGGCTATCGCATGCTGGTCAAGGGCAGGACAGAGCCGTGGGGCCAGACGGTGACCCGCTTTCTCTCGCCCGAGGGACTGCTGATCGGGATGACGTTCACGCCTTCGATGCGAAAGCAACGGTAGAGCCGCGAGCGAGGGCACGCCGGTCGCCCGCGGCACCGGGGTCGGGTAGAGGCTCAGCAGTCCCGAGGCGCCGCGGCGAGGCTTACTCCGGGGGCAGTCCGCAGGACTGAACGGTGTAGTTCACGTAGGTCGCCCAGTTGTGGCCGCCGAAGCGTGGACCGAAGCCCCACGCGGTTTGCGATCCTCCCTGGCTGCCCGGCGCCTGAACCTCCGCCTGGGCACCGATGTACAGGGTCTCGCCTACGGCGAAGTTGCCGAGGGGAATGGTGTAGGTGATGCTGGTCACCGGCGTGTTGAAGGTCGAGTTGATGGGGAAGTGGCCGGGTATCGGGTTGCCGTTCTTGTTCTGCGGGATGCCGTCGAGAGAGTCCGCCACCGCCAGGTGGACGGCGGTGATGACCCAGGGATCGTTCGTCGTGTAGGTGACGTAGAGATTCGAGGCGTCGTTCTGGATGGTCACGGTTCCGGTGTCGATGGTCTGACCGCCGAACAGGGTGACCGTCTCCTGGTTGCCGCATTGCGCCGCCGCCGGTGCAACCGCCACGAGCGTTCCAGAGACCAAGAGTGCTGCGAGCGTCAGGATGCTGCCTTTCATGTCCATCCCTCCTTGGGGCCGCAGGCGCGGCAAAATCGTGAAACCGGAGACCGGCCGCCCTCCCACTCTTTTTGAGCGCCGGACGGTCTGCTGAATCGGAATGTTGGTTAGTTTAGCGCAAATCGCCCACCGAGCATAGCGCTCGAGCCTGCGCCGCCCCTCTCGTCATCTCCGGCCTCACCGGACCCCTTTCATGCTACAGTAGCATGACAGCTGCGATGCCCGATCCGCCTGGGTTCGCCTCACGGGACCCGCAGGCGCTGTCTTCCGAGGATGCGCGAGATGAAAGGCCGAATTCGCTGCGCCCTGCTCCTGCTGGCGCTGCCGCTGCTACCCTGCGGGCGGCAGGCCGTCGCTGCCGGCTTTCTGCCGCCGATCGACGCCGACGATCGCGTGGTGGCGGGCGGCGTGCACCCCCAGGCCCGGCCCGAGCTGGCCGTGGGCCACTCCGATCCGATGCTGCCGATGGCCCGCATCATCGTGGCGCTGCGGCTGCGGCCGGGCGCGCAGCCCCGGCTCGATGCGCTCCTGGCCGAGCAGCAGGATCCCGCCTCGCCGCGCTTCCACCGCTGGCTGACGCCGGCCGAGTTCGGGGAGGAGTTCGGCCTCGCCGACGCGGACCTCCGGCGCGTCGCCGGCTGGCTCACGGCGCAAGGCTTCACGATCGACGAGGTGGCGAAGGGGCGCGGCTGGATCGACATTTCGGGCACCGCCCGCCAGGTGGAGCAGGCTTTCCGGACGCAGATGCACGACTACCTCATCGACGGCACGCTCCGGCACGCCAACGCCGTCGCGCCGTCGGTCCCGCGCACCCTCGCCGGCCTGGTCGCCGGCATCGTCTCGCTGCATGACGTCCCGCTGCCGTCGGTCGGGTACCGCCGTCGCGCGGCGGGCACCGGCGGCGCCCGGCCGCTGGCGCCCGCGGACCTCGCCACCATCTACGACCTGTTGCCGCTCTACGCCGCGGGCATCGACGGCGCCGGACAGAGCGTCGCCATCGTCGGCCGTACCGACATCGAGCTCGCGGACGTCCAGGCTTTCCGCGCCTGGTTCGGCCTGACGCCGAACGACCCGGTGTTCGTCCACAACGGCCCCGATCCGGGCATCATCAATGCCTTCGACGAGGGGGAGTCCGACCTCGACGTCGAATGGGCGGGTGCGACGGCGCCGCGCGCCACGATCCAGCTGGTGATCTCGGGGTCGACCGCCGCGAGCGACGGCATTGCGCTGTCGGCGCAGTACATCGTCGATCAAAACCTGGCGCCGATCGTGAGCACGAGCTACGGGAACTGCGAGACCGATCTGCAATCGAACGGCCTGACTTTCTGGAGCAACCTCTGGGCCCAGGCGGCGACGCAGGGCATCACGGCCGTGGTGGCGGCCGGCGACAGCGGCGCCGCCCTGTGCGAGGCGCCCACCCGCGCCCGCGGCTCGTTCGCCGCGGTCAACGGCCTGTGCTCGACGCCCTATGACGTTTGCGTCGGCGGCACCGAATTCGACGACACCGCCAACCCGGCCGCCTGGTGGTCGGCGAGCGTCGATCCCGTCACCAAGGGCTCGGCGCTGTCCTACATCCCGGAGGTCGCCTGGAACGAGAGCGGCACGGTCGCCGGCGGGTCCGATCTCTGGGCTACCGGCGGGGGAGCGAGCAACTTCTTCACGAAGCCGTGGTGGCAGTCGGCGCCGGGGGTCCCGAACGACGGCTGGCGCGACGTGCCGGACGTGGCCCTGACGGCGGCGATGCACACCGCCTACGTCTACTTCGAGGGGCAGCAGCAGCTCTCGATCGGCGGCACCTCCGGGGCGTCGCCCTCGTTCGCGGGGATCATGGCGCTGGTGGTGCAGCGGGCGCGGCAGCGGCAGGGCGCCGCCAACTATTTCCTCTACCCGCTTGCCACCCGCCAGTACACCGGCAAGGGGCCTGCCGTCTTCCACGACATCACCGCCGGCAACAACAGCGTACCCGGAGTCTCCGGCTTCGCCGCCGGCCCTGGCTTCGACGAGGTCACCGGGCTCGGCACCGTCGACGGGGCGGCGCTGGCCGACAACTGGCCGAACGTCCTGGCGAGCGATGGCTGCATCCCCGGCCCCGCCACCCTGTGCATCGACGATCAGCCGGGCGACGGCAGGTTCTCGATCGCGGTGAGCTTCGTCGCCCCCAACCAGGCAGGGAACGGCACCGCGATCTCGCTGGCGAGCGCCGGCATCGACCAGGGCGGGCTGTTCTGGTTCTTCGCCCCCGCCAATCCCGAGCTCTTGATCAAGGTGATCGACGCCTGCCCGCTGAACCAGAAGATATGGGTCTTCTACTCGGCCACCACCAACGTCGGCTTCACCGTGGTGGTCAAGGACAACCTGACCGGAAAATCGAAGCAGTACACCAACCAGGCGGGCGCCGCCGCGCCGCCGGTCGAGGATACCGCCGCCCTCGACTGCAACTGATCGGTCCGCGGAGGCGCTCGCCGCGGCTTGCGGGTCGCTGCTGAAGGGAGTCGAGGGAGTCGGCGGATGCGGGGGGCGTTCAATAGAAGGGCGTCCAGAAGACCGAGAAGAGCTCGTCGAAGCGGGCGACGAGGCCGCGCCGCCGCCAGCGTTGGTAATCGATCTCGCGGCAGTTCTTGACGTCATCGTCGAACATCGCCGTCACCTGGGCGGCGAAGCCGCGATCGTAGAAGGCCAGGCTCTCCTCGGCGTTCTTCTCCATCGAGCGGGTGTCGAAGTTGATCGAGCCGATGATGCTCAGGACACCGTCCACGACCGCGGTCTTGCTGTGCAGCATGGTGTGGAGGTACTCGTACACCTTGACGCCGCCTTGGAGCAGCTCGCCGTAGCTGCTGCGCGAGGCCATGCGGACCAGCGCCACGTCGTCGTGCTTGCCGGGGATCATGATGCGCACGGTGACGCCGCGCCGCGCGGCATCCACCAGCGCCTGGCGGACCTGGCCGTCGGGCAGGAAGTAGGCGTTCTCGATGTCGATCGACTTGACCGCCGACCGGATCGCCACGTAATACAGCATCTTGGCCAGCGAGGACTCGTCGCCGCGCGACACCTTGAGGGCCTGCGCGCGGAGCTCTCCCACCGGCGCGATCTCGGGGTAGAACCGGTTGCCGGCCAGGATCTCTCCGGTCTGGTAGGTCCAGTCCTCGCCGAAAATGGCCTGCATCTGCGCCGCCACCGGTCCGGTCGCCTCCACCTGCGTGTCCCGCCACTCCTGCGGGTTGCGGGCGTTGCCCAGCCAGCGGGCTTCGATGCCCAGACCGCCGGTGAAGCAGATGGTGCCGTCCACGACCAGGATCTTGCGGTGCGTCCGGCGGCCAATCCGATGCAGGTTCCACAGGCGGATCGGGCCGTAGATCTGGGCCTTGATGCCGGCCTTCTTCATCTCCTCCAGGAGGGAGCCGGGGTGGCCGCCCAGGCCATCGATCAGCACCCGCACCTCGACGCCCCGGCGCCGCGCGGCGAGCAGGGCGTTGGTGATCAGGCTGCCGGCCTGGTCGTCGCTGAAGATGTAGGACTCGAGGTTGATGGTCCGCTTGGCCCCGTCGATCGCCTGCACCATGGCCGGGAAGATCGCGTCGCCATTGCGCAGCAGCTCGGCGCGGTTGCCGCCGACCATCTGGTTGCCGAGGCTCTCCAGGGAGCGGCTAAAGGCCGGATCGTCCGGCGCGACCGGGTGTTCGAAAGAATAGGTGTGCCGCTTGGTGGCGGTGGAGGTGCAACCCGGCGCCTGTGCCACCACCGCCAGGGCGATCAGACAGGTGGAAAGCCGCCTGCATCGAGCGTTCACCAGGTTTTGCCCCCGTCCTCGTTCGAGCCGTCGCCGGCTCCGTCAGGCTGCGCCGCGGGTTTCTGCACGGAACATGCCACGGAGCGCGCCACGGAACGTGCCGCGGAGCGCAACGCCGAACGTGCCACGGATCGCGGCCCAGGCGCCGCGACGGCTCAACGGTTGAACGGGATCTCGGTGATCCAGTGGAAGCCCCTGGTCACCAGCAGGTGCTTCCCGGCTTCGATCCGGCGCAGCTTGACGACGAGCGCGTCCGCGAGCAGGTTGCCGCGCAGGAGCACGTGGTCCTGGTCGAGCGCGGCGAAGGTGAAGCTGCCCTGCCTCGCCTTGTTCTCGACGGCGAGCAGGTTGATGCTGTGCGCGGCCGGCGGAGATTCCGTGCGATACCGATGCACCGAGCCATCCATGCTCCGCACGGTGAGGAACCCGGGATAGAGGCTGGTCAGCCGCCGCCAGCGGCCGGCGTCGGTGAGCAACGGCGGCACGACCTGGCCGTTGCGGACGACCTCCTCCACCTCGAAGGTGCCGTAGAGCGTCGGGTGCGGCCCGCCGGCGCTCATCTGCTTCTGCATTTGCAGGTCCTCGACGGCGCTCATGTAGAGCAGGTAGCCGAGGAACAGGATGCTGAGCGCCAGGCCGGAGATCCTGGCCCAGCGGGCGGCGAGCGGCGGCGCGAGGCGCGCCGGCAGCGCCGGGCGGTTGAGGACCAGCACGTTGGCCAGCCGGGGCACGTCGGGAAGCAGCAGGAAGGCGCCCATCGCCAGCAGGTGCATCGAGTATTGCTTGACCGGCACGTCGTAGCACAGGTTGAGCATCACCACGTTGGTCATCACGGCGATGACCACCAGCGCGCCGAGAGTGGTGGTGCGCCGGAAGAACAGCAGGACCCCGCCGAGCAGCTCCATGGCGCCCGCGAAGACGGTGTAGGGGGTCGAGTACCCCATGAAGGTCCACAGCAGGCCCATCGGCGACGCATCGCCGAAGGGCTCGAGCAGGCGGTCCGCCGAGGGGGAGGGGAACTGCGTCTTGATGACCTTGGCCATGCCATAGCTGAGCAGGGTCGCGCCGAGCACGTAGCGCACGTAGATCCGCAGCCATTCGTCGAGCCGGCGGTGGTCACGGACCCGGCGTGCGGCAACGGTCCAGACCAGCGCCGCGAGCGCCGAGAAGGCCGCAAAGCACAGGATCTGCACGTAGTCGTAGGTGGTGTCGCCGCTGCCGGTCTGGACGCGCAGGGGAGGGACCCCGCGGCTCAGATGGAGGACGTGCCTGCCGGTCCAGGCCACCACGGCGCCCCAGAAGCCGGAGTAGGCTTGGAACACCGCCGGCAGGCCGGGGATGGGCAGGTAATAGAGCGGGAAGGGGAAGCTGTAGAGGATCAGGTAGCTGAAGGCGAAGCGGAAGCCGATGCGCCGCGCCAGGCTCCACGCCGGGGCCGCCGC
>DATGHG010000310.1:0-29462 GCA_035308185.1 Thermoanaerobaculia bacterium | reverse complement strand
CCCTGGCTCGCCCGCCCCACCTGCCTCGCCTGGCGCCGCCGCCAGCCGGCCGCCGCCAGCCCCCGCGCCGAAGGTCTCCTCGAACTCCTCGAGCGGCGGCAGGTCGCGCAGGCTGTTGAGCCCGAAGTGCACCAGGAACTCCCGCGTCGTGGCGTAGAGGAAGGGCTTGCCCACCACCTCCTTGCGTCCCGCGATGCGCACCAGCCGCTTCTCGAGCAGCGTCCTGAGCACCCCCACCGGGCTGACGGTGCGCAGCTCCTGGATCTCCGGCCCGGTGATCGGCTGGCGGTAGGCGATGATCGCCAGCGTCTCGAGCGCCGCCATCGACAGCTTGCTGCTGCCGGCGACGTCGAAGAAGCGCCGCAGCCAGACCCCCATCTCCGGCCGCGTCACCAGCCGCACGCCGCCCGCCACGTCCTCCACCATCACCCCGCGCGCCTCGCCGCCGTAGCGCTCCAGCACCGCCGCCAGCGCCGCCGCCGCCGCCTCCCGGTCGTCCTCGTCGAACAGCTCGACCAGCCGGCCGCGCGGCACCGGCTCCGAAGAGACGAACAGGATCGCCTCGATGGCCGCTTCGAGCTCGCCCCGCTCGCTCATGCGCCGATCGCCTCCCGATCCTCGGCCCCGAGCTCGCGGGTCGTGCGGTAAACCAGGATCTCCCCGTTGCTGGTCTGGTGGACCCGGATCAGGTTGAGCCGGGCCAGCTCGAGGATCGCCAGGAAGCAGGCGATCGCTTCCGCCCGGCAGGAACGCTGGCGCAGATCGGCCAGCAGGTCGAACGGCCGGCCGGCGTCCAGCGCCCCCAGCAGGCGGTCGAACTGATCGCGTACCGAGAAGGCGTCGGCGGTCACCAGCAGCGGCGGCGGGTGCTCGCGGTCATATCGCTGCAGCGCCTGCTTGAGCGCCGACAGCAGGTCGAACAGCGACACCTCGCCGAGCTCCATCGCATCGTCCTCGGCGACCGGCGCCGAAGGCACCGGCTGCGGCCGGCGGGTCCAGACGCCGCCGCGCAGCCGATCCACCTCCGCCAGCGACTGCGCCGCCTCCTTCAACCGGCGGTACTCGAGCAGCCGCTCGACCAGATCCTGCCGCGGGTCCTCCTCGGGCTCGCCCGCGCTCGCCGCCGGCCGCGGCAGCAGCATCTTCGACTTCAGGTGGATGAGCACCGCCGCCTCGTAGATGTAGTCGCCGGCGACGTCGAGGTTGAGCTCCTCCATCAGCTGCAGGTAGGCGTGGAACTGATCGCAGATCGTCGCCACCGGGATGTCGGTGATCTCGACCCGGTTGAGCTTGATCAGGTGCAGCAGCAGGTCGAGCGGTCCCTCGAACACCGGCAGCTGGACGCGCCACGACGCCGGCAGCAGCTCCGCGGCGCCGGCGCCGCCATCACCGCCGCCGACGCCGCCATCACCGCCGCCGGCGTTGCCTTCCTGGCCGCCATTGCCGCCGCCGCCACCTCGCTTCATACCGGCACCTCGGCCGCCGCCTGGTCCGCGGGGCGGCGCGACCGTCGTTCCGGCCAGTAGTCGAGCTTCATCGCCGCGCGCACCCGCTCCATCGTCTCCTGCGCCCGCTCGCGCGCCTGCCGCGTCCCCGCTTCGAGGATGTCGAGCACCAGCCCGCGGTCGCGCGCCAGCGCCTCGCGGCGCTGCCGGATCGGCTCGAGGTAGTCGATGATGCGCTGCGCGATCAGCTTCTTGTCGTCGACGCAGCCGATCGCCGCCGCGCGGCACTGCCGCGCCACCTCCTCCTGCACCTCCGGCGGCGACATCAGCCGGTGGAAGTCGTAGAGGTTGCAGACCTCCGGCCTCCCCGGGTCGCTGCGCCGCAGGCGCTGGGGATCGGTGAACATCTGCATGCACTTCTGCCGGATGACCTCCGGCGGGTCTGCCAGGTTGATGGCGTTGCCGTAGGACTTCGACATCTTGCGGCCGTCGATGCCCGGCACCCGCGGCGTCGGGGTCAGCAGGATCTGCGGCTCGGGGAAGATCTCGCCGTAGAAATGATGGAAGCGCCGCACCAGCTCGCGGGCCATCTCGAGGTGGCTCGCCTGGTCCTCGCCCACCGGCACGTAGTGCGCGCGGTAGATGACGATGTCGACGGTCTGCAGCACCGGGTAGCCCAGGAACCCATAGGTCGCCAGGTCGCGGTTCTCGATCTGCGCGATCTGCTCCTTGTAGGTGGGCACCCGCTCGAGCCAGCCCAGCGGCGTGATCATCGACAGCAGCAGGTTCAGCTCGGCATGCTCCGGCACCAGCGACTGCACGAAGATCACCGACCGCTCCGGATCGAGCCCGGCGGCGAGCCAGTCGGTCACCATCTCGATGGTGCTCGCCGCCACCTGCGAGGTATCGGCGTAGTCGGTGGTCAGCGCGTGCAGGTCCGCCGCCATGTAGTAGCAGCGGTAGGCGTCCTGCAGCTCGACCCAGTTCTTGAGCGCGCCGAAGTAGTTGCCCAGGTGGATCTTCCCCGTCGAGCGCATCCCCGACAGGACGATCTTCTTTTGCTCGGTCACGGCGTCTCCACGGGCAGCGTCCGGCCGCTACGCATTGATCACCAGCAGCAGGATGATATGGAAGGGCAGCACCAGCAGCGGCACCACCCATAACATGGCGAGAGCCATGCCGATCATAAGGCCATAGGGGCGCAGCGCGGCCAGCTTCTCGGCCCAATCGGCCGGCAGCATCTGCAGCGCGATCTGGCCGCCGTCGAGCGGTGGCAGCGGCAGCAGGTGGAACGCCGCCAGGAAGGCGTTGATCGTCGCCAGCCGCACCAGCGTGAACATCACCGGAAAGCCGGCCAGCCGGCCGGAGCCGTCGTCGATCTGGCCCAGCAGCGTGGCCAGCGCCGCCTTGCGCGCATCGCCCCCCGCCACCGCGGCCGCGATCCCGACCGCGACCGTCGCCAGACCGGCCAGCAACAGGTTGACCGCCGGCCCGGCGGCGCTCACCATCAGCGCGTTCCAGTAGGGCCGCCGCAGGTTCTTGACCAGCACCACCGGCGGCCGCCCCCAGCCGAAGACCGGCATCTGCGTCCCCGGGGCCAGCAACGGCAAACCCACCAGCAGCAGCGGCAGCATCACCGAGCCGAAGGGATCGATGTGGCGCAGCGGATTGAGCGACACCCGGCCGAGCAGCCGCGACGTCGAGTCGCCGCAGCGGTCGGCCACCCAGGCGTGGGCCGCCTCGTGGGCGGAGATCGACAGCAGCAGCAGCAGCATCTGAATGACGACGGTGAAGATCAGGGTGGTGCTCATGCGCGGCGGTTTCTCCTTAGTTCTCACTGCCCCTCGGGCGAACCCGCTGCGATCCAGGCCACTAGCGCCCCGCCAGCCCGCGCGGCGGCGCCGGCAGCGGTTCGCGCAGCCCGTGCAGCAGGCCGCGCGCCTTGGCCGTGACCGCCCCGGCGTTGCCGCGCGGCAGCTCGCGCAGCCAGGCCACCGGCAGCGCCAGCAGGTTGGCGGCGAGGAACCCGGCGAAGCCGGCCGGTCCGGCGTGGCGCCGCACGTAGACCGCGTTGCTGCGCGCCGTGTGGAAGTTCTTGCCGGGGGTGTAGGCGCCGCCGCTCGCGGCCGCCACCTTGTGCCAGACGCGGCTCTCCGGCACGTAGCGCAGGCGGTAGCCGGCGTCGAGCGCCCGCCGGCACCAGTCGGCGTCGTCGACGTTGATGAAGTAGGCCGGATCGAGCGCCCCGACCCGTTCCAGCGCGTCGCGCGGGATCAGCAGGCAGCAGGTGGTGAGGTAGGTCACCTCGGCCGGCCGGTTGAAGCGCGGACCGTCCGGCTGGCCGCGGCCGAACTCCTCGGTCACCGTCTCGCGGATGCGCAGCCTGCCGCCGGCCGCCCACAGCCGATCGGGCGGATCGAAGTAGAAGATCTTCGGGCCGGCGGCGCCCACCCGCGGGTCGGCGCAGGCGGCGAGCAGCGGTTCCAGGAAGCCGGGATCCACCTCGACGTCGGTGTTCAGCAGCAGCACCCAGGCGACCGCGGCATCGGCGAGCGCATGCCGGATGCCCACCTCGTTGCCGCCGGCGAAGCCGAGGTTGCCGCCGCTCTCGATCACCTCGAGCCGGGGACGCTCGCGCCGCAGCCGCGCCACCGAACCGTCGCTCGAACCGTTGTCCACCACGATGATGCGGAGCGCCGGCGCCGCCCCTCGCGAGCACCGGTCCAGCGACGCCAGGGTCGCCAGCGTGTCGGCGGCGCCGTTCCAGTTCACCAGCACCACCGCGACCTGCCCGGTCGCGGCCGCCTGGCGGCGGCGCCCGTCGGCATCCGCGGTCACCGCCGGCGGGCGCCCGGAGCCCTCAGGCGCCATCGGTCCGCAGGCGCCGGCCGAGCTCGATCGCGAGGCTCTCCTGGTCGGCGAGCACGCGGCGCTCGGCGAACATGGCGCCGCCCTGGAGCAGGAGAGTGACGTAGAAGAGAGCATGGTGGAGCGCCGCCGGCGCGGTGCCGGAGAGGGCGGCCCCGCCGCTCATGAACGTGCCGCCCACCGCCGCGAGCGCCGCCAGCAGCAGCAGGATCGCCCGCAGGCGCGGCCGCCGCGCCCGTTCGAGCAGCTCCGACTCGAAGCCCTTCTCGCGCACCACCCCCGAGATCACCCGCCCGGTCGCCAGCAGGTAGAGCACGATCCAGGTGTGCGAGAACATCAGCACCAGGGAGGCCGCCAGGCTCAGCAGCACGTGCGCCCGCACCTGGGTGTCGGCGGCGCCCGTCAACCCGTAGCCGAGCGCCGCCGCGGCGATCAGGCCGGCGGTCCCCAGCAACCCCAGGGCGAGCAAGGCGCGTCCCATCTTCATCGCGAAATCGTCTCCTCCCCCTCGCCCGGCCCGCCGCCGAGCACCGCTCGGCGCCACAGCCGGGCCGCGTGCACCGGCCGGAAGCGCTCGTCCAGCCGCCGCCGGCCGGCCTCGCCGCGCCGCCGCGCCTCGGCCGGATCGGCGAGCGCCGCGGCCAGCGACGCCGCCAGGCTCGCCGGATCCTCGGGCGGCACCAGCCAGCCGGTCTTGCCGTCCTCCACCACCTCCGGGATGCCGGCGACGCGGCTGGCGACGACCGGCAGCGACGCCGCCATGGCCTCCAGCACGACCAGCGGCATGCCCTCGTAGATGGAGGGTACCACCAGCGCCGCCGCGCCCCGCAGCAGGCGGCGCACCCGCGGCGCGCCGGCCCGGCCCAGGAAGCTCACCGCCTCGCCGAGCCCGAGAGCCGCCGCCGCGCGCTCCAGCGCCGCCCGATGCTCGCCGTCGCCGGCGATCAGCAGGCGCGCCGCGGGGACCCGCCGCCGCAGCTCCGGCATCGCCGCGAGCAGCACGTCGACTCCCTTGCGGATCCGCAGCCGCCCCACCACCAGCAGGAAGCCGGACCCGTCCGCCCCGCCGACGCCCGGCGGCATCATGGCCAAACCAGCCTGAGCATCCGCCACCGGCGCGGGCGCGTCCTCCCCGCCCTCGGGAGGCGCGTCTCCCATCGCGTTGGGCACCACCGCCACCTCGCGCACCAGGTAATCGCGCCGGAGCTCGGCGGCGGTGGCGACGCTCGGCGCCAGCACTCGATCGGCCGCCCGCGCCGTCAGCCAGCCCAGCGCGATCTGCAGCGGCGCCTTGAAGCGGCGGAAGCGCAGTTCGACCGCCGAGGGCAGCGCCAGCACTCGGCCGCCACAGCGCAGCGTCCGCACCGCCCGCCGCTCCTCGCGGTAGCTGACCTGCAGCAGCGCCACCAGCCGGGGCGGCGGCGTGAGGCTCGGCGCCAGCCAGGCGACCAGCAGCGCGGCCAGGCCGCCGTCGGACTCGTGCACCTGCACCACGTCGGGACGAAAGCGGCGCAGCGCCCACCACACGGCAGGCACCGCGAAGAGCGGGAACAGCACTTTCGGGCCGGCCACGCCACCGGGCCCGCGCCCCAGGACCGCCACCTCGGCGCCCTCCTGCCGCAGGCCGGCGGCCAACTGTAGCACCTGTTCTCCGACTCCCGATACGTCGCGCGGCGGCAGCGTATTGGCGACCAGCAGCACCCGCAGGGCGGCGCCGGCGTTGGCTGGCTCAGCTGGCGTGGCCGGCATCGCGGGCGTGGCGCGCACCGCCGGCGCCCCTCGCGACGACGACTGGCCGGGGGCGTCCCTCAGAGCTAGGGGACCTCGAACCGCAGCTCCACGACGCCGAAGCGCAGCTCGGCCCCCGGCTGCATCTCCCCCGGCAAGCCGGTTTCCAGCCTGGCGCCGTTGAGGAAGGTGCTGTTCATCGTGCCGATCTCCTCGCCGAGGAAGAACTTGTTTCCCCGCCGGTAGATCTTGGCGTGGCGCCGCGAGATCGAGCGCTGGCTGTCCACCGGCGTCAGGTCGACGTCGGGGAAGATGCCGGTCACCGGATCGCGCCTGCCGATCGTGGTCTCGGGGCCCGCGGAGAGCGGGAACTCCATGCCCGAGGCGTGCACCAGCTTCTCCTGACCCTCCGCCGGGATCTGCGCCGCCAGGCTCGGGATCTCGCTCGACACCGGCGACACCCGGCTGCCGAAGCTGGTCTTCAGCAGGTCGTCGGTCTCGCGCAGGCGCCGCGACAGCTTGCGCATCATGCGCACCGCGATCTCCGGATTGGCCTGTAGCATCTGGTCGAAGGTCGAGCCGTTGATCTGCAGCAGGCGCGAGTCGGTCAGCGCGCGCGCGGTCGCCGCCCGCGGCAGGTCCTCGAGCACCGACATCTCGCCGAAGAAGTCCCCCTTCTCGAGCACCGCGAGCACCCGTTCGTCCTCGCCCACCCGGTTGAGGATCTCCACCTTGCCGTCGTTGATGATGTACATCTCGGTGCCGAGATCGCCTTCGCGGAAGATGGTCTCGCCGGCGTTGAAGCTCACCGACAGCGCCGCCAGGTTCTTCCGCGGCGGGCTGCCGGTGGTCTTGAAGACGGGACCGTTCATCAGCCGATCGCCAGGCGCGGGCCGCCGGCCGGGCCGGCGGCGAGGCAGGCGCGCAGCCCGAGAGGCAGCGTCAGGTTGGGAGAGCGATGCCCGGCCGCGAGCCCCCAGGCCAGGGGCCAGCCGTGGCCGCGGAGATTGTCCGCGATCAGGGCGTGCAGGGGCTGGGGGAGCTGGCAGGTCTGGAGGGGTTCCATGCTCGGCGCTCGACTCGCCTCTCCGGCGGGACTCCCGGAAACTCCGCCGGCATCGAGATGGCCGAGGATCATCCCGCCGATGGTTTCGAGCCTACCTGACAGGGCAAGGTGGGTCAACATGCGGTCGAGACGGTAGGGCGGCTCGTTGACGTCCTCGAGGAACAGCAGCGCACCGCGCAGGTCGGGAAACCAGCCGGTGCCGAGCGTCGCCGTCAACAGGCTCAGGCAGCCGCCGAGCAGCGGGCCGGCCGCCTCGCCCTGGCGCAGCCAGCCGCCGAGCGGCAGCTCGACCGGCAAGCGGCCGGCGAGCGCTCCGAGCAGCGATTCCCGCTCGCCGGCGGTGAGGCCGCGCGCCAGCTCGCCGGCCACCAGCGGGCCATGGAACGTCGCCAGCCCCAGCCGCCCCACCACCGCCAGCAGCAGCGGCGTCAGGTCCGAGTAGCCGACATAGGCGCGCGGCCGGCGCCGCAGCAGCTCCCAGTCGAGGCCCGGCAGCAGGCGCAGCAGCCCGTGGCCGCCGCGAGTGAAGAAGATCGCCGGCAGGTCGGGATCGGCGGCCAGGCGGTGGAAAGCGGCCAGGCGCTCGGCGTCGCCGCCCGCGAACAGCCCGTGGCGCGAGGTGGCGTTGTCGGCCACCACCGGCACGAAGCCCAGGCCGCGCAGCGCCGCGAGGCCCTGTTCCAGGCGTTCGGGATCGACCGGACCGGACAGCGCCGCGACGCCGACGCGGTCGCCCGGGCCGGCGGGCGGCGGCAGGCGCGCCGTGTCCTGGGAGTTCTCAGCCAAGATGCCGGAGAGGTCCGTAAGCCGAGTTCTGTGTGCCGGCGCCGAAGCGCCGGCCCGCGGTCATTCCTCTACGACCGGCGTTGCCGCCGGCCTCTAGCAACCTACCCGGAAGCGGCCCCGGCCGGCCAGGCCGACCGAGGGCGGGACGGGCGGCCCGCATACCGCTCCCCTATTTGGTCTTGCTCCGCATGGGGTTTGCCGTGCCTCCACCGTCACCGGTGGAGCGGTGCGCTCTTACCGCACCGTTTCACCCTTACCCGACCCGAGGGCCGGGCGGTCTGTTCTCTGTTGCACTTTCCGTCGCGTCACCACGCCTCGCCGTTAGCGAGCATGCTGCCCGTCGGAGCTCGGACTTTCCTCCCCGCCAGCCGAAGCCGGCGCGGCGACCGCATGAACCTCTCCGGCGCTGCCATTGTAGCGCGACTGCCCCTCGGTTGCCCCTCTGCCTCTTGCCGTGGCACTCTAGCTCGTGATCGATCGGCCGCTCTCGCCACGCTCCCAGCCGCCGCAGGAACAGCGAACACCACCCATGGATCGGTGCGACGTCGCGGTCGTCGGCTTGGGGTACGTCGGGCTGACCCTCGCCGTGGCGCTGGCCGAGGCCGGGATGCGGGTCGCCGGCGTCGAGGCGAATCCGGACGTCCGGGCGGCGGTTGCCGCGGGCCGGGCGCCGTTCGCCGAGAGCGGCCTTGCGCCGGCCCTGGCGCACCAGGCCGGGCGCGGGCTCGCCGTCGCCGCGGAGATCCCGCGCGGCGTCCCCACCGTGTTCCTGTGCGTCGCGACGCCGGTCGATCCCCCGCCGCCCCCGTCGCGGCCACCGTGGACGCCGCCGGAGCCGCGCCTCGAGCAGCTGCTGCGCGCCGCCGAGCAGGTGCGCGACACGATGGACGCGGCCACCCTGGTGATCGTCCGCAGCACCGTGCCGGTGGGCACGACCGTGGGCCTCGTCGCCCCGATCCTCGCGGCCGCCGTTGCCGAGCCGCTGCTGGCCATGTGTCCGGAGCGCACCATCCAGGGCAGCGCGCTCGCCGAGCTGCGCACCCTGCCGCAGGTCGTCGGCGCCACCTCGCCGGCCGCGGCCGACCGCGCGTCGGCGCTGTTCGCGCGGCTCGGCGTCGAGGTCGTGCGGGTCTCCTCGCCCTCGGCCGCCGAGGCGGTGAAGCTGATCAACAACGCCCACACCGACGTGATCTATGGTTTCGGCAACGAGGTGGCGCTGCTGGCGGAGCGCCTCGGCCTGGATGCGGCGGAGCTGATCCACGCCGCCAATCACCACTATCCCCGGCCGGACCTCTGCGGCCCGGGCTTCGTCGGCGGCAGCTGCCTGACCAAGGACCCCTATCTGCTGCTGCACTCGCTCGGCGCGGGGGCGGCGGAGTCCCGCCTCGTCCGCGCGGCGCGGGAGCTCAACGAGGCGGTGCCGGCGCTGGCCTGGCACCGGGTCGAGCAGGCGGCGGCGGCGGCCGGCATCGACCTCCCCGGCGCGACGGTGCTGCTGGCGGGGGTCGCCTACAAGGGCCGCCCGCAGACCGACGACACCCGCGGCTCGGCCGCCGTGGCGCTGGTGGAGCGCCTGCGCGGGCGCGTCGATCGCCTGCTGCTGCAGGACTTCGAGGTGGCGGCGCCGGCCCTCCGCAGGCTCGACGCCGAGCCGGTGGAGCTGGCGGACGGGGCGGCGCGCGCCGACATCATCCTGTTGCTCAACGACCACCCGGGCTACGGCCGGGCGCCGCTGTATCCGATCTTCCGCACGGACCCCCGGCCGCGGGTGGTCTGGGACGGGTGGGGCGTCTGCGACGCCGAGCACGGCGCGTGGCCGGCCGCGGTTCGGTACCTGAGGTTCGGTCGTGCCTGAGCGCATCCTGGTGACTGGTGGAGCGGGATTCATCGGCCTGGCGCTGGCGGCGGCGCTCGTCGAGCGCGGCCAGGAGGTCTGGCTGCTGGACGACTTCTCCCGCGGCGCGCGGGACGCGGCTTGGCAGGCGCTGGCCGGCAATGTGCGGGTGATCGCGCACGACCTGACCCGCCCGCTGCCGGCAGCGCTCGACGCCGCCGCCTTCGGCACCGTCTACCATCTCGCGGCTCGCCTCGGCGTGGAGCAGGTTGGCGCCCATCCTTTCGCCACGCTCCACGACAACCTCGCCGGCGTCGCCAACCTGCTGCAGTGGGCTCGCGGCCACCGCGGCCTGCGCCTCTGCTTCACCTCGACGAGCGAGGTCTATGCCGAGGCGGTGCGCCGCGGCCTGGCACCCCTGCCGACGCCGGAGACGGCTCCGCTGGTGGCGGGAGATCCCGAGATTGCGCGCTCCGCCTATGCCGTCTCGAAGATCGCCGGCGAGCATCTGGTGCTGCAGGCGGCTCGCGAGCTGGGCCTGCGCGCGCTGGTCGTCCGCTACCACAACGTCTACGGGCCGCGGATGGGGCAGGCGCACGTGATCCCGCAGTTCATCCTGCGGGCGCTGGACCGCGCCGAACCGTTCGCCGTCTTCGGCGTGCAGACGCGGGCGTTCTGTCACGTGGACGACGCGGTAGCCGCCACTCTCGCCGCCATGGCGGTGCTGGCGGATACGCCGCTGATCGTCAACGTCGGCGACGCTCGCGAGGAGATCCGCACCGACGAGTTGGCGCGCCGCGTCTGCCGGCTGGCCGGCTATGCCCCGGCCCTGGCGGTGCATGCAGCGCCCCCGGGCTCGCCGGAGCGCCGGGTGCCCGACCTCGCCCGCCTCCACGCCCTCACCGGCTTCGCGCCCCGCGTGACGCTGGCGGCAGGGCTGTCGCGGACGTTCGAGTGGTACCGCGCCGAGTGGGAGGCCGGCGGCGCCAGGCGGCCCACGCTCGCGGGAAGCGCCGGATGAGACTCATGGTCCTGCATCAGGGGGCCTATCCGGGCCGCTCCGGCGCCGAGGCGATGGCGGCGGCAACCGCGGCGCAGGCGCTACGGCGCGGCCACAGCGTGGCGTTCGCCACCGACCCGCGCTCGCTGGCGCGCGACGGTGGCGCGCCGGCCGGGATGGAAGTCCTCGACGTCCATGGCCCGTGGGCCGAGGCCGCCAGGCGCTGGCGCCCCGACGTCATCCATCTCGTCGACCTGGTCTCGGCGCGCCTCTCAGCGGCGGCGCTGGCAGTCAGCGAGGCGTGCGCCGCCCCCCTGGTGGTGACGCCCGCCTCGGCGAGCGGCATCTGGGAAGATGCGGCGCTCGGCGGGCGCGTCCTGGCCGCGGCCAGGGCGGTCCTGGTGCTCACCGCCGCGGAGGCCAGGCACCTGGCGACGGTTGCGCCGGACCTCGGGAACCTTGGGCGAACGGTGGCGATCGGCCAGGGCGCCGACCTCCCGGCGCTGGCGGGTTCGGTGCACGAGTTCCGCGCCGCCCACGGCATCGGGGGGCCGACGATTCTCTTCCTGGCGCGGCGGCTCCGCTCGAAAGGCCTCTGGCGCCTGGTCGAGGCGATGCCCCGGCTGCGCTCCCGCCTGGGCGATGCGGTGCTGGTCGTGGCCGGCCCCGCGGGCGACGACCACTGCCTCGACGGTACTGGCTCGGGCCGCGAGCCGCGGCCGGGGTCGGGCCGCGAGCCGCGGCCGGTGCCGCGGCCGGGGGCCGGCGCGGGGATCGTCGATCTCGGGCTGGTGAGCGATGCCGGCAAGCGCCTGGCGCTCGCGGCCTGCGACGTCCTCTGCCTGCCGACGGAGCAGGACGTCTTCCCGGTGAGCTTCGTCGAAGCCTGGCGGTGCGGCAAGGCGGTGGCGACGACGGCCTTCGACGGCGCGGAGGAGGTGGTGCGGCACGGCGTCGACGGCGTGATCCTCGACGCCGAGCCCGCGGCGCTGGCCGACGGGCTGGCGGCGCTCCTCGCCGACGCGCCGCGGCTGGCCGGGCTCGGCGAGGCGGGGCGGCAGCGTGCCGCGCGCGAGCTGACCTGGGAGGCCGTCGGCGAGCGGATCGAGGCGGCGTACGCCTCGGTCCGGGACCGCGGCGGCGCCGCGCGGCGTCCGTACGCAGGCTGCGGCCGGGCCATTGTGCTCGCCGGCGGCCTCGGCCGCCGCCTGCGCACGGACGGTGTCGGGGAGATCAAGCCGCTGGCGTCGATCGGCGGCGTCCCCCTGCTCGAGATCCTGCTGCGGCAGCTCGCCGCCCAGGGCTTCGAGCGCGCCACCCTGTGCATCACGCCGGCCACCGAGGCGATCCGCGAGCGGATCGGGGATGGCGCCCTGCTGGGTCTGGCCGTGGACTACTCCCGGTCGGAGACGCTCCTCGGCACCGCCGGTCCGCTGCGCCTGGTCGCGGACTGGACGGAGACCGCACTGGTGGTCAACGGCGACCTGCTGACCGCCTTCGACTATGCCGCGCTCCGGCGCTGGCATCTGGACCGCGGCTGCGCGGCCACCGTCGCGCTGGTGCGGCCGCCGATCCCGGTGCCGTTCGGCGTGGTCGAGACGGATGCGGCAGGCCGTGTCCGGAGCCTGGAGGAAAAACCGGTGCTGCGGCCGCTCTGCGCCAGCGGCGTCTACGTCCTCGAGCCGGAGGTCCTCGGAGTGCTCGGAGACGGCCGTCTCGACATGCCGGAAGCGCTGCTGCGCCTGCTCGGTGCCGGCCGGCCGGTGGGTGGCCGCGAGCTCGCCGAGCGCTGGCACGACGTCGGCACCGCCGAGGCGCTGCGGCTGGCCGAGGCCGATTTCCTGGCTCACACCCGCGACTTCCTCCCCGCCGCGTTGCCGGCAGGGCGCGCATGAGCGAGCGGCGCGTCGCGCTGTTCGATCCGGGCGCCGGCGACGCCGAAGCGGCGGCCGTCGAGCGGGTGATCCGCTCCAACTGGCTGGCGCAAGGTCCGGCGACGACCGCGTTCGAGGCGGCGTTCGCGGCCCGCCTGGGGGTGCCGGCGGCGGTCGCCGTGAGCAGCGGCACGGCGGCGCTCCACCTCGCGCTGCTGATCCACGGCATCGGCCCGGGCGACGAGGTCATCACCCCCTCGCTCACCTTCGTGGCCTGCCCGGCGATGATCGCCGCCTGCGGCGCGACGCCGGTCTTCGCGGACATCGCGGGCGACTCGGACCTCTGCCTCAGCCCGGCGGACGTCGAGCGGCGCCTCACCCCCCGCACCCGGGCCGTGGTCGCCATGCATTACGGCGGCCACGCCGCCGCTATCGACGAGCTCCTGCGGCTCTGCGAGCGCCGCGGCATCCTGCTGGTCGAGGATGCGGCGCACGCCCCGTTCGTCGCCGGCCCGAGCGGCAGCGGCATGCTGGGCACGATCGGCGCCGCCGGCTGCTTCAGCCTGCACGTCACCAAGAACGTGGCGGCGGGCGAGGGCGGGGTGCTGGTGGTGGCGGATCCGGAGCGGCGCGAGGCCGCGCGGCGGCTGCGTTCGCACGGCATCTCCCGGACCGCGCCCGAGCGCCTGCGCAGCGGCGAGATCGACTACGACGTGGCGGATCTCGGCTACAACTACCGGCCGACCGAGCTGGCGTCCGCCGTGGCCATGGCTCAGCTCGAGCGCGAGCCGGCGGGGCGGCAGGTCCGCCGCCAGGCGGTCGCCGGCTACCGCGAGCGGCTGGGGCGGATCGACGGCCTGGAGATCCCGTTCGCCGGCCGCGCCGGCGACAGCTGCCACCACCTCTTCGTGGTGCTGCTCCCGGCCGGCCTCCCGCGCCGGGAGATCGTGACGCGGCTGCGGGCCGCCGGCATCGAGGTGGGGTTCCACTACCCTCCCGCCCACCTGCTCACCCACTTCCGGCAACGGGCCGCCTCGCCTCCCGGCGTGCTGCCGCGGACCGAGGCGGTGGCGCCGCGGCTCCTGTCGCTGCCGATGCACGCCCGGCTGCTGCCGGCGGACGTCGCGGCGGTCTGCGACGCGCTGGAAGCGGCGATCGCCGCGGCCCGCGGCCGGCGCGGCTGATGAAGCGGTCCATGTTCACCGTCGAGGAAGGCCGGCTCCGGCGCGATGGCGAGCCGTTCACGGTCGTCGGCGTGAACTTCCACCCCTCGGCAGCCGGGTGCGACTACTGGCGCGACTGGTCGGAGGCCGCCGTGGCGGAGGCGCTGACGGCGATGGCGGCGAGCGGCGTCAACGTCGTGCGGTTCTTCCTCTTCTGGCGCGACTTCGAACCCGCGCCGGGCCGCTACGAGGAGGCGGTGCTCACCCGCCTGGTCCGCTTCGTCGAGCTTGCCGGGCAACGCGGCATCGCCTGCCTGCCCTCGCTGCTCACCATCTGGATGAACGGCCAGCTCTTCGACCTGGAATGGCGGCGAGGCCGCGACCTCTGGACGGACGCGGAGATGCGGGCGCGCGCCGCCGCTTATGTGCGGGTCGTGGCCCGGCGGCTCCGGGACCGGCCGAACGTCGTCGCCTACGACCTCGGCGACGAGCTGCCGCAGGTGGCCCCGGCCGCCGCCATGGAGCTGTCCGCTCCCGCGGTGCGCTCCTGGGTCGCCGAGCTGGCGGCGGCGATCCTCGCCGAGCACCCCGGCGCCCTGGTCTGTCAGGCCAACGACGCCGGCGCCGCCTTCGGCAGCCACCTGTTCAGGCCGGAGGACACCGCGCCGACCGGCCTGGTGGCGCTGCACGGCTTCCCGGTGTGGACGCCGATCGAGGCGGAGTCGTGGCTGGCGTACAAATCGACGCTGCTGGCCTCGTTCCTGACTCGCTTCGGCGCGCGCGCCGGCGCGGTGGTGCTCGACGAGCTCGGCTGCTATGGCGCCGACGAGGAGACGACGGCGCGCTACCTCGACGCGGCGTTGCACGCCCAGCTTGCCAACGGCGGCGCCGGTGCGGCGGTCTGGTGCTGGCAGGACTTCGCGACGGCGCGCAAGCCCTTCGAGCTGCGCCCCCAGGAGCGCCGGGTCGGCCTGCTGGACGAGCGCGGCAGGGAGAAGCCAGCGCTGGGCGTGCTGCGCGCTTTCGCCGCCGAAGCCGCGACGCTCTCCGGGTTGCGCCCCGAGCCCTCGCCGGTGGCCATCCTCGCCCGCGAGCTCCGCGACGAGCTCCCCGGCGGCTACCTCCGGCAGCCGCTCGACTCCACGGTCGGCCGGTTCTACGCCTTCGCGCTCGCCAAGCGCGCCCAGCTCCCGTGCGAGCTCGTCGCCGAGCCCGGGCCGCGCCACCGGCTGCTGCTGGCCCCCAGCCTGCACGGATTGCGGCAGTCGGACCTGGATCGCCTGCGCCGCTTCGTCGAGCAGGGCGGCCACCTGTACGCATCGCTCGGCGACTACCTTCACGGTTTCTTGGGCGAGGAGCTGCTGGGCGTCCGGCTGGTCGACTTCGCGCGGCGGGAGGGGCATGAGGCAACCTTCGAGTTTCGCGGCGTCCGCTATCCAGCGCGCCAGCGCGGTGCCGGCGAGCCGGCGGTCACCGCCGCGGTCGTCGCGCCGCTCGGCGCCGAGGTGCTCGCCAGCTTCGCCGACGGCAGCCCGGCGCTGACGCGGTGGGCCTGCGGCCGCGGCCAGGTCGTGTTCCTGAACGCGCCCTTCGAGGAGGCGCTCAATCGGCCGGGGCTGCTCGAAGCCGGCCCATGGCACGAGCTGTACCGTTGGCTGGCCCGGGAGGCAGGCGTCGAGCCAAGGCTCGCATCCGACGTGCCGGACGTGGAGTGCGCGGTCCTCACCGGACCCGGGCGCGCCGTGGGCATGCTCGTCAACCACTCTCCGCGGCGGCAGTGCGTGCGGCCGGTGCTGGCCGGCGATGAGGGACCGGTCGCCCTGCCGGCGATCGAGCTGGAGGCCAAGGCCACACGCGTGCTCCTATTACCGGATCGAAAACCGAGCCTCAGCGGCGGATCGGGATGATAGAATTGCTGGGATGAACCACGACGACATCAGGGCCTACGCGGGCCGGGACTGGGCATTGGTGGAGGACCTCAAGCGCCGCTTCTGGATCGAGCGTAAGCAGGCTCTCTCGCTGGTGGAAGCCTTGGCGGTCGCCGAAGATCTGCGCCTGCATGTCCGAGGCCTGCGGCCCGACTGGCCCTCGGAGGAAGAACGCGCCGAGGATCTCGCGGTGCACGCCCGGGTGTCGGCAAGCCTGCGCAGTGTCCGTTGATTCGGCCGTACAGGAAGTGCTGACGGCCGCGGCTCCGGTCCTGGGCCGCAGCGGGAATCGCTGGTATCTCTTCGGCGCCCAGGCGGTGAGCGTGTGGGGGCGTCCGCGGATGACAGCGGACGTCGATATCACAGTGACCATCGTCGAGTGCCAAGACGATTTCGTCGCAGCGATGCAACGCGCTGGATTCGATCTTCGATACTCGGACTGGCGCGGACTTGCGGCGCGGACCCGCGTTCTTCCCTTTCTCCATCGCTCCACGCAGCTGCCGCTGGACCTGGTGCTTGCCGGCCCGGGCTTGGAGGAGGAATTCCTGGAGCGGGCGGTGGTCATGAGCATGGCGGGAACGGACGTGCCAGTGATCAGTCCGGAGGATTTGATCGCTGCCAAGCTGCTCGCGGGAAGGCCCAAGGATGTCGAAGACGTGCGCGGCATCATCGAGTTGCAGAAAGACCGGCTCGATCTTGTACGCGTGAGATCGTTGCTGCGCCTGCTGGAGGAGGCTCTCTCCCGGAGCGATCTCTCACTCGAATTCGAGAGACTCGTGGCCGCGGCGCAGCGATGATGCATCAATCAGCCGCAAGGCTACGCGCCTGTTCTCCCCGCCGGTTGCCGCTGCCCACGACCGCTGAGTGTGGGAGCCTGAGGCCGAACCAGAGCGGCGGTGCCGGATGGTAGGATTGTCTGCGTGAACCACGACGACATCAGGGCTTATGCCGGCCGGGACCGGGCATTCGCTACTGGTATCTCTTCGGCGCCCAGGCGGTGAGTGCGTGGGGGCGTCCGCGGATGAGCGCGAACGCCGGTCCCCGTGGTGAGAGGAGTGCACCCCCTTGGAAGCCAGGATCCTCGACGAGTTTCGCGCCATCGTCGGCGCGCCGGACCTGATCACCGAGCCCGAGCAGCTCAGCACCTACGAGTGCGACGGCCTCACCGTGTTCCGGGTGCTCCCCCTGGCGGTGCTGCTGCCGACCTCGACCGAAGAAGTGCAGGCGATCGTGCGGGTTTGTCATCGCGAGCGGATCCCGTTCGTGGCCCGTGGCTCGGGCACGGGGCTGAGCGGCGGCGCGCTGCCGGCGGCCAACGGCATCGTCATCGGCCTCTCGCGCATGAACCGCATCCTGGAGGTGGACCTGCCCAACCTGCGAGTGGTCGTGGAGCCCGGCGTGATGAATCTCAACGTCACCGCGCGAGTGGCGCCGGACGGCTACTTCTACGCGCCCGATCCCTCCTCGCAGCAGGTCTGCTCGATCGGCGGCAACGTCGCGGAGAACTCGGGCGGCGCTCACTGCCTGAAGTACGGCTTCACCACCACGCACGTCCTGGGCCTGGAGGTGGTGCTGCCCGACGGCTCCCTGGCGCACTTCGGCGACACCACCCTGGACCGTCCCGGCTACGACCTGTGCGGGGTCTTCGTCGGCTCGGAAGGCACGCTCGGCATCGCCACCAAGGTCATCCTCCGCATCATGAAAAAGCCGGAGGTCGTCCAGGTGCTGCTGGCGGCCTTCCATTCCACCAATGAAGCGGGCGCGGCGGTGAGCGCCATCATCGCCGCGGGGATGCTGCCGGCGGCCATCGAGATGATGGACAACCTGGCGATTCAAGCCGCCGAGGCCGCGGTGCACGCCAACTATCCCGATTGCGGCGGCCTGCTGCTGGTCGAGCTCGACGGCCCCGCGCCCGAGGTCGCGACCCTGATGGCGGAGGTGGTCGAAGCCTGCACCAGCTGCGGCGCCTGGGAGATCCGCCTCGCGCAGTCGGATGCCGAGCGCGCTCGCGTCTGGACGGGACGGAAGGCCGCTTTCGCCGCCGTGGGACGCATCTCCCCCGCCTACATCGTGCAGGATGGCGTGATCCCGCGAACGGCGCTGCCCTTCGTCATGAGCGAGATCAGCCGGCTCAGCGCCGAGAGGGGCCTGCGTGTGGCCAACGTCTTCCACGCCGGCGACGGCAACCTGCATCCCCTGGTGCTCTACGATGACGCGGTGCCCGGACAGGACAAGCTGGCCGAGGAGCTGGCCGGCGAGATCCTGCGCCTGTGCATCAGGGCCGGCGGCTCCATCACCGGCGAGCATGGCGTCGGCGAGGAGAAGAAGATGTTCATGTCCGAGATGTTCGCCGAGCCCGACCTCGCAACCATGCAGCTGGTGCGGTGCGCCTTCGATCCCGAGCATCTGTCCAATCCCGACAAGATCTTTCCCCGGCCGCGCCTGTGCGGTGAGAAACCGGGCGTTTACGCACCGCATCCGCTCGAGACCGCGGGCGTGGCGCAACGCTACTAGCGGCGGGAGAGCCGGCGATGCCAGCGGCCGTGCAGCAGGTCTCGTGGTCGGAGCTGGCGGCGGTCCTGGGAGAGGAGCATCTGCGGGCGGCCACCGCGGCCGATGCCTTCGACGGCGTCGCGCCGCGGATGATCGCCGAGCCCGGCACCGCCGAGGACCTCGCGCGTTGCCTGCGCTGGGCCCGGGGCGCCGGCCTCAAGGTGACGCCGCGGGGCGGCGGCACGAAGCTGGGCTGGGGCAATCCACCCGCCGCCTGCGATCTGCTGCTTTCGACGGCCCGTCTCAACCGCGTCGACGAGCATGCCTGGGCCGACATGACGGTCATCGCCGAGGCCGGGTGCCGTGTCGCCGACCTGCAGCAGGCTCTCGCCGAGCACGGCCAGCACCTCGCCCTCGACCCGCTGTGGCCGGAACGGGCGACCATCGGCGGCATCCTTTCGACCAACGACAGCGGCACGCTGCGCCTCCGCTACGGCTCGCTGCGCGACCTCGTCATCGGCATCACCGTCGCCCTGCCCGACGGCACGCTGGCCAAGAGCGGCGGCAAGGTGGTCAAGAACGTCGCGGGCTATGACCTGGCCAAGCTCTTCACCGGCGCGCTGGGCACGCTGGGCGTGATCGTGCAGGCGATCTTCCGGCTCCACCCCTTGCCCAGGGAGACGCGCAGCCTGACCTTCAGCGGCGCGCCCGCTGCGCTCAACCAGCTGTTGCTCTCGGTCCTGGCCTCCAGGTTGACCCCGATCGGCTTGCAGCTGCGGGCGGCGCCCGGCGGCGCCCAGCTCGACGTCCGCTTCGATGGCACGGCGGCCGGCATCCAGGCCCAGGTCGAGCAGGTGTTGCAGCTGGCCGCTCCCACTCCGGCCGCCGCCGACGCGCCGGCCGATCTCTGGACCGCGCACCAGGCCATCTGGGCTGGTGCCGCCCCGGCGCTGGTGGCCAGGTTCAGCGTGCTGCCGGCGCGCATCGCCGCGGTGTGTGCGCTGGTCGAACGCACGGCCGCGGCGCGGTCGCTGGCCTGGCGGCTGGTGGTGCAAGGGGTCGGCGCCGGCTACGTGCGCCTGGAGGGCGACGAGCCGGCGCTGCGCGCAACTCTCCTGGCGCTGCGCGAGGAGCTGGCCGGCACCGGCGAGACGCAGCCCGGCGGCACGATCGTCGCGCTCGGCTGCCCGCTCGGGGTCAAGCGCGGCCTCGACGTCTGGGGACCCGCTGGCGACGCACAGCCGGTCATGGTGCGCATCAAGCAGCGCTTCGATCCGGACGGGACGTTGAGCCCGGGCCGCTTCCTCGGGGGAATCTGATGGCAGCGGCCGACGTCACCCACCGCACCCACGGCACCCACCGCAAACTGGCTTTCGACGATCGCCATCCGCCGGCGGCGGAGCTGTACAAGAAATGCGTTCATTGCGGCTTCTGCCTGCCGACCTGCCCCACCTACGCCATCTGGGGCGAAGAGATGGATTCGCCGCGCGGCCGCATCCACCTGATGAAGCTCGGCGCCGAAGGCAAGGCCAACCTCACCGACAGCTTCGTCCAGCATTTCGACCGCTGTCTGGGCTGCATGGCCTGCGTGACGTCCTGCCCCTCCGGGGTGAGATACGACCTGCTGATCGAGGCCACGCGCGCTCAGCTGCAGCGGCGCTACCGGCGCTCGCCCGGCGAGACCCTCCACCGCGGATTGATCTTCGGCCTCTTCCCGTATCCCGGACGGTTGCGGGCAGCCCTGTTGCCGGCCTGGGCATACCAGGCTTCCGGGCTGCGCGCGCTGGTGCGAGCCACGCGGTTGGTGCAGCTGCTCCCCCGCAAGCTGCGAGCGATGGAGGCCCTGCTGCCGGCGCTCTCCCTGCGCGAGCTGGGCGCCCGCCTGCCGCCCGAGCACGTCCCGGCGCAGGGAGCGGTGCGCAAGCGGGTCGGCCTGCTGGCCGGGTGCGTGCAGCGGGTGCTGTTCTCCGAGGTCAATGCCGCCACGGTGCGCGTGCTGGCCGCCGAGGGCTGCGAGGTGGTCATCCCGCGCGAGCAGGGCTGCTGCGGCGCGCTGATGGTCCATGCCGGCCTCGAGGAGAGGGCCCTCGCCTTCGCGCGCCGGCTCATCGACGTCTTCGAAGAGGCCGGCGTGGACACGATCGTCGTCAACGCCGCCGGCTGCGGCTCCTCGATGAAGGAATACGGCCACCTGCTGCGCGACGATCCGCGCTACGCCGAACGCGCGCGGGCTTTCGCCGCCAGGTGCAAGGACATCTCCGAGGTGCTGGCGGAGCTCGAGCCGCGCGCCGTGCGGCAGCCGCTGCCCCTGCGCGTGGCCTACCACGATGCCTGCCACCTGCAGCACGCCCAGGGAGTGCGCGCCGAGCCGCGCCGGATGCTCGGCACCATTCCCGAGTTGGAGCTGGTGGAGATCCCCGATGCCGCTCTCTGCTGCGGCTCGGCCGGCATCTACAACCTGGTGCAGCCCGAGGCGGCGGCGGAGCTGGGCGATCGGAAGGTGAGCAACTGTCTCTCGACGCACCCGGACCTGGTGGTCTCGGCCAACCCCGGCTGCCTGATGCAGCTCACCTCCGGCCTGCAGCGCGCGGGAAGGCGAGTGCCGGTGCTGCACATGATCGAGCTGCTCGACGCCGCCATTCAGGGCACGCCGGCCGCGGAGCTGCAAGCGCGGGCCTGACCTCCCGCGCCGGAGCATCGTCTGGGAGGGTCGAGATGTACCTGGCGCAGCCTGTCGGCAACGTAGCGATCTTCAAGCAGCAGCTCCTCCACCGGCTCAAGGCGCTGGCACAGGAATTCCGGCGAGATCAATTCGTCATGCCGGTGGGCCTGATCCTGGTCATCGACAAGCACAATGGCGGCGATGTCACCGCTCAGGAGCTCGTGGATCGGTTCGGCGTGGTCGACATGGAATCGAGGAACCTCATCGATTTCTACTTCCTGGGCTGGCACCGCACCACCACCGAGAACCGTCGGGACGACCAGGGTGATCAGGAAACGCCAGCCGCGAGCCGCGACGACGACTCGCGGCCGGCGATCGCTTTCGATCTCCGCGCTTTCGAAGAGTTCAGGACCGCGCTGAGGGCTTCTGGCGTCGGGCAATTCGGTGGCAATGCCGACCTCATCCTGGTGGACGCTCACTATGCGCCAGGCGACATCTCCCTCGACTTCGCAGAGGCCATCCGCGTCGACCTCTCCCTGTCGCGTGCGGAAAACGATTTCCCGACGCTGGGCGCCTTCCTGCAGGCCCTGATCGAGGCGGCTGAACAGGTGCGGCAGGACGAGGCGCTGCAAGACGGGGGGCTGGTCTTTGCCATGAGCGACAAGCTCGGTCTCGCGATCGCCAAGAAATCCTTGCTCGACGCTTTTCTGGAAAAATTCGGCAAGGCGTTCGGCGCGAAGCGGATGGCGGCAGTCGCGGTCCGCAAGCTCGGACCGGTGGTCCGCCTCCGGGAGCTCTGATCGGGCGCGCTCTCGATGTTGGATCGCTTCCTGCGCCGCTGGACCGCCGGCAAACCGCCTCCCCGGCGGGTCGAGCAGGCGGCCCTCTGGCAACGCCTCGGCGACGACCTGCTGCAGACCCTGGGGCAATACACGCCCGGCGGTCCACCCGTCGTCTATTCTCCCATCCAGACGCGGAACCAGTGGTCGCGGGCCACTCTCGTCCATGAGGAGATCCATCGGACGCTGACCATCAACACCACCTATGGTCTGCTCTACCAGACCCTGGCTCTCGGCATCCACAAGGGTCTCCCGAGCGATCTCCTCTCCCCCTGCCTGCGGGAGATGTGGGGCGTGCAGGAAGGGACGGCGACCTACAGCCAGCTGGTCTACGTTGCCATCGACGATCCGGCCGGCCTGGACGAGGCGGTGAGCCTCTTGCCTTCCGAAGAGCTCGGGCAGCCCCCCTACCGCGAGTGGTTCGATCGGCTCGCTCAACTACTGCCGGTGCGACCTGTCAGGTCGCCGGAGGACCTCTTGCGGGCCTCCGACGAGGCCGACCTCGTGCTCGGCCTGGCCCTGTACGCCTTGAATCCGGATATCTTCGGCAGTCTGCCGCCGCCCGCGGAGGCCAGCCTGGAGCGCTTCGAGGCTTTTCTGGAACCGGTCAGCCCCGACCGCCGTCTGGTGAGGACGATTGCGTGCCTGCGGCAAGGCGGGACGTTGGACGCCATCAGCCGCCAATTCCGCCTGCTGTGCGAGCGGCGGCGCGCCGGGCAGGCCCCGGCGTCAGCGCCCATCGATTGGCTGATGGGCAGCCTCGCCCTGCTCAACCCCGGCGACGGCTACGTCGACAATGCCTCGCGGCTCGAGCAGTCCGAAAGCTTCGTCCGAGCATGGAGCCCTGCCAGCTCCCGGCTCCGCACCAGGCCGGCGGAGGTCGGCCAGATCGAGGAGCTCCAACCGGCCTCGCAGCGCTACGTGGCGGATTGGGTCGACAGGTTTCCCGATGCTTTCGCGCCAACGTCGCTGACTCTCGAGCTCTTCCGCTCCCAGCTCGTGGTGGTGCTGCAGGAGCAGACCGGTCTTGCCTGCTCCATCGCCATGCATCGCGAGGACGAGTTGCACCTGACCACGATGCCCTATCCGCGCGGAGCCGATGCCGATCCCTCATCCTGGGATGACATCCTGAAGCTCCTCGCCGCTCCTCCCACGCGCGAAGGAGTCTTCGCCGCCGCTGCCGTCCAGACGCTCCTCGAAGAGTTCCCCGATGCGCCTCTCTGGGTCCAGTTCATCGGTTCGAGCTGGCGGGTATGGGATCGCAGCACGACCGGGCGGCGCTGTTTGCGGCGCGCCGTCCAGAGCTGCGTACAAGTCGAGCTCTCGGAGCCAGGCCTGCGGGAGCTCCTGGCCTTCCGCCAGCTGGACGGCGCTTGCGAGTACCGGCTCTTCCCGGTGTATGGGGAGCAGTACGCGGTTTGCTTCTTCGATCCACGACGGCCGGGCCTGTATGCCTTTCAGGGTGTCCAGGGCGACGCCGGCTTGGACATCTTCAACGTTCTTGTCCAGCGACTGCATCTCCCCAGGTCTCCGACCAAGCTCTCGGATCTCCCGCATGCGAACCTGATCCGCTTGGCGGGGCAGGGATTCCTGCTGTGATTCCCGGCGCCAAAACGCATCTGGCACCCGCCGGCGAGTCTCGCGCAGCGGCCTAGATCACCGTGCACTTGCACCGCACGGACGCGGTGCATGCGGGCACGGCGACGCTGCAACGCATGTCCTCCAGGCCGCACGCGGAGCCCACTCTCTTGCCCAGGCAGTCCGCGTCACTACAGGCACCGCAGATCTCGATCGCGGCGGCGGCCTGAGGCGCGGGTAAGAGGGCGAGGAAATCTGCCTTGGGGCACACGGAGGCCGCGGCCGGAAGGGCCGCGAGAGGCTGGCTGCCGGAGGCGGCCGGCGAGGCTTTCACGGTGTCGGATGAGGCGAGGGCCATGGAGCCGGCAAGCAGAAGGCCGGACAGGACTGACAGGATTCGCATTCTGAGGGTCATCGTTCCTCCTTCGTAAAAAACAAGTTTGCGATGACATGAAGACATTGTCAAGTGGTGAACGAAGGCTTACTTCTCGGGGTGCCTCGGGGTGCCCGCCCCGGATCACGAGCCACAAGGTCCCGTCATCGTGATAGCGTTCAGGTTCCCATCGTGCTCCTGCCGCGCCGCTGCCGCGCTGATGGCAGCTCGGTCGTGATCGCCCGGGAGCCATCATAAGGAGAGAACGATGAAGAAATCAGTCAAGCGCCTCTCGCTCGCCAAAGAGACTCTGCGTTATCTGGACAAGGACCTGCTGAACGAGGCCGATGGCGGCGCGACGACGAGCTGCGACATCACGGCTTGCCGCACGTGTCAAAGCGGGTGCTCGAACTGCACGGCCTGACCTCCTACCCGCCTCGTCTACGGGCCGCGTGAGCGCCCCACGCGGGCGGCCAGCCGCGCCGCCCGCGCATGTCCTTCTGCGGCGCGCGCCGCGGCCGCGGCGGACTCAGGCGGCCGCTGCCGCCGCCGGTGCGGCCCCAGGCGGGCGCCTCAGCCGCATCGGCTGCCTCTTCCAATACGTCAGCGAGCGCCAGCACCATTCGAGCGGCCCGAACCGGTAGTGTCGTAGCCAGATGGGGCTCGCAGCCAGCGACAGGGCCCAGCATCCCGCGACGACGTAGTACAGCTGATATCGCTCCAGCCTCCCGTACAGGCCGAGCCCGCAGCCAGTGAATACGGTCGTACACACCACGGACTGCAAGATGTAGTTGCTGAGCGCCATCTGCCCGATGGCGGCCAGACGGCTGGTCAGCCACCGGAGCACGCCAGCCTTGCACAGGATCATCAATGACGCCATGTGCGCCAGGGCGATCGGCAACCGCTCGACGTCGGCTGCCACGTTGGTGAAGGCAAAGGTCAGGCGGTCGAAATTGCTCTTTAGCAATAGCCAGGCGATGAACGCGCTGATGGGGATTCCGATGAGGTACCCGATGACCGCAATCGAGGCGTACGTGCGGTACGGTTTCGCGGCGCTCAAGAGTCCCAGCTTGAACAGTCCCATGCCGATGAACATCATGCTCCATATGTCGCAGTTCACCGGGTCGTAGTACGGCAGTCCATGCCATGTCGCGAGGAATTTGGCCCGTGCGCCGATCACTTCCAAGGGATTGCCTCGCCACCTCTGGGCGTCCTTCTCCAGCTCTGCCGACGAGGGCTTGCGCTGTTTCCGCTGCGCATCCAGCTGTTTTCTCGCCTCCGTCTGCTCGTCGGTCGGCTTCCCGCCCACCTTCTCGGCCGCGTCCGCCGCGGCGGCAAGGCTCCGCCGCTCGTTCTGCCGGAACGCATCGACGGCCGACCACCCCGTCTTGAGCGCGATGAACAAGCCGCCGATGATCAGCAGCTTTTTCGCGGGAAGCTTCCGGAAGGGAAACAAGATCAGCGCGCACAAAGCGTACGGGTAGAGGATGTCGCCCCAAAACAACAGGAAGGCGTGCGCCAGGCCGAACAAGAGCAGCCAGAGATTCCGCCGGTAGTAGATGTCGGCGGCGGTATCCCCGGAACGCTCCTCGGTCCGCGAGGTCAGCAGGATCACGCTGGCCCCGAAGACCATCGCGAAAAGGGCGCGCATCTTGCCCTCGACCAGGATGCGTAACAGCGCCCAACTGGCCAAGTCCAAACCGGTGGCGCCCCCCGCCACCGTCGGATCGTTGGCCGCCGCGAAATGCATGCCGAAGATGAGGACATTCGCCGGCAGGATCCCCAGCAGCGCAAAGCCGCGCAACGCATCCAATGAGTTGATGCGCTCACCCTGCGTGATCGGTCCCAGAAGTGTCATCGGGCCTCCTGGCACCGCCTCGGCGGACTTGCAAATCCTCCCTGAACCAGGCGCCAAATCGCAGGGTTCATCTGCCTGGGCAGCCGGCGGTTGGGACCCGATGCACTCATGTTACCTGAAAAGCCGGCGGTCAGGCGCGGACCGCTGCCCGGCCGGCGAAGGGCGCCAGCCCGGCTGCAGAGAAGCGGAGCCGCCGGGCTGGCGCAGCAGGAAGGGCGAACGGTCGTTGGGGGTCAGGTCAGGGAAGCGGACCGGACCAGCACTGGCACTGCCACGTCACGCCGTCAGAGCAGTTGTTGCCCAGGGGCGGCAGGCATTGCCCGATCCCACCGCCGGGCTTGTTGCAGTAGTTGTTGACGACGGCGCCCTTGCACGGGTTCGCGCTGCAGCTACCGCAGGTCTGGAGGTCCGACAGGGGCTTCGCCGCCGGGACGACGTCGGCATTCGCCAGAGTGGTGAGGTTGGCGCCACAGTTGAGCGACGCGATGAATGCGGCTGGCGAGAGGACGGCCGCGCCGGCCTGTTCGGCCTGCAGTGCCGTCACGCCGGCGATGGCCACGACCAACAGGATGCCCGCGACGAACAGAGCGAATCTGGTCTTCATACCTCGGCTCCTTTCTTGAAGGTTACGGTCCGAGAGTCCCAGCACCCGCTTTGCAGGCAGCCGACAGCGGGTCGCATCGCCCGCGGTGTCGCCGGTGCCGCCACTGCCCGAGGTGCACAGACTCAGCGTGGAAGACTCTACGCAGTTGCTGAGGAGATTGCGATACCCCGTGCTCCTGTCGCAGCGGAGGGAGGACGCGCGCTCCGGCTAAGGGACCGTCAGGCGCAGGCGATAGATCCCCCGCAGCGTCGCGGCTGCCGGCCCAGAGTTACGCGCCGCTTACCCTGCTCCCGGTTCCTGTACTCGACTACGTGGACGCGCGGCTACCTCCGGCCCGTATGCGGAGGCCGATGCAGCCCGACGCAAGGAACTGGGGGATTCGCGCCGGCACAACTGGCCGCCGTGGCTGCCGCCGCGTTCCACCGTGGCGAAACGATGTCAGGTGACGGCGCGGTGACGGGCGCCCCGCGCCAGGTGTTGAGCGCACATATAATTGTAGATTCTTACCAAGGAGGTAAACGATGAAAGTCAAGAGTTCGATCCTGGTGATGCTGGTCGGCGCGCTGCTGGTTCCCGCTTTCGCTTTCGCCGCTGACGCTCCCGCCGCCAAGGCGGCTCCGGTGTCGCTAACACCGGCGGCTCCCACGGCTTCGATGTTGCAGATGTCGCCGGCGGCCAGCGCTTGCTCGGATGCGTCGCTGCTGCCGACGCTGCCGATGCTGCCGCTGTCCACCGATCTGGGCGGGGTCTGCGGCCCGTGCAGCGCCACGAGCTGCGTCGGCAGACCCGAGCTGGGCGGTTGCGCCGCGGGGCGCTGCATTCCCCAGGGCACCTGCTCCGCCACCCAGACAGCGAAGTGCAACTGCCTACCCCTCTGATTCACTGAGCCGCTGATGGGTTGGCCTGTCAGGGCCTCTTCGCCCCGCGGGCTTTCCGCTCCGCTGGTGGCGGCAAGGTGAGCGAGTCGCAAGCGGTTGGCGATCCAGGCTGATCGCCCGGCGAGATCGAGAGTCGCCGCGACGGGGAAGGCGCTGTGGCGGCAGCCTGGACCAAGCCCGATGGTGGTCCGGGTGCCCGTGCGGAGGGTTCGCTAGGGGGGCGGCTGGATGAAGCGGTCCTTGAGGTCGACGACCCGCACGACCGCCCAGCCGAGCTGGCGCAACGCCTGAGAGAGGGAACGGGGGACGTGTTCGTCCAGGAGCAACGGATAGCGGCCGGCCATGCGGCGGCTCAGCGGCTGGCCTGTGCCTGGTCCTGCTCGGCCTGTCTGCCGAGCTCCGCATCCTCGGCAAGCGCCGCGTCGAGCTCGCCTTGGTGGTCGTAGTAGTAGGCGAGAGCGGCATGCAGCTCGCTTCGCGTCAAGGTGCGGGACGAGAAGTACTCCAGCAGCTCGTCGTCAGGCACGCCAGCCTGCCGCGCGGCGACGATGTCCATCACGGGCACCCGGGTGTCGGCGATGCACGGACGGCCGCTCATCACCTGGGGATGCGTTGCGATGCTCCCCGCCGGGGCCGCCGGACGCGAACCGAGCGCCCGACCGCGACGACATCGGCCGGGCACTACGAACCGCCAAGGCCAAGAGCAAGAGATGGATGTCGCGCCGAGCTTCAGTAAGCTATGAGCCTCAAGTCAGGTACGTCCAGGAAGTCCTTCCGATCGCGGGTAACCAGCCGAGCCCTCTCCTGGATGGCAGCCGTCGCGATCGATACATCCATGGTCCCGACATTCCGCCCGGAACGCCGAAGAGCGCGGAGAATCCCTCCAAAGGACTCGGGGAACCCTTCATCCGGGTAGACGACGCGAAGCTTCGCACAGGCTCTCTGCACCTTCGCGCGTTCCTCGTCCGCGCGGGCAGCCAGCGCCACTCCCGCGGCGAGCTCGCAAGCGACAAAAAGGCTGATCGCCACTTCGTCCTGCCGGAACGAGGCGAGTAAGGCTCGCGCTGGCCCAAGCTTCCCCGCCGAGGCTTCCCGCATCAGATCGACGACAAAGGAGGTGTCGAAGTGGATCACAGTTCCGCGGCGCGCGCCGGGCTCTTGCTGCGCGCACGGATTTGCTCTTCGATAGCGTCCAGGGTGTCTTCGGAGACGTTGAGGTCTGCCAGCACCTCTTCAAGGTCGGCGCCGGTCGTGCGACGGCCGAAGTGAGCCTTTATGACCTCCGAGAAGGTCTGATCCTGCCGTTTGTGGCGAGTGAGCGCCGCGTAGGCTTCGGCGTCGAGCGAGATCGTCTTGAGGGCCATGACTAGAGAATGCACCAGCAGCGAATCGTGGTCAAGGTGAACCTGACCGCTGGCGGCAGCCCGGGGCCTCCGGCCCTCATCGATCTGTGGGTGTGCCCGCCTCGGGCGCTCACTCCGCCGGCCCCGGGTCGCAGGTTGACACACGCCATTTTTGAGCAAGCCAGGCTTCCAGCTTCGCCACCGAGTACAGCACCAGCCTTGCAGAGGGCTTACAGAACGGTGGACCGTCGCCACGCGCGCGAGCATGGGCGAGATATTTCCGCGAGAGTCCGTAAAGCGATTCGACTTGCTGGGGCCGCAGAAACCGAGGCTGAGGTCGCTGCTGGCGGGAAGGACTCCGAGCAGGTGGCATGGGCGAGCTGAGAACGGCGGGCGGGGGGACTTCGCCAAGAGCGGCAACCTCACCAGGAGTTTGCCCCATGGGAGGGGCGCAGGCCATCGGCCTCGTGACGCCTACCCAAGACCCGTGCTAAAGTACGGACTAAAGCCCGTCGAAACTCCATGTCTCTCGCGACAATCTGGACCACCGACCCCGATCAGCTTCGCGCGAAACACATCCAGCAGATCATCTCCTTTGCCGGAGACGGGAAGCTCCGGGACGAATCCGGGGCGTCCGCTGAACTTCGGGAATACCTAGAACTTATCCCCCTGGCGATGCTACAGGAGTACGCCGAGGGTTGCTTGCAGGAGACGTTCCCGGATAGCGGGTTGGCCCTGCAGGACATCGTCAACGAAATCGGTCGAAGGCTAGAATTCGAGATCGAGACAGGCCGTTATCGTGGAAGCCGAGGAAGGATTGGCTTCGATGCGATCTGGAGATCGGATGATGGCCGCTCACTGATCGTGGAAGTCAAGACGACCGACGTCTACCGAATCGAGCTCGCCAAGCTTGATGCCTACCGCAAGGAGCTAATCGCAACTGGCGTGATCACGGAGAACGCATCGTCCATCCTTATCGTGGTCGGACGCGCGAACACAGGGTAAGCGTCCTCCGAACTGCACCTTCCGTTGCACCCCCCAATCTGCCAGCCTGACCCGCCAGGAGGTGCGCCATGGCGGAGAGGCGGAGAGCTATTCGGCGGCGGAACAGGAGCGAGTGGCAAGGTGTGCTGGCGAGGCTG
>DATGHG010000309.1:0-11582 GCA_035308185.1 Thermoanaerobaculia bacterium | reverse complement strand
GGCGGGTGACGGCGCCCACCTACGCCTGGGACCATCGCCGCTATTGGGCGGTCCCGGATCCCGCGGCGGCGGAGCGCTTGAGCGCGGGACTCGCCGGTGGGCCCCCGCCGGCAACGACGGCGGCAATCGCTGCCCCGGCGGCAATGGCGCCCGGCGAGGCGGGCGCGGTCGCGGCGCCCGGCGAGGCCGGGCAGGTGGTGGCGGCGGCTGGCGAACCGCTCGGCGAACCGGCGGCTGGCGAGGAGCTGGGCGAGGTCGGCGGCGAGATCGCCGCGCTGTGGCGGCGGATGCTGGGCGTGCCCCGGGTCCGCCCCGGCGACGGCTTCCTGGCCCTCGGCGGCGATTCGCTCCTGGCCTTGCAGCTCACCGCCAAGCTCAACGAGAGGTTCGGCGCCGGCCTGTCCCTGCATGCCGTGCTGGAGGCCAGGACCCTTGCCGGGCTGGCGGCGGCGGTCGAGACGGCGCGCCGCGGCGGCGGCATGGTGTCGCAAATCCCCCTGGTGGGGGAGCAAATCCCCCTGGTGGGGGAGCAAGTCCCCCTGGTGGGGGAGCGAGACCCCCTGGTGGTGGAGCTCGAGCCGGGCGCCGGCGATGCGCCGCTGTTCTTGTTGCACGCCGTGGGCGGCAGCGTCTTCGGTTATGCGCCGCTCGCCGCCGGCCTGCGTGACGGCCAACCCATCCTCGGCATCCAGCCGCAGGGCTTCGACGGTGCGGCACCCTTGCTGACCACGGTCGAGGAGATGGCCGAGCGTCACCTGCAAGCCATTCGCAGCGTGCAGTCACGCGGCCCCTACTACCTGGCGGGGGCATCGTTCGGCGGCACCCTGGCCTACGCGGTCGCCTGCCGGCTGCGCGCCGCCGGCGAGCGGGTCGCCCTGCTGGCGATGATCGACACCCCGGGCCCGGGCGCGCCGCTGGCGCGCATCAGCTCCTCGGCAGACGTGCTGATCGAGATCTTCGGCAGCCGGCTGCAACTCGATCGCGAGCAGCTGGCCGCGCTCGACGGCGAGCGCCAGATCGATTGGGTGCTCGCGCGGTTGGCGGCCGCGGGGCAGCCGGTGCCCGATCTCGATCGCGCCACCGCGGCGCGGCGGATCGAGCTGTGGCGGACGAACTACCAGGCCATGCTCGCCTACGCGCCGCCGCCCTATCCCGGCCGCGCCGTCTTCTTCCGCGCCCGGCAGCAGCCCGCCGGCAGCGCGCCGGAACGCGCCTGGCTCGAGCTGGCCGAAGCCGGGCTGGAGACCCAGATCGTCCCCGGCGACCACCAGACGATGATGGCGCCGCCGCACCTGCAGGTGCTGATCGAGCGGCTGCGTAAAACGCTTACTGCCGCCCGGTTCCTCACCTCACGCGGGGACCCGGCGGCGAGTGTGGCCACAAAGGAGTTGCGATGAGCGAGCCCATCAGGAGCGTAGTGATCGTAGGCGGCGGCACCAGCGGCTGGATGACCGCCGCCTATCTGGCGAAGGCGCTGCAAGGGACGGTCGAGATCACCCTGATCGAGTCGGAATCGATCAAGAAGATCGGCGTCGGCGAGGCCACCGTGCCCAATCTGCAGCGCGTCTTCTTCGACTTCCTCGGGATCCCCGAGGAGGAGTGGATGCCGCAGGTGAACGGCTCGTTCAAGATGGGGATCAAATACGTCGGCTGGGCCGGCAATGGCGGCCCGGGCAGCCCAGGGCACTTCTATCACTTCTTCGGCGGCGTGCCGACCTGCGAGGGCATCCCGCTCCAGCAATACTGGCTGCGCAAGGTGAAGGCTGGGTTCGACGTCACGCTGGACTATGCCTGCTACGCCGACGCCTGGCTGGCCGACGCCAAGAAGAGCCCGCGGGCCCTCGACGGCTCGCGGCAGATGTATTACGCGTGGCATTTCGACGCCCACCTGGTGGCGGCCTATCTCAAGCAATGGGCGACGGCCCGCGGCGTGCGGCAGGTGATCGCCGACGTCGATCGCGTCGAGCTCAACCCGCTGAACGGCTTCGTCGACTCGGTGCACACCACGGCCGGGGCCGCCTACCAGGCGGACCTGTTCGTCGACTGCTCGGGATTCCGCTCGCTGCTGATGAACCAGGCGCTGGGAGAGCCCTTCCTGGATGCGTCGGAGTACCTGCTCTGCGATAGCGCGGTGGCGTCGGCCGTCCGGCATGACGATGCCGCTCTTGGCGTGGAGCCCTTCACCTCCGCCATCGCCATGCAGCACGGCTGGGCCTGGAAGATCCCGATGCGCGGCCGCTTCGGCACCGGCTACGTGTACTCCAGCCGGTTCACCACGCGGGAGCAGGCGACCCGGGAGTTCCGGGAGCTCTGGGGGCTGCCCGAGGAGCAGCCGCTCAACCAGATCAAGTTCCGCTCGGGGCGGAACCGGCGCTCCTGGGTCAAGAACTGCGTCGGCATCGGGCTCTCGTCATGTTTCCTCGAGCCGCTCGAGTCGAGCGGCATCTATTTCATCTATGCCGCCATCTACCAGCTGGTCAAGCATTTTCCCGACCGCGACTTCGCTCCGCGGCTGGCCGACCGCTTCAATTCCGAGATCGCCCAGATGTTCGACAACTCGCGGGATTTCATCCAGTGCCACTACTTCCTGACCCAGCGCGACGACACCGCATTCTGGCGCGCGAACCGGGAGGAGCTGAAGAAGTCCGACGCCATCCTCGAGACGCTCGAGACCTACAAGGCCGGCCTGCCGGTGGGCGCCATGCTCGCCGACGGCGACATGGCCCACTACTACAACAACTTCGATTACGAGTTCGGCAATTTCTGGCCGAACTCGAGCTACTACTGCATCCTCACCGGCATGGGCCTGCTCCCCGAGCGGATCCCGCTGCTCGAGCACCGGCCGGCGGCGATCGAGGAAGCCGAGCGGGTGTTCGGCAACCTCAAGCGGCGGGCCAATCGCCTGCTGGTCACTCTGCCGAGCACCTTCGAGTACCTGAACCTGCTGCATGGGCCAGCGGACGCCGGCACCACCCAGGCAGATCTGCTGCGTGCCGCGAGCGGCGGCCATTGAGGCGCATCACGCCGGCGCCGTCTCCTCCCAGATCCGGGCGAGGTGGACGATCACCTCGACCGCCTTGTCCATGTCCTGGGCGGAGACCCATTCGCGGCGGGAGTGGAAGTCCTGCTCGCCGGCGAACAGGTTGGGCGCCGGCAGGCCCATGAAGCTGAGGCGCGAGCCGTCGGTGCCGCCGCGGATGGGTTGCTCGCGCGGTTCGAGGCCGGCCCGGCGAATGGCCTCGCGGGCGTGCTCCACCACCTCCGGATGCAGCTCCAGCGCCTCCCGCATGTTGCGGTAGCTCTCCTCGATCTCGGCGGTGAAGCTGGCGCCTGGCCAGGCGGCGGCGGCCTGCTCGGCCAGCCGGGTCAGGAAGCTCTCCTTCTCCGCCAGGCCGGCGGTCCGGAAGTCGCGGATCAGCAATTTGACCGCGGTCCGGTCGACGCTGGCGTCGATCACGTAGGGATGGACGTAGCCCTCGCGGCCGTCCGTGGTCTCGGGAGACATGCCTTCCCTGGGCAGGCGGGAGAGGAAGTCGGCGGCCACCTTGATGGCGTTGACCATCGCTCCCTTGGCGTAGCCGGGATGCATGTTGCGGCCCTGAAAGGTGAAGGTCATGGCATCGGCGGAAAAGCTTTCGAATTCCAGCTCGCCGCGGCGGCCGCCGTCGATCGTGTAGGCGCAGCGCGCGCCGAACTTCGCCACGTCGAAGTAGCGGGTGCCGGCGCCCACCTCCTCGTCGGGAGTGAAGGCGATGCGGATCGCGCCGTGGGCGATCTCGGGGTGGGCCAGCAGGTACTCGGCGGCGGCCATGATCTCCGCCACTCCCGCCTTGTTGTCGGCGCCGAGGAGGGTGGTCCCGGAAGCGGTCACGATGTCGTCGCCGATGCGTTCGGCAAGGTAGGGGATCTCGGCCGCGCGCAGCACGACCGTGGGGTCATCCGGCAGCGCCAGGTCCTGGCCCTGGTAGTTGCGATGCACCAGCGGCTTGACGCCGGCGCCGCTCATCTCCGGCGAGGTATCGACGTGGGCGATGAGGCCGATGACCGGGACGCCGGCCTTGCGGGTGGTGGCCGGCAGCGTCGCCGTGACGTAGCCGTGCTCGTCGATGGCGGCGTCGCGCAGGCCGAGCTCCTGCAGCTCGGCGACCAGCTGGCGCAGGAGGACGAGCTGCCCGGCAGTGCTGGGATAGGTCTGGGACGTTTCGCTGGACTGCGTGTCGAAGGTGACGTAGCGGAGGAAGCGCTCGACGCAGCTGGTGTACGGGGGGCCTTCGGTCATGCTCACCTCGGCGGCTCAGAGCAGCAGCTCGAAATAAACCAAGGGCGTGCCCTTGTAGGAAACCCGGCCTACCTCTCGCAGGCCGGCCTTGGCGTAGAAATCCACCGCGCCGGCTTCGGCGTCGTAGGCGTCGAGCCGGATCGCGTCGGCGGGCCAGGTCCCGGCCATCCGCCTGGCGTCCTCGATGCACAGCCGTCCGATGCCCTGGCGCTGTCGCCGCGGGTCGACTGCCAGGTTGATGAGATAGAGCGGCCTGGTGCAGACGCTGAAGTACGTCCTGTCGATCGCCCAGGGTTTCTTGGTGGTCAGCGCATAGGTGGCGCAGAGCCGGTCCTCGCACCAGGCAACGCGCACCAGCGACGTGCGCAGGGCGAGCAGCGCGCCCTTCTCGGAGGTCTGCCGCGACCAGTGACCCTGCCCGTACCGCGCCGTCAGATCCTGAGCGACCGCCGAGTGCAGAGCGGCAAGGGCCGCGGCGGCTTCGGCGGTGGCGTTCTCGAAACGGAGGCGCGGCGGCCGGCCGGAGGGCTCCATGCGCCGGCACGATACACCAACGGGGCCGCGCACGACCCGGCGTCTGCTATCGTCCCGGCGTGGCGGCGCGCGGGGTGAGCGCGCCGCGAGCGCCGGAGCCATGCTGCCCACCGTCTGCGCCACCCGGTACGTGACCCCGCTGCGGGAGGGCGGTTCGCTCCCCGCCATCGTCGAGGCCAGCGACCTCGGCACCTACGTCGTCAAGTTCCGCGGCGCCGGGCAGGGACCGCTCGCCCTGGTGGCCGAGCTCCTGGCCGGCGAGATCGGCCGGGCGCTGGGCTTCAAGATCCCCGAGATCGTGCTGATGGAGGTCGACGAGGCGCTCGGCCGCAACGAGCCCGACCCGGAGATCCGCGAGCTGCTGCGCGCCAGCGTCGGCCTCAATCTTGGCATCGACTACCTGCCGGGGTCGGTCAGCTTCGATCCCGCCGCCGGGGATACGGTCGACGCCGACCTCGCCTCGGGCGTCGTCTGGTTCGACGCCTTCGTCACCAACGTCGACCGCACCGTGCGCAACCCCAACCTCCTCTGGTGGCACCGCACTCTCTACCAGATCGATCACGGCGCGGCGCTGTACTTCCACCACGCCTGGCGCGATCTCGAGGCGCTCGCCGAGGGCCGCTTCCCGGCGATCCGCAACCACGTGCTGCTGCCCTGGGCGAGCCGCGTCGAGGAAGCCGACCGGCGCCTGCGGCCGCGCCTGGACGAGGCGCTGTTCGAGCGGCTGCTCGCGCTGGTGCCCGACGCCTGGCTGGTGCCGGAGCCCGGGCCCGCGACCCCGGCCGGCAAGCGCGCCGGCTATCTCGAGTTTCTCGGCCGCCGCCTGCGGTCGGCGGCGTTCGTGGAGGAGGCGGCGCGTGCCGGCGGCGAGCTCGTTTGATTACGCGGTGGTGCGCGTGGTGCCGCGGGTCGAGCGCGGCGAGCTGGTCAACGCCGGCGTCGTGCTCTTCTGCCTACAGCTCGATTTCCTCGCCGCCCGCGTGGAGGTGAACGCGCCGCGGCTGGCGGCGCTCTGGCCGGCGGTGGACGTCGAGCTGGTCGCCCAGCACCTGGCCGCGATCCCCAGGATCTGCGCCGGCAGCCCGGATGGCGGCCCCATCGCCCGGCTGTCGCGGCGCGAGCGCTTTCATTGGCTGGTCGCCCCCCGCAGCACCATCATCCAGGTTTCCGCGGTGCACTCCGGACTCTGCGACTCGCCCGACCAGGCCCTCGATCATCTCTTTCAGCAGATGGTCCTTCTGCCCTGAAGCCGGACGTCATGGCGACGGCGCGCCGCGAGCTCGCGTGGACGGGCGGGCGCCTGGAGGTCGGCGCGTGGCTGGTGGCCTACCTGGCGGTCCTGGCGATCGCCATGGCCGCCGGCTATCGGATGTGGGTGCCGTGGCCCTTCGTGAACCTGCTGCCGCGGGAGCTGCTGGCAGGGCGGCTGGCGGAGTCGCTGTGGAACCTCCACAGCCAGCCGCCGCTGTTGAACCTCATCCTGGGCGGCGCGCTCGCCCTCGAGCGCGCCAGCGGCGTCGCGATCGAGACCTGGCTCTTCGTGCTGCACGCCCTCATCGGCGGAGCGGTGGTGGCGGCCACCGCCAGCCTGCTGCTCCGGCTCCGGCTGCGCCCGTGGCTGCGGGCGGTGGTGATGGCGCTGCTGCTGCTCGATCCGGCGTTCTACTTCTATCTCACGCTGTTCTTCACGCCGATCTACGAGCTGCTCTGCCTGAGCCTGGCCGCCCTGGCCGCGCACCGTTTCGTCGCCCGTCCCGGCGTCGCCGGCTGCGTCGGCTTCTGTGCGCCGGTGGCGGTGCTGGTCTATAGCCGCGCCCTGTTCCATCCCCTGTGGGCGGGCGCGATGCTGGTTGCTGTCGCGGTTGCCGGGAGTCACGCCGCCTCGCCCGCGATGCGGCGGCGCATCGTGGCGGCGATGGCGCTCACCGCGGCGCTGCTCGCCGCCTGGCCGGTCAGGAACGGGCTGCGTTTCGGCGTCTGGGGCTACTCGAGCTGGCAGGGCTACAACCTCTCGCGCGGTCTGGCGATCGCGCCGCCGCCGGTATGGGCCCTCTTCTCCTGGGAGCGGTTGCCGGGCGCCGACACGGTTCGCGCCGGCGCTCTCGCGCTGGTTCCCGAGCGCTTTCGGGGCATCCCGGCACTGACCATGACCAGCAAGGATGACGGCTCGCCCAACTGGAACCACTACGCCATGATCGGGATGTCGGCGGAGCTCGGCCGGCGGGCCATCGGTGTCATGATCCACCAGCCTGGGAAGGTGGCGGCCAAGGCGCTCGACACCTATTGGAACAGCTTCAGCAGGTCGCCGATCAAGACGGGAGGAGCCGGCCTGCGGCGACCCCTGTTCGCTGCCTGCTTCCCTCTGCTCTGCGCCGCCGCCGCCTGGCAGACCTACCGGCTGCGCACCGCCGATCGGCCGGCCGCCGTCGCCCTTGGCTTCCTGCTGGCGACGGTGCTCTGGGTGCTGGCCATGGCCGTCTTCGTCGACGGCGACGAGGCCTATCGCCTGCGCTTCTCCACCCAGCTCGCGCTGTGGATCGGCGGCGCCGCCGCCCTCGACGGCTGGCTGGCGCCCGCGGCGAGCGCCCGGACGACGGCAGAAGACCTGGGCAAGCCGCCCCAGCCCGCCTGACGTCCTGCCTTCGCCTCCATCCTCGGACGGTCGAGTCATCGGCAAAGGACGCCGGGAATGGGAGATCCCTGTGCGGCCACCCGTCGCCTAGGGGGCGCGGGCGCTGATCTCAGGAACCGCGAGCCTGGTACCAGGCTTGCACTTACAGATTGATCGAAACCGCGATGGGGCCGAAAGCATTCGAGAGCGGTGCCCCTCGGCGGCTAGTAGAAATCATAGGAGGTAACAAATCATGATCACTCGCGAACGCAAGCTCCTCAAGATGGCGATGGTCCTTGCGCTGGCGCTTCTGGTGATGGCACCGCTCGCCAGCTTTGCCGGCGTGGCGGTGAACGTCGGCGTCGGCGTGCCGGCCCCTGGGCTGGGATACGTTTGGGTGCCTGGCTACTACTCAGGCTACGCCTGGGTGCCCGGCGCCTGGGTGCTGCCGCCCTTCGTCGGCGCCGCGTGGATCGGTCCGCACTGGGGCTGGTACGGTGGCCGTCGCGTCTTCGTGCGCGGCTTTTGGGGCCGCGGCCCGGCGTTCTTCCGCGGCGGCGGCTTCCACGGCGGCTTCGTCGGCGGCGGCTTCCATGGCGGCGGCTTCCGGGGAGGCGTGGTCCGCGGCGGTGGCTTCCATGGCGGTGGCTTCCATGGCGGCGGCTTCCATGGCGGCTTTGCGCACCACCGCTGATCGCCCTCTCCTCCACACCTGACCCACCTGACCAGGCAATGACCCGCCCCGGCTCGGAGGCTCCGGCCTCCGGGCCGGGGCTCGTCGTGCGCCAGCTCAATCGACGATGAACAGCTTGGCCCCGGTCGCGGTCGAGGAGCGGTGGGGCTCCGCCCCGTCCGCGACCTGGTAGCTCATGCCCGGGTTCAGCACGAAAACGCGACCATCGGCCAGCTCGGTGTGGACCTGTCCTTCGATGCAGAGCACGATGTGGCCCTTGGCGCACCAGTGATCGGCGCGATAGCCGGGCGAGTACTCCACCATCCGCACGCGCAGCGCACCAAAGTGGCAAGTGCGCCAGTGAGCACGGCCGGTTTCGCCGCGATGCTCGGTCGGGGCGATCGTCGACCAGTCCGTCACGCCGAAAGCAATATCACTGATGTCCACGCGCTGAATCCCCTCCGTTACGTCGGTCCGCGGGAGTGACCGTCGGCGCTCGGTGCGGCAGCGCGCCGACGGCGACGAACTTCATCCAGATCCGCGTCCAGGTGTCCCAATCGTGACCTCCCGGCGCCGTGAAGACACGGTCCGCGGGCAAGGCGGCCGCCAGCAGGCCGGCGGCAACCGCGAAGCGGTCGCGGTCGCCGAAGCCCAGGTAGAGCGGCATCGGCGGGTCGCCGGCGCCCGCGGAGCCAACGGCGCCATGGGAGTCACCAGGGCCGGTGAGTCGTTTGAGCTCTGCCCACAAGCGGTGCTGAAGGTCGTCGGGCGGCAGCGCCGGGGGTGGGTTCCATCGCGCGAGGCCGCCGGCCGCGGCCACCTCGCGGGACATCGCGGGCTCGCCGAGATAGGGCGCGACCAGCAGCGCGCCTTGGATCTCGGCGGGGCGCTCCCGCAGGTAGAGCAGCGCGACGGTGCCGCCGAGCGAGATGCCGGCCAGCCAGATCTGTCGATAGCCGTGCGCTCGCGCCGGTGCGATCACGTCGTCATGGAGCCGATCCACGACGCTGCGGCGCAGGAAGTAGGCAAGGCTCGCGTCGGCGGCCAGGAAATCGGCGGCGACACCCGCGGCGCCGGCGAGTTCCGGAAAGCGCGCCCGCGCAAAGTCCTCGGGGCTGCCGCCGCGTCCGGCGAGCAGCACGACCAGGCATCGCCCGGTGGGGCCGGAGTGGCCGAGCGGCAACGAACGCATCGGCACCGGCGGCGCGGCCCAGCGTGCGCAAGCCAGAGGCAGGAACGCGACGGCGGCGAGCGCCCGTTTCGCGAAACCGCGCCGGCGGCTCACCGCGGCTCGACGAGGCGCACGCGCCAGAGGCGATCGAGCTGCGGATACTCGGCGTCGAGCCAGAGGTTGCCGCCGGCCAGGAGCTGACCCTGGTGCCCGGCGCGCATGCCGCCGCCGGAGCGCTCGCCGTAGGCCGCATAGAGGCTATCGACGATCTCCATGCCGGCGACGACGCGGCCGATCGGCGCGAAGCCCTGCGGATCGAGGCGCGCGTTGTCGGCCAGGTTGATGTAGAGCTGCGTCAGGCGGGTGCCTGGACCGGTCATGGCGAAGGCCAGCGTGCCGCGAGCGTTGCCGTGCCGCACCGGATCGTCGGGGATCGGGCGGTCCTTCCACGCCGCGGTGACGGCCGGGTCGCCGGCCACTCCGAACTGAGCTATGTAGCCGGCGACGACGCGGAAGAACCGCGAGTCGTCGAAGAAGCCGGCCGCGATCAGGCCGAAGAAACGATCGGCGCCATGCGGCGCCCAGTCGCGCCGGACCTCGACCACGAAGGGGCCCCGGCCGGTTTCGAAGCGCGCCTGGAAAACCGCCGGAGCCTGGCGCTGCCAGAGCGCAGCGCCCGGATCGAGCAGGGCTGCACGGTCCGCCGCCGGCGCGGCGCCGGTGACCGCGGCGGGAGCGGCCGCCAGAGCGGGCGTGGTGAAAGCGGCCAGCGCGACGAGCGCCCAGAGCGCACCGAGCGACCCAAGAGTCCAGATGGCGAAGGCCTGCGATTTCCTGGAGATGATCATCGCCCATCACTCTAGTGGCATGTCCTGGAGAAATCGAGATCGGACGGCATCCGCCGGCCGGATGATAGGCTCGGCCGTACGCCATGGCCGCGGACATGAAGGGCAAAGTCGTGGTCATCACCGGTGCCACCTCCGGCATCGGGCAGGTGGCGGCGGAGCGCCTGGCGGGCATGGGGGCGCGCATCGTCCAGGTGGCGCGCCACCCCGAGCGCGGCGCGGCGGCCCTGGCGCGGCTGCGCCGGCAGGCACCCGGCGCCGACCACACCGTCCATTACGCCGACCTCCTGCGCCAGAGCGAGATGCGGCGGGTGGCCACCGAGATCGCCGCGGCCGAGCCGCGCGTCGACGTCCTGGTCAACAATGCCGGCGCCATGTTCGGCTCCTACCAGCTCGTCGACGGGCTGGAACGCACCTTCGCCCTCAACCACATGGCCTACTTCGTCTTCGCCCAGGTGCTGAAGGATCGGTTGTCTGCCGCGGCGCCGGCACGGGTCGTCAACACCGCATCCGATGCGCACCGCTCCGGGTCGGTCGACCTCGACGACCTGCAATCGGCGAGGCTGTACGGCAGCCGGAGCCTGGCGCTCTGGCTGCGCTACGGCGGGCCGGCGTTCGCGGTTTACTCCCGGTCCAAGCTCTGCAACATCCTCTTCACCCGCGAGCTGGCCCGCCGGCTCACCGGCACCGGGGTGACCGCCAACAGCCTGCATCCCGGTTTCGTGGCCACCCGCTTCGGCGATCAAACCGGCGGTCCGACCACCTTCGGAATCCGCATCGCCAAGCGCTTCGCGCTCTCTCCCGAGCAGGGCGCCGAAACGCTGGTCCACCTGGCCTCCGCGCCGGAGGTGGAGGGCGTGACCGGCGAGTACTTCCACCGCTGCCGCCCGGCGACGCCGAGCCGCGAGGCGCGCGACGACTCCCTGGCCGGTCGCCTGTGGGCGGCGACGGACCGCCTGGCCCGGCTCGAGGCGCCCGCCGCCGCGCCCTGAGCGCGCGGTGCGCCGCCGACGTCAGGGGCTGGGAAGCCGGCGCTCCCAGATGCCGCTGCCGTGGGTCACCAGCCGCAGCAGCCGGTCGGGCGAGGACAGCAGCAGCTCCACGCTCAACACGCCCGGGTAGAGCCCTTCGCTCCAGGCCTGCCAGCCGCGGCCGGCGTCGGCGGATCGGTAGACGCCTTGGTCGGTCGCCACATAGAGGTGCCGCGAGTCCCGGTCGGCTGGATCCACCACCACACCCGAGGCCCAGACGTCGGGCAGCTGCCCGCGGTCGAGGTCCTGCCACTGGTCGGGCTTGCCTTCCCGGGTCTCGAGCTTCCAGAGATGGGAGAAGCCGTAGCCCCCGAGCGCGAGGTAGAGGGCGGACCCGTGCGCGGCGTTGGAATCGAAAACCAACGCCATCGGGTAACCGTTCGGCGGCAGGTTGAAGGTGATGCGCTGCCAGGTGCCACCCGCGTCCCGCGAGCGGAA
>DATGHG010000308.1:0-10849 GCA_035308185.1 Thermoanaerobaculia bacterium | reverse complement strand
GCGGCGGCGCCGCCGACGACCCCGTACTTCCTGCGCCGGCCGCTCCTCGGAAGCCTCTACGACTGGAGCGAGGCCGCCCCGGCCGAGCGCGGCGAGCCGTTCGGGCCGCCGCCGCTTGCCGCGCGCTTCACTTTCACCCTCGACGGCGTGCCGCTGGTCCTCGATCGCGAGGTGGTGCACCGCCACCGCGACGAGGTGCTGGGGGAGGTGCGGCGGCCGCTGCGCATCGTGCCGGCGGTGGAGGTGGCGGTGGCCGAGCCGCTGCAGGCCTGGCCGCTCGCTCGCCACGAATCGAAGAACCTGCGCATCGTGCTGACCTCCCACCGGCGCGCGGCGGTCCACGGCCAGCTGGAGGTGACCTGCGACGCGACTCCGGAGGGGACGTCCTGGCCGGCGATCGCGCCGCGGCCGTTCGACCTGCCCGCCGCCTCCGCGGAAGAGGTCGACGAGGGCCTGTCGGTGGCGGTGGCGCTCACCCTGCGCCCGCCGCCGGCGCTGGCCGGCGGGCGCTATCCGCTGCGGCTGGCGGCCGTGCTCGACGACGGCTCGCGCTTCGACCTGGCTGTGCCGCTGATCGATTTCGAGCACATCCGGCCGACGCCCTACCCGCACCGCGCCGTCGTCGAAGTCAGCGCCTTCGACCTCAAGCTGCCGCCGCTGCGCAAGGTCGGCTACGTGCGCGGCGCTTCCGATCAGGTACCCGAGCAGCTGCGCCAGGTGGGGGTGCCGGTCGAGCTGCTCGGGCCCGGCGAGCTGGCCGGCGGCGATCTCGCGCGCTACGACGCCATCGTCATCGGCAGCCGCGCCTACGAGAGCGATCCGGCGCTGGCGCGCGCCAATCCGCGGCTGCTCGACTACGTGCGCGCCGGTGGACTGATGATCGTGCAGTACCAGCAGTACCCGTTCGTCGACGGCGGTTTCGCGCCCTACAAGCTCGAGATCGCACGTCCCCACGACCGGGTCACCGACGAGACCGCGCCGGTCAAGCTGCTGGATCCGGCAAGCCCGGTGTTCAACACCCCCAACAAGATCGGCCCGGCCGACTGGCTGGGCTGGGTGCAGGAGCGCGGGCTCTACTTTGCGCACAGCTGGGACCCCGCCTACCAGCCGCTGCTCGCCATGGCCGATCCCGGCGGCCCGGAGCAGCGCGGCTCGCTGCTGGTGGCGAGCGTCGGCAAGGGCAAGTACGTCTATACGGGCCTCGCCCTGTTCCGGCAGCTGCCGGCGGGAGTGCCGGGCGGCTACCGGCTGTTCGCCAACCTCCTGGCGCTGCGCTGATGGCCGGGCGCAGCCAGCCGCCGCGCCGGTCCCGGCGGGCGCCGGCGCTGCTTGCCCGTTTCGTCACCGTCGCGTGCGTGTTTGGCGCCGCCGGCGGCTGCTCCGACGGCCGCACACCGCTGACCGTGTACTCGCCGCACGGCCGCGACCTGCTGTCGCTGATGGAAAAGAGCTTCGAGGCCCGCCATCCGCGGATCGACGTGCGCTGGCTCGACATGGGCTCGCAGGACGTCTACGACCGGGTGGGCTCGGAGGCCGCCAACCCCCAGTGCGACGTCTGGTATGGCGGGCCGCGGACGATCTTCGTGCGCGGCGCCGCGGACGGCTTGCTGGCGCCCTATCGGCCGCCCTGGGCCGGAGCCGTGCCGCCGGCCAGCCGCGACGACCGCAACCTGTTCTTCGGCGCCTACCGCACCGCGCCGGTGCTGGTGTTCAACTCGGCGGCGGTGCCGGCCGCCGCGGCGCCGCGCGACTGGGACGACCTGCTCGACCCACGCTGGCAGGGCAAGATCCTGATCCGCGATCCGCTGGCCTCGGGCACCATGCGCACGCTCTTCGGCATGATCCTGGCGCGATCGGTGGCCGCCACCGGCAGCCCCGACCGCGGCTTCGCCTGGCTGCGGCGGCTCGACGCCCAGACCAAGCAGTACCTGCAGAACCCGGCGCTGCTGATCCAGATGCTCGATCGGCGAGAGGGGTTGATCACCGTCTGGGAGCTGACCGACATGCTCTGGCAGAAGCGGCGGGGCGCGCCGCTCGACTTCCGCTTCCCGGCCAGCGGCACGCCGGTGATCGACGATTCGATCGGCCTGGTCAGGGGCGCTCCCCACCCGGTGGCGGCCAAGCTGTTCATCGATTTCGTTGGCAGCGTCGAGGGTCAGGAGCTGGCGGCGCGCGAGGCCTTCCGGCTGCCGGCGCGCACCGACCTGCCCGCCTCGCGGCTGCCTCCCTGGGCGCAGCAGGTGCTGCGCTCGATGGTCCCTGCCGAGGTGGACCGGGGGCTGGTCGAAAGCCACCTGCGGGAATGGATGATCACCTGGGACCGCGCGGTGCGCGGCCATGGCCTCACCGCGGCGGCCGGCGTCGCCGGCGCACCCTGCGGCAAGGCGGCGGGGCTCACCGGCGCCGCCGGCGCCCTCCGGAGCCAGGCGGCGGGACTCTGAGATCGAGGCCATGCCGCCCTTCCTGCAGCTCGACCGCCTCGGCAAGACCTTCGGCGCCGCCGCTGCCGGGGCGCGGCGGGTGCTCGACGGCCTGACCCTGGCCGTCGAGCGCGGCGAGGTGGTGGCGCTGCTCGGCCCGAGCGGCAGCGGCAAGACCACGGCGCTGCGGTTGATCGCCGGCTTCGAGACCGCCGACACCGACGGCGGCAGGATCCTGGTGGAGGGCCAGGACGTCTGCGGGCTGCCACCGGCGCGCCGCAACTTCGGCATGGTCTTCCAGCACTACGCGCTGTTCCCGCACCTGACGGTGGGCGAGAACGTCGCCTTCGGCCTCGAGGGGCGGCGCCTGGAGAAGGCCCAGGTGCGGTCGCGGGTGGCGGCGGCCCTGGCGCTGGTGGACCTGCCGGGGTTCGAGCGCCGCCGGGTGGGCGAGATCTCGGGCGGCCAGCAGCAGCGGGTGGCGCTCGCCCGCGCCCTGGCGCCGGAGCCGCGGGTGCTGTTGCTCGACGAGCCGCTCTCGAACCTCGATCCGGCGCTGCGCGAGCGCACCCGCCGCGAGCTGCGGCGGGCGATCCTGCGGGTGGGGATCACCACCCTGCTGGTCACCCACGAGCAGGAGGAGGCCTTTCACCTCGGCGACCGGGTGGCGGTGCTCGAAGGCGGCGTGCTGCACCAGGTGGGCACGCCGGAGGATCTCTACGACCGGCCCGCCACCCGTTTCGTGGCCACCTTCGTGGGCCGTGCCAGCGTGCTGCCCGGCACCTTCGAGGGCGACGGCGACGCCGGCCGGGTGCGGCTCGACGGCCTGGCGGCGGGCGGTCCCGCCGATGCCGCCGGCTCCGGTGCCGCCTGGCCCGGGGTTGCCACCGAGCGGCTCGTTGCCGGCGAGGCGGTCGAGCTGGTGGTCCGTCCCGAGGCGCTGCGGCTGGTTGCCGCCGGCACCCCCGGCGCTCTGGCCGGCCGGGTGGTCGAGCGGCGCTACGCCGGCGCGGCAACCTACTACCAGATCGAACTGGTGGCCGGCGGCCTCGAGGTCGAGGTGGCGGCCGGTGCCGCCGACGCGGCGGCCGGCGATGAGGTGGCGGTGGCGCCGGTGGCAGCCAGGGTCGCGGCTGGCAGGCAGGGCGGCGGCGCAGCGGCCGACGATCCCGCCTCCGGATCGTCCGTTCCCGGCACACCGGCAGCGGGAATGCGCACCGCCGGCACGTCCGCGGCCGCCGGCCGGATCTTCCGCCGGCGGCCAGGGGAGCGGCCTTGACGGATTTCCGGCGCCCGCCGCACGCGGAGACCCCGACGCAGCCGCGCCGGCTGCCGCCGCTCCCGGCGGTCACCGCTCTGGCGCTGGCGGTCCTCCTGGCCTGGCTGGTCGGCTACCCGTTGCTGCTCACCCTGGTGGAGTCTTTCCGCGGCCCCTCCGGCTGGACCATCCGCTGGTTTCAGCAGTTCTGTCAGCGCCCCGACGAGTGGCTGGCGCTCTGGCGGAGCCTGTGGATCTCGCTCGCCTCGGTCGTCCTGGCGGCGGTGGTGGGGATCCCGCTCGGCTTCATCTTCGAGCGCGCCGACTTTCCCGGCCGCCGTTTCCTGGGCGCGGTGGCGGCGCTGCCGGTGGCGCTGCCGCCGCTGGTCGGGGTCATCGCCTTCCTGTTCCTCTACGGCGAGAGCGGCTTCGTCTCGCGCGGCGTGCAGGCGCTGCTCGGGCTCGACCACGCTCCCTGGCAGCTGGCCGGGCCGGGAGCCATCCTGCTGGTCCACACCTATTCGTTCTACGTCTACTTCTACCTCTTCACCCGCGCCGGCCTGGCGCGCCAGGACGCGGCCCTGCTCGAAGCCGCGGCATCGCTCGGCGCAAGCGGCCCGCGCCGCTGGTGGCGGGTCACCCTGCCGCTGCTGCGCCCGACCCTGGTCACCGCGGCGCTGCTCACCTTCATGACCGCCCTCGCCTCCTTTTCGGCGCCCTACCTGTTCGGCGGCGGCTTCCGCGTGCTGCCCACCCAGATCCTGGCTTCGAAGCTCAACGGCGACCGCTCGATGTCGCGGGTGGAGACGGTGATGCTGGCGCTGGTGGCGCTGGCCGGACTCTGGGCTTCCCAGCGGACCGGCGCCGGCGTCACCCCGGCCAGCGGTCTGCGCGGCGTGGCGCCGGCGCGCCGGCGGGTCGCCTCGCCGTGGACCCGCGCCGCCGCCGCCGCCGGCGGCTACTCGCTGGCGCTGGTGCTGCTGCTGCCGCACCTGGTGATGGCGCTGATCTCGCTGGTGCCGGCCTGGACGTGGAACGCCGAACCCTTCCCGCCGGTGCTCAACCTCGGCAACTACGCGCAGCTCGGCGACCGCGTCCACCTGCGGCCGATCGTCAACTCGCTGTGGATGGCGGCGGCGGCGACCACCGCGGCGGTGGCGCTGGGGCTGGCCGCGGCGCTGGCCGGCACCGCCGTTGCGAGCACCGCCAGCACCGCCAGCACCGCCGGCGCTCCGGGAGATCGGCGCCGCTCCGGGTGGCGGCGCTTGGGCGGCGTGCTGGAGGCGCTGGTCGGTTTGCCCTGGGCCATCCCCGGCACCGTCTTCGCCATCGCGCTGGCCACCACCTTCAGCGTCGACGCACCCTGGCTGGGCCGCTTCGTGCTCATCGGCACGCCGGTGCTGCTGCCGCTCGCCTACCTGGTGCGCAGCCTGCCGCTGACCGGGCGCGCCGCCCTGGACAGCCTGCGCGGCATGGACCCGGCGCTCGCCGAGGCCGCGGCGGCGCTCGGCGCCGGCCGCCTGCGGACGCTGCGCCGCGTCGTGCTGCCGCAGCTGCGCCCGGCGCTCGCCGCCGCCGCCGGCCTCGCCTTCATCACCGCCCTCGGGGACTTCGTAACTTCCGTGGTCCTCTATACGTATGACACCAGGCCCATTTCGATCGAGATCCTGGCCAACGTGCAGCTCCAGGATCTCGGAATGGGCGCCGTCTACGGCGTGTTGCTGATGGCCGGCAGCGCCGCGGCTTTCCTGCTCTGGAGCCCCGCCGAGGGCCGTAGCACCTGAGGACCTTGCATGAGCCGCTTGCCGAGCCCGTCCGTGCCAACTCCTGCCGCCGCCGATACCGGCGATCCCGCCACCCCGATCAGCTCCGGCGCTTCGATGCGCCGGCTGTGGGTGCTGATGGCGACGGTCTTCATCGACATGATCGGCGCCATGATCGTGCTGCCGCTGCTGCCGTTCTACGTGCTCAGGATGGGCGCCAAGCCCTCCATCGTCGGTCCGCTGATCTCGACCTTCTTCATCGCCCAGATCGTCTTCTCGCCGCTCTGGGGGCGGCTCTCCGACCGCTACGGCCGCCGGCCGATGATCCTCGCCGGCCTGCTGTTGTCAGCCGCCGCCTACACCCTGTTCGGGCTCGCCCACACGCTGCTGCTGCTGTTCCTGTCGCGCCTGGTGCAGGGAGCGGGCAGCGGCACGGTCGGCGTGGTGCAGGCCTACGTCGGCGACTCCGTCGCGCCCGAGGAGCGGGCGAAGGCGCTCGGCTGGGTGACCGCCGCCACCAGCTTCGGCGTGGTGATCGGACCGACGATCGGCTCGCTCGCCAGCTACTTCGGGCGCTCGGGACCGGGCTACTTCGCCGCCGGCCTGTGCCTGCTCAACGTGGCGTTCGCCGGCCGCTGGCTGCCGGAGTCGAGGCGGCACGACGCCGGCCATGCCGCCGCGGCGCGCCCGCTGCGCTCGCTCTGGCACCGCCTCTGGGAGGTGGTGCGCCAGCCGCTGTCGCCGATCGGCTCGCTGATCTGGGTCTACGCCATCGGCATGATGGCCTTCATGGCGATGAACGCCGTGCTCAGCCTGTACCTGGGCCACGTCTACGGCGTCACCGAGAAGACCATCGGCTGGTTCTACACCTACGTCGGCGTCATCTCGGTGGTGATGCGCGCCGTGCTCTTGGGGCCGGCGGTGCGCCGGCTGGGCGAGGTCGGCGCGATGCGCGCCGGCGCCCTGTCGCTGGCGCTCGGCATGGCGGCGATCCCGCTGCCGGCCTGGTTGCAGACGTCGCAACCGCTGCGTATCGCCTGCCTCGCGGTCATCGTCACCCTGGTGCCGGTCGGCACCGCCCTGCTCTTCCCCTCCACCACCGCGCTGGTGTCGCGCCGCAGCCCGCGCGGTGAGATGGGGCAGATCATGGGCGTGCAACAGCTGTTCGGCGGCATCACCCGCTTCCTGGGCCCGATCTGGTCCACCTGGCTCTTCGGCGCCAGCGTCGCGCTACCGTTCTGGGCCGCCTCCGCCTTCATGCTCAGCGGCGGCTTCCTCACCTGGCGCATTCAGCGCGAGCCCCGCGCCCGGCCCGGCGCCGCGGCGCCGGCGCCGGTCGAGCTCGCCCAGGTGACGGCCGCCGCCGACCTGCCGGACGCCCGCGCCGCGGCCGAGCTGTCCGGGCCACCGGCGGAAGCGTCGCCGGCGCCCGCGCCGCTGCGCGGCTGACCCCCGGACCCGCGAGGGTCCAGCGCCCGGCCCGCGGCGCCGCGGCCGGCACTCCGCGCTCAGACCTGCGAGCGGATCGGCAGCACCACCATCGGCACTCCCATCCATTGCAGGCGGCGCTGGATGAACCAGGACGTCTCGTTGTGGAGCAGGCGGTAGAAGAAGCGCTCCTGGCGGAACACCAGCTTGCCGGTGAAGATGGTCGCCTTGGGGTAGATCTGGGCCAGGCGGCGGCAGACCTGCGCCGCCTCGGTCACCACCTCGATCCCCATCTGAGTGACGAAGTCGGCCGGGAAACCCAGGCGGCGCGCCAGGTCCACGTACTTGGCGAGGTCCTCCTCCTGGTGGCGGGCGAGCGCCTCGAGCTCCTCCTTGCCCTTGAAGGTGCCGGAATCCACCACCGCGATCGAGACGAACACGAACTGCTTGTAGAGCCCGGGGAAGAAACGCAGGATCGACAGCATGGTGTGCACGCCGAAGCCGTTGAACGAGCTGACCAGCAGCACCGCCGTGGGCGCCTTGGGATCGAGCGGCGCGCGGTTGGGCTCGCCGCTCGTCGGCAGCGAGCCGAGCACGTCGTCGAGCTGCCGCAGGCCGGCCTTGGCGCGGGCGTAGTGCCCCTGGATCAGGTAGCAGAGAATGACGAAGGTGGAGGTGATCAGGACCGTCACCCAGCCGCCGTGGGTAAAGCGCTCGATCAGCGTCACCACCAGGATGCTGGCGCACATCACCAGCGCGATGCCGTGGATGAACAGATGCCGCCGGCGCCGCGGCTCGCCGCGCTTCGCCCACCAGAAGCGGCACATGCTGAGCTGCGATAGGGTGAAGGTGAGGAAGACGTTGATCGAGTACATGAACACCAGCAGCTGGATGTTGCCCCGGGTGTAGGCCAGCATGCCCAGCGCCGCCGCCCCCATCAGCAGCACGCCGTTCTGCATCGTCAGCTGCTCGGAGAGGGCGGCGAAGCGGTGGGGGAAGAACGAGTCGGTGGCCATGGTGGCCATCACCCGCGGCCCGTCGATGAACCCCGCCTGCGCCGCGACCACCAGCAGCAGTCCCTCCGAGATGAGGGTGACCAGCACCAGCCAGTAGCCGAGCGGCATGCCGTCGATGTGCCAGCTGCCGAAGACGTTCTCGGCCAGGATGGCGTTCATCGTCTTGCCCTCGACGTGATGGGCGTTGAGCAGCAGGTAGCCGACGAGGATGCCGCCGGCGGTCAGCGCCAGCGACAGCGCCATGTAGACCATCGTCCGCTTGCCGGTCTCGACCCGCGGCTCGCGCATGATCTGCAGGCCGTTGGACACCGCCTCGATGCCGGTGTAGGTGCCGCCGCCCAGGGCGTAGGCGCGCATCAGCAGCAGCGCCATGCCGCCGAGGCCCAGAGTGGTGAGGCCGGAGGAGAAGCCGCGCGACACCTGGTGGGCGACGATCGGCACCTCGGGCAGATGGCCGAGCACCGACCACGAGATGAGCAGGGCGTGGGTGACCAGGAACACCAGGAAGATGGGCAGCAGGGCCTTGATCGATTCCTTGACGCCGCGCAGGTTGAGCGCGATCAGCAGGCCGATGACCACGAACTCCGAGCCCAGCTTGTAATGGTGCACGTGGTGCGGCAGGAAGCTGAAGACGGCGTCGCCGCCCGAGGCGATCGACACCGTGATGGTGAGCACGTAATCGACCACCAGGGCGCAGCCGGAAATGACGCCGATGCGCGGTCCGAGCAGGTGGGAAGCGACCACGTAGCCGCCGCCGCCGGTCGGGAACTGCTCGATGATGCTGCTGTAGGAGGCGGAGATGATGAGGACGGTCAGCGCGGTGGCGATGGCCAGGCCGATCGCCAGGTAGGTGTGCTCGCCGAGGGTGCGAAACGCCTCCTCCGGGCCGTAGGCGGACGACGACAGGCCATCCGCTCCCAGCCCCACCCAGGCCAGGAACGCGATCAGCGACATCCTGTGCAGCTGCGACGTGTCGGTGACGTCGCGCGGCGCCCCCAACACGGTCCGGCGGACCCTTTCCGACAGCGTACCTTCGGCCGGTTCCCGCTCCTTTTTGGCGTCAGTCATCCAGGGCCATCTGACAACAAAAAAGGCAGGGAAGCTCTCGCCGCCCTACCTCTGAAAGCCGTTCGGCAGAAGTTGCGTATGGTTGCGGGGGCAGGATTTGAACCTGCGACCTTTGGGTTATGAGCCCAACGAGCTACCAGGCTGCTCCACCCCGCGATGAGGGATCGTCGCATATCGCAGTTGGGCTGTCAAACGCCGCGCGGCGCCCGCGGTCGCGGGGCTTTGGCGGGTTGCCGGGTCGTCATGCCTAGGCAGGCAATGCCTCGCGGCGCCAGCGGGGGGGCCATGCTCGAGGCTCTGGGGTGGGTCTGGGGAAACCAGGCGCTCCGACCTTCGCTACGTAACGCAACGTCTAGGAGTTGGCCGTCCGGGTTGCCCTATGGTGTCTAAAGTCATGATATCGATACGGAAAAGTGGTGAAAATAGCTTCACTACGTTTCCCGGAATCGAGGATCGCATGCGCAGAAGCCTGGAGTTGTTGTTGCTCGTCGCAGTCCTTCTCCTCGCCTTCGAAACACTGACCCCTCAGGCGGCCCATGCGGTTGCATGTCTGAATGCGCCCAATACTCCCGTCGAGTACGGCCTGGCAACCACCTGCACAGCTGCGCAGGCCCAAGCTTATAGCGAGGCATACGACTTCGCGGTGGCCTACTGCAGCGGCTACTGCTCAACCCCCTGTCTTTATACTACTCACCCAGCGACCAATTGCTACGAGGGGCCGAACCAAGAGCAGGAGTTCAATGTCTATGCCACCTTCGGCTGCCTGGGGCATCGCTGCTAGCCAGATAATCCCTAGGTCCCACGATCCCCGGGCGCCGGTGGGCCGGGGGCGGTTCCGGCAACACACGAGAGCCCCACCACCGCGCCCGCGGTAGTGGGGTATCGGCACCGGGTTTGCTCTCCCTGTAGCCGTTGCCGATGTCGCATTCGGCTCCCTTGCCAAGTTGATTCAATCGGAGTACAGTTCACCCATGAACGACTTGTGCCCCGCCGAGCGGTCGGGAATTCCGATGCTCCTCCTGCGTGCGGCGGAGCGGGTCGAGCGGGCGCTCGAGCGGGCGCTCGAAGGCATCGGCCTCTCGCCCGCCAAGCTGGCCGTTCTCGGCGGGCTGACCGCGGCGGGAGGGCGGCTGTCGCTCGGCGACCTGGCCCAGCATCGCAGCTGCGTCAAGTCCAACATCACCAAGCTCGTCGACCGGCTGGAAGCCGACGGTCTGGTGGCCCGCCTCGACGATCCCAGCGACCGCCGCGGCGTGCTGGCCGAGATCACTCCCGAGGGGTGGCGGCTGCAGGCGGAGGGCGAGCGCCTCATCGCGGTGGTTGAGGCGGCGCTGACCCGCGATCTGACTGCCGCCGACGCCGGGGTACTGCGCCGGGTGCTCGGCGAGGTGATCTCCCGCAGCCTCCCCGGCTGTCCGGCGTCCGCGGGTGGCCCAGAGAGTTCCGGGGCTGCCGGAGTCTCCGGTGTTTCAGCCGGTGCCGGCCGATCCGGCCCCGGAAGACCCGGAGACTCCGGAGAACCCGGCGGGCCCGGAGAATAGCTTCCCGGCTTTTTTTGGCCATATGGTTCACCGGCGTACAGTACTGCGATAAACCAAAAGCAGGTCAAGAGAAAGGAAAGACCATGCCGCAGAGCAACGATTCGACCATGACGCTCTTCACGCCGGTCCGGCTCGGCGACCTCGCGCTGCCCAACCGCGTGCTGATGGCTCCGATGACCCGCAACCGCGCGGCGGCCGGCAACGTGCCCACCGAGCTCAACGCCACCTACTACGAGCAACGCGCCTCGGCGGGGTTGATCGTCACCGAGGCGACCCAGGTTAGCCCGCAAGGCGTCGGCTATCCGGGCACGCCGGGCATCCACAGCGACGACCAGGTGGCCGGCTGGCGCCTGGT
>DATGHG010000307.1:0-9885 GCA_035308185.1 Thermoanaerobaculia bacterium | reverse complement strand
TCGAGCACGGTGGGCGCGCCCTCGAGCTGCTCCCGCCACCAGGCGAGCTGGGCGTCGAGCTCCCCGGAAAGCGCCCACTCGCGCTGCCAGGCGGCGAAATCAGTGTACTGAATGGGCAGCTCCGGCAGATCCGCCGGCGACGCCCCGCGCACCGCCGCCTGCGCATAGAGCACGGCGATCTCCCGCCGCAGGATCTCGAGCGACCAGCCGTCGGAGACGGTGTGGTGCAGGCAGACGAGGACCACGTGCACCTCGGCGCCGAGGCGCAGCAGCTCGACCCGCAGCAGCGGCCCGCGGGCGAGGTCGAAGGGCCGCCTGGCCATCTGCGCCGCGTGCCGCAGGGCCCAGGCGTCCCGCACCGCCGGCGGCAGCGCCGCACCGTCGATCAGGGGCAGCGCCGCCGGCGGCGACGGCGACGGCGGCGAGACCCGCTGCACCGGCTCGCCGTCGACCAGCTCGAAGACGGCGCGCAGCACCGCGTGGCGCCGGGCGAGGCCGGCGAAGGCAGCGGCCAGCGCCGCGGCATCGAGCGCACCGGTCAGCCGGATCGCCAGCGGCATGTTGTAGGCGGCGCTGCCGGGCATCAGCCGGTCCAGGAACCAGAGCCGCTGCTGGGCGAAGGAGAGGGGGTAGGCGGCGGCCGGCGGCCGGCGTGCGATGCGGCCAGCACGCGCCGGCTCCATCCCGTGCTCGCGGCGCATGGCCTGCAGCAGCTCCAGCCGCTTGCCGCTGAGCTTGAAGCTGCGGCCGCCGGCACCGCTCATCCGGCGCCTCCCGCCGCCGCTTCCGGCGCCGGCGCCGCCTGGCCGACGAGCAGGGAGTCGACCTCGTCGTCGGAGAGCGCGAGCAGCTCGAGCACCAGGTGGGCCGCCGCGTCGAGATCGCCGTCGGCGTCGGAGTCGCGGCGCAGGCGCTCGGCCAGCAGGGCGATGGTCGGGGCCTCGAAGAGGCGGCGCAGCGGCACCTCGATGGCCAGCGCCTCGCCGATGCGCGACACCACCAGGGTCGCCAGCAGCGAGTGCCCGCCGAGATCGAAGAAGTTGTCGTGGACGCCGATCCGCTCGGCTTGCAGGACCTCCACCCAGATCCCGGCGAGCAGCTGCTCGAGAGGGCCACGCGGCATCACGAACTCGGCGCTGCGCCGCGCGTGGACGGCGCCGGCGCGCGGCAGCGCCTTGCGGTCCACCTTGCCGTTGGGGGTCAGCGGCACGCTCGCCAGACCGACCCAGGCGGTCGGGATCATGTAATCCGGCAGGGTCTGCGCGAGGTGAGCCCGCAGGGCGGGGACCAGGGCGCCGGCCAGCTCGGCCGGCTCTCCGGCCCCGCGCGGCACCAGGTAGGCCACCAGGCGGCCGCCACCGACCGCGTCGGCCACCGCCACCGCCCGCTCCACCTCCGGGTGAGACTCGAGCGCCGACTCCACCTCGCCGAGCTCGATGCGGAACCCGCGCACCTTCACCTGGTGGTCGATGCGGCCCAGGAACTCGAGCCGCCCCCGGCCGTCGTGGCGCGCCAGGTCGCCGGTGCGGTACAGCCGCGCCCCCGGCTCGCTGCCGCCGTCCTCGCCACCGCGAACCGCGCGCGGGTCCGGCACGAAACGCTCCGCGGTCAGCTCCGGCCGGCCGCGGTAGCCGCGCGCCACCCCGGCGCCGCCGATCCACAGCTCCCCCGGCGCGCCCAGCGGCACCGGCTCCCACCAGCGGCTCATCACCACCAGCGCGGTGTTGGCGATCGGCAAGCCGATCCGCACCGGCGCTCCCGGCGCCACCCGGTCCACCGCCGACCACACCGTCGTCTCGGTGGGGCCGTAGACGTTCCAGACCGCCGCCGCCCGCGCCACCAGCTCCCCGGCCAGCCGCTCCGGCAGCGCCTCGCCGCCGCACAGCGCCCTGAGCCCGGAGGTCCCCGCCCAACCCGCGTCCACCAGCAGCCGCCAGCTCGACGGCGTCGCCTGCAGCACCGTCGCCCCCGAGCTGGCCAGCCGCTCCAGCAGCCGCGCCCCGTCCGCCGCCACGTCGCGCTCCACCAGCTCGATGCGCGCCCCGGCGAGCAGCGGCAGGTACAGCTCCAGGGCGGCGATGTCGAACGACAGCGAGGTCACCGCCAGCAGCACGTCCTCGGCGCCGAGGCCCGGCCGCCGCGCCATCGCAGCGAGGAAATTGACCAGCGCGCCGTGCGACACCTCGACGCCCTTCGGCCGTCCCGTCGAGCCCGAGGTATAGAGCACGTAGGCCAGGTCGTGCGGGTCTCCCGCCGGCAACCCCGCGAATCCCGCGAACGCCGCGAACGCCGGCGACGGCACCTGGCCGGCGGCGGGCGCGGCCTGCTCGTCGCCGTCTTTCAGCCACACCACCTCCGCCGCCCTCGCCACCAGCTCCGGCGGCGTCTCCGCGTCCGCCAGCAGCAGCCGGCAGCCGGCGTCCTGCAGCATGAACAGCAGCCTCTCCACCGGATACGCCGGGTCCATGGGCACGTAGGCGGCTCCTGCCTGCCACACCCCGAGCAGCGCCTCGACCAGCCGCACCGACCTCCCCATGGCGATCGCCACCGCCTCGCCGCGGGCGACGTTCAGCGCCCGCAGCCGGCCCGCCACCCGCGCGGCACCGGCGGCCAGCTCGCCATAGGTCCGCGCCTGGGCGACCGAGGTCACCGCCAGCCGCTGCGGCTGCGCCGCCGCCAGCCGCGCGATCCGCTCGTCGGTCCGCCCCTGCCAGGCGACCGCCACGGCGGTGTCGGAGCCTTCGCGGAGCAGCTGCTGGCGCTCGGCGGCGTCGAGCAGTGGCAGCTCCGCCAGCGGCCGGCGCGGCTCGGCCGCCGCCGCGGCGAGCAGGGTCACGAAGTGCCGGACCAGGCGTTCGGCGGTGGCGCCGGCGAACAGCTCGGCGTCGTACTCGATGGCGCCGAGGATCGCCCCCTTCTCTTCGCCGGCCGCCAGCACCAGGTCGAACATCGCCTGGCCGCGCTGCGGCTTCATCGGCGTCAGCTCCAGGTCGGCCAGCCGGATCGGCGCCATCGGCATGTTGCCAAGCTGCAGCATGACCTGGAACAGGGGATTGATCCGCAGGTCCCGCTCCGGCGCCAGCTCCTCGACCAGCCGTTCGAACGGCAGGTCCTGGTGGGCGAAGGCGTCGAGCGCCGTCTCCCGCACCCGTGCCAGCAGGGTGCGGAAGTCCGGTCCGCCCGAGAGGTCGATGCGCAGCACCAGGGTGCTGGCGAAGAAACCGATCAGGCGCTCGAGCTCCACCCGCTCGCGGTTGGCGATCGGCGTGCCGATCGCCAGGTCCTCCTCGCCGGTGTGGCGCGCGAGCAGCGCCGCAAACGCCGCCAGCAGCACCATGAACTGCGTCGCCTGCTCGCCCAGGGCGAGCCGCCGCAGCACCGCCGTCGCCGCCGGCTCGACCCGCAGCGACCGCGTGGCCAGCGGTCCCCGGCCGACCCGCCGCGGCCGGTCGGTGGCCAGCGGCAGCGCCGGTGGCAGGCCGCCCAGCTGGTGCCGCCAGTATCCGAGCTGGGCTTCCAGGCGCTCGCCGGCCAGCCGGCGCCGCTGCCAGATCGCGAAATCGGCGTACTGCACGGGCAGCGCCGGCAGCTCCGCGGGGCTCCCGGCGACCGCCGCCCGGAAGAGCGCCACCACGTCCCGCACCAGCACCTGCATCGCCCAGCCGTCGGCCACGATGTGGTGCACCGTCAGACCGATGACGTGCTCGGCCGGGGCGAGCGCCACCAGCACCGTCCGCAGCAGCGGCCCCGATCCCAGATCGAAGGGCCGGTTGGCCAGATCGGCGGTGACCCGCAGCATCTCGGCTTGCCTGGCCGCCGAGGGCAGCCCGCGCAGGTCGGCGATCGGGAGGGGCGGGAGGGGCGGGAGGGACGGGAGCGGCGGGAAACCCGGACGGGCCGCCACCGCCGCGATCCGCTGCACCGGTTGACCCGCGACCTTGGGGAAACTGGTGCGCAGCGACTCGTGCCGCGCCACCAGGCCCACCATCGCCGCCGCCAGCGCGCGGACCGACAGCGCGCCGCGCAGACCCAGCGATACCGTCAGGTTGTAGGCCGTGCCCGCCAGCTCCAGCTGGTCGAGCACCCAGAGCCGCTGCTGCGCGAAGGACAGCGGCAGGTCCTGGTCGCGCGGCTCCGGCGCCAGCGGCGCATCCGGCGCCGGCAGCGCCGCCAGCAGGTCGGTCGCCATGGCTGACGGCAACGGCAGCGACGCGCCGGCCGCGGGGCGCAACGCCTCGATGGAACGCGCCAGGGCGGCCACCGTCGGCGCCTCGAACAGCTTGCGCAGCGGCAGCTCGACCCCGAACGCCGCCTGCACCCGCGCCATCAGCTGGGTGGCGGTGAGGGAGTGGCCGCCGAGCTCGAAGAAGTCGTCGTGGATACCCACCCGGCCGCGCTCGAGCACCTCCGCCCAGAGCGCTACCAGACGTTCCTCGACCGGCGTCCGCGGCGCGACGTGCGCCTCCCGCGCCTGCTCCTCCACCTTCGGCAGCGCCTTGCGGTCCACCTTGCCGTTGGGAGTCAGCGGCACGCTGGCCAGCCCCACCCAGGCGGTCGGGATCATGTAATCGGGCAGGGTCAGAGCGAGGTGGGCGCGCAGGGCGGGCACCAGGGACTTGACGATCGCCGGCGCGGCCGGCGCGGTGCCTGCGGGGGGCGCGGCCGCCTGGCGCGGCACCAGGTAGGCCACCAGCCGGCCGCCGCCGACCGCGTCGGCCACCGCCACCGCCCGCTCCACCGCCGGGTGCGATTCGAGCGCCGACTCCACCTCGCCCAGCTCGATGCGGAAGCCGCGCACCTTCACCTGGTGGTCGATGCGGCCCAGGAACTCGATGCGACCCTGGCCGTCGTAGCGCGCCAGGTCGCCGGTCCGGTAGAGCCGCCCTCCCGGCTCGCCGGCTTGCCAGTCGGCATCGGCATCAACGACACCGCCGGCTCCGGGCACCGCGCGCGGGTCGGGCACGAAGCGCTCGGCGGTCAGCTCCGGCCGGCCGCGGTAGCCGCGCGCCACGCCGGCGCCGCCGATCCACAGCTCTCCCGGCGCTCCCACCGGCAGCGGCTCCCACCAGCGGCTCATCACCACCAGCGCGGTGTTGGCGACCGCCGGTCCGATCCGCACCGGCGCTCCCACCGCCACCCGGTCCGCCGCCGACCACACCGTCGTCTCGGTGGGACCGTAGACGTTCCAGACCTCCGCCGCCCGCGCCGACCTCGCGGGGGTCGGGCACGAACCGCTCGGCGGTCAGCTCCGGCCGGCCGCGGTAGCCTTGCGCCACGCCGGCGCCGCCGATCCACAGCTCCCCCGGCGCTCCCAACGGCACCGGCTCCCACCAGCGGCTCATCACCACCAGCGCGGTGTTGGCGATCGGCGGCCCGATCCGCACCGGCTCCCCCGCCGCCACCCGGTCGGTCGCCGACCACACCGTGGTCTCGGTGGGACCGTAGACGTTCCAGACCGCCGCCGCCCGCGCCGCCAGCTCGCCGGCCAGCCGCTCCGGCAGCGCCTCGCCGCCGCACAGAGCCTTGAGCCCGGGGGTCCCGCTCCAGCCCGCGTCCACCAGCAGCCGCCAGCTCGACGGCGTCGCCTGCAACACCGTCGCCCCCGAGCTGGCCAGCCGCTCCAGCAGCCGCGCCCCGTCCGCCGCCACGTCGCGCTCCACCAGCTCGATGCGCGCTCCCGCGAGCAGCGGCAGGAAGAGCTCGAGCCCGGCGATGTCGAACGACAGCGAGGTCACCGCCAGCAGCACGTCCTCGGCACCGAGGCCCGGCCGCTCCGCCATCGAGCGCAGGAAGTTGACCAGCGCGCCGTGCGACACCTCGACGCCCTTCGGCCGTCCCGTCGAGCCCGAGGTGTAGAGCACGTAGGCCAGATCCTCGGGATCCCCCGCCGGTCCGGCCCCGAGACCGGCCAACCCAGCCGAGGCCGCCGACCCCGCCGACCTCGCCCCATTGCCCGCGGCGGCGCCCGCCGCCTCCTCCTGCTCGCCGTCCACCACCCACACCACCTCGGCCGCCCGCTCCACCAGCTCCCGCGGCGTCGCCGCGTCCGCCAGCAGCAACCGGCAGCCGGCATCCTCCAGCATGTAGACCAGGCGCTCTACCGGATAGGCCGGATCCATCGGCACGTAGGCGCCGCCCGCCTGCCACACTCCGAGCAGCGCTTCGAGCAGCCTTACCGACCGGCCCATGGCCACCGCCACCGCCTCGCCGCGGGCGATCCCCGCCGCCCGCAGGCGGCCCGCCACCCGCGCCGCCCCGGCCGCCAGCTCGCCATAGGTGCGCGCCTCCGACGCCGCTTTCACCGCCAGCCGCTGCGGCCGCGCCGCCGCCTGCCGCGCGAAGTGCTCGTCCGTCCGCCCCTGCCAGCCGAACGCCGCCGCCGTGTCCGAGCCCTCGAACAGCAGCTGCTGGCGCTCGGCGCCGTCGAGCAGCGGCAGCTCCGCCAGCGGCCGCCGCGGCTCGGCCGCGACGCCGGCGAGCAGGGTCACGAGGTGGCGCAGCATGCGCTCGGCGGTGGCGCCGGCGAACAGCTCGCCGTCGTATTCGAGCGCCCCGACCAGGTTGCCGGCCCGCGCGGCGATCGCCAGCACCAGGTCGAACATCGCCTGGCCGCGCTCCACCGGCACCGGCACCAGCTCGAGCTCGGTCAGCTGGATCGGCACCAGCGGCACGTTTTCCATCTGCAGCATGACCTGGAACAGCGGGTTGATCCGCAGGTCCCGCTCGGGAGCCAGCTCCTCGACCAGCCGCTCGAACGGCACGTCCTGGTGGGCGTAAGCGTCCAGCGACCTCTCCCGCACCCGCCCGACCAGGGTGTGGAAATCCGGTCCGCCCGACAGATCGACGCGCAGCACCAGGGTGTTGACGAAAAAGCCGATCAGCCCTTCGAGCTCCACCCGCTCGCGGTTGGCGATCGGGGTGCCGATGGCGATGTCCTCCTCGCCGGTGTAGCGCGCGAGCAGCGCCGCGAAGCCGGCCAGGCGCACCATGAACGCGGTGGCCTGCTCGGCACGGGCGAGCTGCCGCAGCGCCGTCGCCAACCCGGGCGCGGGTTCCAGCGTCCGCCAGCGCAGCGGTCCACGCCCGACCCGGCGGGGCCGGTCGGTGGCCAGCGGCAACGCCGGCGGCAGGCCGGCCAGCTGGCGGCGCCAGAACTCCAGCTGCTGCTCCAGGCGCTCGCCCGACAGCCACTGCCGCTGCCAGACGGCGAAGTCGGCGTACTGCACGGGCAACGGCGGCAGGTCGGCGGGCTCGCCGGACACCGCCGCCCGGTAGAGCGCCGCGACGTCGCGCACCAGCAGCCGCAGCGACCAGCCGTCGGCCACGATGTGATGCACCGTCAGGCCGATGACGTGCTCGTCCGGGGCGAGCGCCACCAGCACGGTCCGCAGCACCGGTCCCTCGGCCAGCACGAACGGCCGGCGCCCCGCGAGCTTGGAGACCCGCTCCATCTCGGCCTGGCGGCGGGCCTCGGGAAGGCGCCGCAGGTCGAAGATCGGCAGCGGCAGCGGCGATTGCGGCGAGCTCGCTCGCGACGGCGCGATCCGCTGCACCGGCTGGCCGGCCACCTTCGGGAAGCTGGTGCGCAGCGCTTCGTGGCGCTCCACCAGGCCCGCCAGCGCCGCCGCCAGCGCCGGCACCGACAGCGCGCCGCGCAGGCACAGCGACACCGTCAGGTTGTAGGCGGTGCCCGCCAGCTCGAGCTGGTCGAGCACCCACAGCCGCTGCTGGGTGAACGACAGCGGCAGGTCGACGCCGGCATCGCGCGGCACCGGCACCAGCGGCACCTCCTCGGGCGCCGCCGGCAGGCCGGCCGCCGCCGCCGGCAGCGCCGCCGGCGCCAGCGCCGCGGCCTCCAGCGGCCGCTCGCGCTCGATCACCTGCGCCAGGGCGGCCACCGTCGGCCCCTCGAACAGCTTGCGCAGCGGCAGCTCGACGCCGAACGCCTCGCGCAGCCGCGCCATCAGCTGGGTCGCGGTCAGCGAGTGGCCCCCGAGATCGAAGAAGTTGTCGTCGACGCCGACGCGCTCGCGGTTCAGGACCTCCGACCAGAGCGCCGCCAGCCGCTCTTCGAGCGGCGTCCGCGGCGCGACGTAGGGGCGCGCCTGGTCCTCGACGCGCGGCAGCGCCTTGCGGTCCACCTTGCCGTTGGGAGTCAGCGGCACGCTCGCCAGGCCCACCCAGGCGGTCGGGATCATGTAGTCGGGCAGGGTCAGCGCGAGATGAGCGCGCAGCACCGGGATCAGCTCGCTCATCGCGGCCCTAGCCGCGGAAGCGGCGTCCGGTAAGACCGCGGAAGCGGCGTCCGCCCCCGGGGGCACCGGCGCAGCCGCGGCTGGCGCCGCGGCCGGCGGCGCCTCCGGCATCAGCGCCAGCAGCGAGGCCATGGCCTCGGCGTCCTGCCAGGCCGACGCCGGCGGCGGGGCCGCGGGTTCCAGGCGCGGCACCACGTAGGCCGCCAACCGGCCGCCGCCGACCGCGTCGGCCACCGCCACCGCTCGCTCCACCCCGGGATGCGACTCGAGCGCCGCTTCCACCTCGCCCAGCTCGATGCGGAACCCGCGCACCTTGACCTGGTGGTCGAGGCGGCCCAGGAACTCGATCCGCCCCCGGCCGTCCTGGCGCGCCAGGTCGCCGGTGCGGTACAGCCGCCCTCCGGTCTCGCCGGCGCCGCCGCCGGCTCCGCCCACCGCGCGCGGGTCCGGCACGAAGCGCTCGGCGGTCAGCTCCGGCCGGCCGCGGTAGCCGCGCGCCACCCCGGCGCCGCCGATCCACAGCTCCCCGGGCACCCCCACCGGCACAGGCTCCAACCAGCGGCTCATCAGCACCAGCGAGGTGTTGGCGATCGGCGGCCCGATGCGCACCGGCGCTCCCGCCGTCACCCGGTCCGCCGCCGACCACACGGTCGTCTCGGTGGGGCCATAGACGTTCCAGACCTCCGCTGCCCGCGCCACCAGCTCGCCGGCCAGCCGCTCCGGCAGCGCCTCGCCGCCGCACAGCGCCTTGAGCCCGGGGGTCCCCGCCCAGCCCGCGTCCACCAGCAGCCGCCAGCTCGACGGCGTCGCCTGCAGCACCGTCGCCCCGGAGACCGCCAGGCGCCCCAGCAGCTTGACCCCGTCCGCCGCCGCGTCGCGCTCCACCATGTCGATCCGCGCCCCCTGCAGCAGCGGCAGGAAGAGCTCGAGCCCGGCGATGTCGAACGACAGCGAGGTCACCGCCATCAGGATGTCCTCGGCGCCGAGGCCGGGCCGCTCTGCCATCGAGCGCAGGAAGTTGATCAACGCACCGTGCGACACCTCGACGCCCTTCGGCCGTCCGGTCGAGCCCGAGGTGTAGAGCACGTAGGCCAGGTCCTCGGGAGCGCCGGGAACCGCCGCCGCCGCCGGCGGCTCCTCGCCGCCGTCCTTCAACCAGATCGACTCGGGCGCCCGCCGCACCAGCTCCCGCGGCGTCTCCGAATCCGCCAGCAGCAGCCGGCAGCCGGCATCCTCCAGCATGTAGGCCAGCCGGTCCACCGGATAGGCCGGGTCCATCGGCAGGTAGGCGCCGCCCGCCTGCCAGACCCCGAGCAGGGCCTCGACCAGGCGCACCGACCGTCCCATCGCCACCGCCACCACCTCGCCGCGGGCGATGCCCAGCTGCCGCAGGCGTCCTGCCACCCGCGCGGCGCCGGCCGCCAGCTCGCCGTAGGTGCGCTCGTCCACCGAGGTGAGCACGGCGATGCGTTGCGGCTGCCGCGCCGCCTGGCGCGCGATCCACTCGTCCGTCCGTCCCTGCCAGGCGAACGCCACCGCGCTATCCGAGCCCTCGAGCAGCAGCTGCTGGCGCTCCGCGGCGTCGAGCAGCGGCAGGAAGAGCTCGAGCCCGGCGATGTCGAACGACAGC
>DATGHG010000306.1:0-11607 GCA_035308185.1 Thermoanaerobaculia bacterium | reverse complement strand
CGCCACCGCCCCGCCAGCGCATCGCACCGACAGCGCCAGCCGCCGCGGTGCCAGCCGCGGAGCCGGCGCACCGGACTGAAGCGGCTCTGCCGGCAGTGCGAATCGCAGGCCGGCGGTCTCGAACAGCATGCCGTCGATCCCTACCCTCTCCCCCGCTTCGATCGCCAGATGGGAGCGTCGCTCGATCGGCAAATGGGGGACGCCCATGCCCGCCAAGTCCACCTCGTCGCGGTCGGCTGGGGCGGCAAGCCACCGCTCGAACTCCTGCCAGCGCCAGAAGGCGGGCGCGGCGGCGGGCGGCTTGCCCGTCACCGGCTGGCGCGTCGGCGCCACCGGCAGGAGGCCGGCGGCAGGCAGCGTGTCGACCCTGCCAGCGCCGGTATCCGAAAACGGCAGCAGCCGGTGCAGCGTCGGCGGGCTGCCGGCGTCCGCCAACAGCAGCGCGTCCCGCGGCGCCGGTGGCAGCCAGTCAGCGACCGCGGGCTTCCCGTCGCCATCCTCCTGGTCCTCGATCGCGGCGAGCAGTGGCCCATCGACCGCGATTCCCTTGAGCTCCTCGAGTGCCGCGCCGCGCAGGAGGAACTGCCCGTCAGTGCTCGCGCCGAGCCGCGTCCGCACCGCGCCCGCGAGCAGCGACGGAAATGGAAACGGCAGCGTCGTCAGGTGCCCGCCGACCTGCGCCGGCCGCCCGTCCCGGGCGACCAGCGGGTCCCGCGGCTCGATCAGCCAGATGGTCACTCGGCCGCCCCAAGCGCCACCGCCCCAAAGGCCGCGGCCGGCGGCGTGGCCTCGCCGAGCGCCGCGGCAAGCAGGCGGGCCACGATCAATCGTTCGGCGAGCACCTCGACACCAAGCTCGTCGAGCGCCTTCAGCAGGCTCGGCATGACTTTGGCCTCCAGGCCGCTGGCCGCGCCGTGGCCGGGCTGCTTGCGCCGCAGGATGCGCTCGGCTTCCTTCCGCACCAACTCTTGCAGCGTGGTCCGTTGGTCGCCCGCCGCGCCGTCGAGAAGGCGCGCCAGCGCCTGCAGCTCATACGCGGCGCCGTCGGGCACTCGATCCCCGACGTGGAGAGCCACCAGCTGGTCGAGGTGCACATCGAGACGGCCCCAGGTGCCGGTAACTGCCAACGGGGGCCCGGACCGCTTATCGACCAGAACTGCCAGGGCGTTGCGCGTCGCCTTCGCCTGCCGCTCGGCCTTGCGCGCCAGGGCGAGCGCATCGGACATCGGATCCAGGAAGTGCGACACCCCGACACCCACCGACAGGGTCGGCGCGGCGCCGCCTGCGGCGACTGGAAAGGCGGCAAGCCGTGAGCAGAACTCGCCGGCCAGCTCCCGGGCGCAGGCCACCGCCCGGTGCAGGGGCACGAACGCGAGCACGTCGTCGCCGCCGGCGTAGATCAGCTCGCCGCGGTGAGCGCCCTCGACCAGTTGGCGCGCGCGGCGGGCGAAGCCCGCCAGCGCCGCGGACAGTGCGCGATGCTCGGCAAAGCCGGGCTGGCGATCGATCGCCTTGCCCATGAGGTCGCCGTCGGCCATGAGCACCGCGTAGTAGGGGACCGGGTGGCCGACGCCGACGGCTGATAGGAATGCGGCAAGCGCCCGCCGAGCCGGCTCGACTCGCGCCCGGCGCGCTGCCGGATCGGGGATCTCGGGGAAGAGGTCAGGCAGCCGGCTCTCGAAGAGCAAACCGCCGTCGTAGCGCCCGACGAGCGAATGGGAATGGTCGGGATCGGCATACACCAGCAGATCGTCGAGATCCACTCCGCCGGCTCGGAGGGCACCGATCAGCCGCTCCCAGAGCGCCCGCAGCTCTCCTGCGCTGGGGATCCCTTCCAGCCGTTCCAGCAGCGGCCAGGCGGCGAGGTGCCCGGTGCTCAAGAAGTGGTGGCTGAAGCGCGATCCGTCACGCCGCCCGTGCCGCTTGAGCAGGCCGACGCCGCACAGCCGCTCGGCGCTGCCCACCTGATAGCGTCGCCGCACCTCTTCGGCGCCGAACCGACCCGCGTGGATGCCGTCGAATAGCTCCTCTCGGAGCACCGACTCCCGCGCTCCGTCGAGAGACGACTTGGGTACCGGTGCTCCCCAAGCGACCGGCGGCCAGAGCCGCGTGTGCTTGCGTGCCGCGAGCAGCCGCTCGGCATCGTCGCGAGCGGCTCGGTAGCCCGCTGCCGTCTCCTGCGCCGACGACCACACGTACTCGATCAGGTCCTCGACCTGAAGCCGAGCCATGTCACGAAGGAAGTAGGGTCCATCGGGGAGCGTGTCCACGATCCTGTCGAACGCCTCGTCGCGGATGACCGCGAGCCGACGGCCGACCGCCTCCCGGCCCCGCTCGGCCAGGTCCCCCGGGGAGGTGCCGTCCGGCACGCGGGCGACGATCTTGTTGCCGACGGCCGTCTCGCTGCCGGCCCGCAGCTCGTCGCGGTCCGTTCCGGGGAAGATCAGCTCCGCCCCGCCTGAGTCGACCTCGAGTGCCGCGGCCTTGGCCAACTCGCTGAGCAACCAAGAACCGAACCAGAGATCGCGGCAGCGCCGGGCCGAGGCGATGAAGTCCTGGATCGGGCCGAGAGCGATGGCGAGGACAGAGGGCATCGAGAGCGAGCCTCATCCCAATTTTGGCGGTGCGCAGTGGCTGCCAGGCATGAGCGCGATCCGCCGGCAGGCGGCCCTGCGCTCACCCGTGTCGAGGTCCGCCGTGGGCGCGGCCTTGTCGAAGAGGCTTGGCAGGTTGATAACATACTCGCGAGATCCCTGCAATAGTGCGCACGCTGCGCTTCGCGGTGGCGGGGCTCAGCCGATCTCGATCTTGCCGAGGCCAAACGTGGCGCCCTTCCCGACGTGGAGGACCTCGGCCGCACGCAGCAGGCTGGCGAACGGCGCCAGGTCGCCCTCGAGCTGGAGCTCGCCGACGAACCCGCCGAGGCTCATCTTGGTCCCCTGCCGGTTGCTGTAGCGCTGCCAGTCTCTCCACTGGAGGTTCGCGCACGCCACCCGCACGCCGGCTGTGGCGTCGAGCAGCGGGCGGAAACTCCAGTCGATGGCGGCATCCGGCACGTGAAAGTGAGCCAGCTCGAGGGTCCGGCGCAGCATGGCAAAGGCAAGGGCGCGGAAGCCGACGGTGGCGACCAGGCGATCGCGGATCTTGAGGCGGGTCGGCGTTACGAAGCGGAGCAGCGCTCGGGTGGGATCGGGCAGCTCGGTTCCGGGGTGGCTGGGCTGGCAGGGTGCCGCCGCGGCGCCGCCGGCGTGGATGCCCACGTCGTGCGACGGACCGTCTGGCTCGCGGCAGGCGACGCGCTCGACTGCAAATCGATGGCGGGCATGGCCGAGGCCCGCGGCCGCCATCTTCTCGACCGCCAGGATGGCGAAGGCTTGCAGCTCAGCAGCCTGTCCGATGAGGACCAGATCGAACCTGAGCGCGCCGCCGGTCTCGACCTCCCGCTCCTCGCCATGCGGTTCGAAGACGTAAGGTCGCGGCGAGGTCGGCAGGCCGCGCAGGAACGGCGGCGGCTCGCCCTCGATCAAGGTCTCGAACAACCGCGTGTTCACGCACTCTCGGCGCAGCCGGCACGAGGCGCACTCCTGCCCTGGCCCCATGACGCAGACGAGGCGCCGCAGCGCCTGGCCGAATGCACCGCGCAGCATCGAGCCCTTGTAGGCTGGAAGCACGGCTGGTCCGATGGCGCGCAGGGTGAACGCGAGGCGAAGGTACGGTACCTTCGGCAGCGAGTAGGGAACGATGGCCGCGGTCACCAGGAAGCTTCCCAGGCCGGCACCGCTAGCCGTGCGCAGCGACCAGCAACCGCTCGCCCCGCCCATCCTGATAATAGATGCGGCGGGTCTTGCCGTGCAGCAGATGGAACACCGCGAGGTAGGCCCAGATCGCCATCGCGCCGGTGAGCACCACCTCTTCGGGATCGATGACCATCGCTGCGAGGTTGCTCGCCACCACCGGGATCGCCTGACCGGGAGGAGTGAGCAGGGTGGCCTTGCCGGCCAGCCGCTCGATCTCGAGGCCAGCATAGAGGCGGTGGTTCGCGAGCGAGAGGTCGAGGATCAACGCGGCCTGTGCCTCTTGACCGAGTAGTCGACGCGGATCTCATAGGGCTCGCCCGCCTTGACGACGTAGCCTTGGGCGTTGAACGCCTCGGCGCTGACGTATTCGAGATGACGGCCGCGGGGCAGTCCGGCCAGGAACGCGCCGGCGGTCGTGGTCTTGCGGCCACCGGTGATGTCGATCACGACATCTTCCTCGGCGACCTCCGCGGGACGATGCGAATAGATATCTTCGATGGTGCGCCGGATCGCCTCCAGGTCTTCGAATTCCGCGAGGGAGAGCTCCTTCAAGATCACCTGATCCCGGCTCAGCAGGCCTTCGGCGGATAGCTTCTCCTTGAGCTTGGAGGCTTCAGCGTAAGACCCGGGCGGCTCGCCGGGCGAACAGAGCAGATGGACTCGTTCGAGGACCGGCAGATGGTAGCGGATCGCCGCCTCGGCCGACGACAGTCCGGGCGGCGGGCTCGCCAGGGCCACGAGCCAGCGGTGCTTCCGGGCGCGTTGAAAGGTCGCGAACGGCGTGCTTTCTTCGGCCGACAGCCCGCGCGCCAGCCTCGGCAAAGCGATCACCAGGACGATGAGGGCGGGGGCGCCGAGGATGATCGTCAAGGCGATGCTGCCATGCGGCTGCAGGAGGTTCGAGGCCAGGTTGGCGCTCAGCGACAAAGCGTAGGCTGCGACCAGCGAGACGAGCGGTCCAGAGGCTGGATCGAAGATGCTCCTGCGCAGGCGCTTCCAGTCAACGGTCATGACCGTGCTCCGGTGGCACGAACTCGCGACTCGGGCGCGAGTCTCGACGTAGCTGCAGCGCGTCCGTGCACAGCGCCGCTGCCTGTTGTTCGTTGCCAGCTTGCTTGCTGAAAAGCCTACTCCCTGCTGTACGGGATGTAAAGAGAGGATGGCGCCCGTGCCGAGTGAGACGAATCAGGTAGGTGGTTTCGGGGCTTCGCTCCCCCAAGTCCGTTGGAATTGCATCTTGTACTCGTGGGCATGTCCAGCGAGGCGATGGTCGCGGAGCTTTCTTCCCGCAGAACTCTCCGGGCCGCCTTCGAACGGGTGCGCGAGAATGGCGGCTGCCATGGTGCCGACGGCGTGACGATCGGCCGCTTTGCGGGCAGGCTGGAGGAGGAGCTCGACCACCTTGAAAGTCGGCTCTTCGACTGTCGCTACCGGCCGTTTCCGCTGCTGCGCCTGGAAATACCCAAACCGCGGGGCGGCGTGAGGCATCTCGCGGTGCCCACGGTGCGCGACCGCGTGCTCCAAACTGCGGTCTACCAGGTGTGCCGTGAGCTCTTCGAAGCCGAGTTCGAGGAGTGCAGCTATGCCTTTCGTCCCGGCAGGTCAGTCAAGAGCGCGATCCGCCGGGTCGACGAGCTGAGGCGGCAGGGGTTCCGCTGGATGTGGATGCCGACATCGACAGCTTTTTTGATCGCACCCCTCATGACCGCCTGCTCGGCCGGATACACAAGCTGCGGCTTGCCCCGTATGTGGCGTCGTTGTTCGAGCTCTGGATCAATGCGGAGGTCTACGACGGTGAACGGGTCTACCAGGTTAACCGCGGCATTGCGCAAGGATCGGTTGTCTCGCCGATGCTCGCCAATCTCTTCCTCGACGAGCTCGACGAGAACCTCGGCGAGGAGCTTGGTGCGCCGATAGTCCTGGACGGCGAGGAAATGACCTTCCGGCAGCTCTGCCGCCGGCAGGCAGAGCGCCTGGCGCGCGCACTTCTGGACGGCGCCTCCTACGAGGCCTTCCACTTCCCATGCTGACCGTTGTTTCATACGATATTGTCGATGATCGGCGCCGTACCCGCTTGGCCAAGGTGCTCAAGGATTTCGGCGTGCGAGTACAGTATTCGGTCTTCGAGTGCCGCCTCGAGCCTTCCCAGCTCCAGGCTCTCGATCGCCGAATCCACCGAGTGATCGACGAGGCCAAGGACACGGTGCGAATCTATCGGGTCTGCCAGGAAGTTGAGGCAGCCCGAAGTGCCAGGTAACGGCCGGAGGGCTCATAACTCCTTGATAATAAGTTGGCTAAGAAGACAGCAGTCGGAAGAGACCTGATCAGTCAGGTGGGATTGCGACTCTTTGCTGCCGAATCGATTGTCACTCTGGGGCTTTGAAGGTCGGAAGAGACCAGATCAGCCAGGTGGGATTGCGACGTGTAGGTGTTGAAGTCATGCCACCCGCAGTGCGGTCGGACGAGACCAGATCAGTCAGGTGGGATTGCGACAGTAGATGCTGTAGTTATGCGGCTCGACGTAGGCCGTCCAGGCGCGTTGGAAGAGACCAGGTCAGTCGGTGGGCGCCGCCGCCGCGGTCGCGTGTTGAGTCGGTCCAGAAGAGTCCAGATCAGCCAGCTTGGGTTGGCGTGAAGGCGCTTCGGTCATCTCGGTCAAGCGTTTGTCGAGGGTTGGAGGAAGCCAGACTGGCTGGGAAGGCGGGTGGCCTGACCGCCACTCACGCCTGGTCCGCCATGCGAGTCGTGTAGCATGCGCGCGTGGATTCGACTTCGGACAATCGGGAAAGGAGGCGGAGATGGGGCATTTGCGCGGGTTCTTGCTGGCGGGGGCGGGCGCGGCGGTGCTGGTTCTCGGGGTGGCGATGGCTTCCCAGGGCGCGGGCGGGGCCGCTCCCGCGAGCGCTCCGGCGGCCGGGGTGACGGCGGGGGGACCGATGGCCAGGACGGCGACGGCCAAGCTCGAGTCGGCCGAGGATCCCAAGCTCTCCGGCACCGTGACCTTCACTCAGCGGCCGGATGCGGTGCGGATCGTGGTGGACGTCGCGGGGGTGGACAAGGCAGGGCTGCATGGGCTGCATCTGCACGAGAACGGGAAGTGCGAGCACGATCCGGCCGGCAAGGACTACACCTCGGCCGGCGGGCACTACAACCCGACCGGGGTGGCGCACGCCTGCCCGGATTCGACGACGCATCATGCCGGGGACTTCGGCAACATCGAGATCAAGGCCGACGGCACCGGACACCTGGAGCTGATCACGGCGATGCTGTCGCTCAATGGCGCCAACACGCCGGTTGGCAAGGCGGTGATTCTCCACACCGGCGCCGACGACTGCAAGACGCAGCCGACCGGCAACTCGGGCGGGCGCCTGGCCTGCGGCGTGGTCGAAGCGGGAGCCATGGCGCACTGAGCCGCCGGCAGCCTGGCGCCTGGTGATGGCCAGGACCGGGCACCTGCCCGCAGCCTCGGCCGCGGGCAGGTGGGAAGGCAGGTGGGGGTGGGGAAGGAGTGTCCGGTGAGCGCGACGGCCCGCCGGAGCGTTCGTCAACCGTTGCAGATGTCGCCCTTGTAGGGTACCGGCAAGACCAGGGGCGGTTTGGGCGCCGGCTGGGCCTGCAAGTTGGCGGCGCTGGCAGCCATCAACACGTGCTCGCCGGCGCCGCTGGCATAGGTGAGGAAGACGAACGACGTCTTCAGGCTGGCCGGATCTCCGGGCACCTTGATCGTCACTCCGAACAGCTCCGCCGTGGTCCCCGTGTGCGCGGGGACGTCGAACGCGGTGGCGTTGGTGGGAATGCAGGGGTGGTTGAACGGCTTGTTGGCCGGCGCCTGGGCGAAGATCTTCTGTGGATCGAAGTGGAAGAGCTGCGCGTTGGTGTCGTTGTTCGAGATCGAGTCGATGTGGTAGCGCATGAACATGCCGTCGTTGATCTGCTTGCCGGGCGCGATGAAGTCGGTGTTGCCCGATTGGGTGTAGTTGATGATCACCAGGTCGGTGATGAGCGGGGTAGGTCCACAGGCGGCAAGCTGGACGAGGGCCAGCAACAATCCGGCCGCCGCGATTCTGGTTTTCATGTTCGCATTCCTTTGGATCGGCGTATGCGGAAGTGCAACGCATCCAGGTAGGCGCTCGGGCGTCAATTCCGTTACATGCACCCGCGGAGCACTACCCCCCCGGGGCTGCTCGCCGCCGCCGCGGGAGTTAGAATAGGTCCGGGATGTCTCCCAACGCTCCCGACGTGACACGGCTCCTGCGGCAATGGAGCCAGGGCGATGCCTCGGCGCTCGACGAGCTGATGCCGCTGGTGTTCGACGACCTGCGCCAGATCGCCCGGCGCCAGTTCCAGGCCGAGCCCACGGATCACACGCTGCAACCCACGGCGCTGGTCAGCGAGGTGTACCTCCGCCTCTCCGGCCAGCACTCGGTGCATTGGGACAACCGGCGGCAATTCTTCGCCTTCGCGGCGATGTTGATGCGCCGCATCCTGGTGGATCATGCCAAGGGCCGCAATGCCGCCAAACGGGGCAAGGGGCTTCCCGACCTGCAACTGGACGAGTCGATCGCGGTGCCGGGCGGCGGCGGCGTCGACGTCGTCGCCCTCGACGAGGCGCTCTCCCGTCTCTCGGCGCTCGACGAGCGGCAGGGCCGGATCGTGGAGCTGCGCTTCTTCGTCGGGCTGACCAACGAGGAGATCGCCGACGTCCTGAGCATCTCCCTGACCGCGGTGAAACGCGACTGGCGGACCGCGAAGATCTGGCTCTTCCACGAGCTGACCCGCAGCTAGCCGGGCCGCGGGGCGGCTTTTCATCGCGTTATTGCTTAGAGATCGGTTGCGCCGGTCGGGCGCGACACGGGACCAAGCCCAGGGAGACCATGACGCCGGAGCGCTGGCAACGCGTCAAGCAGCTTCTCGACGTCGTCCTCGACCTCGAGGACTGGCAGCGCGAGACCTTCGTGGTCCGGGAGTGCTCGGGCGACGCCGCGCTGAGCGCCGAGGTCCTGGATCTGCTTGCCGGCGCCGCGGCGGCCGACCAGTTCATCGAAGAACCTGCGGTGAAGCTGCTGGCGCGGGAACCACGCCTCGCCGTGGGTCACCGCTTCGGTCCGTATCGAGTGCTGCGGGAGATCGGGCACGGCGGCATGGGCGCCGTCTATCTCGCCGAACGCGGCGACGCCGAATACGAGAAGCGCGTCGCCGTCAAGGTGGTGCGGCGCGGCATGGACAGCGAAGAGATCGTGCGCCGCTTCCGCCAGGAACGGCAGATCCTCGCCAACCTGGTGCATCCCAACATCGCCGCCCTGCTCGACGGTGGCACCACCGACGACGGCCTTTCCTACTTCGTCATGGAGTACGTCGAAGGGGCGCCGGTGGACCAGTACTGCCGCACCGCCGCGCTCGCGCAGCGCGCTCGCCTGGAGCTGTTCCTCACCATCTGCGCGGCCGTGCATTTCGCGCACCAGAACCTGGTGGTCCACCGGGACCTGAAGCCGGCCAACATCCTGGTGACCGCCGCCGGCGTGCCCAAGCTGCTCGATTTCGGGATCGCCAAGCTGCTGCAGGAAGAGCAGCCCCTGTCGACGCGCGTCCTGCAGCCGGGATTGCTGCTGATGACTCCCGAGTACGCCAGCCCGGAGCAGCGGCGCGGCGGCCAGATCACCACCGCCACCGACGTCTACGGGCTCGGCTTGCTGCTGCATCTGCTGCTGCTCGGCCGCCTGCCGCGCCGGGAGACGCTGGCGCCGGTCCCGCCAGCCGCCGTGGTGCCGCCGGCCGCCCTGGCCGCGCCGGCCGCCGGCGAGCTGCCGGCGGCAGACGGCCCGGCCCCGGGCGCCGGCGAGCCGCTCTCGCCGGGGACGCTGGCCGCGCTGCGCGGCGATCTCGGCAACATCGTCGCCATGGCGCTGCGGGACGAGCCGGCGCGCCGCTATGCCTCCGCCCAGGCGCTGGCCGAGGACGTGTCGCGCCATCTCCAGGGCATGCCGGTGATGGCGCGGGCCGACACCTGGAGCTACCGCACCGGCAAGTTCGTGCGCCGGCACCGGGCCGGGGTCGCCCTTGCCAGCCTGCTGCTGCTGCTGATCGTCGCCTTCGGCGCGACGGTGACCGTGCTGCTCGGACGAGCGGTGCGCGAGCAGCGCCGCGCCGAACGGGTGTCGCGCTTCCTCGAGGATCTGTTCACCAATCCCGATCCCGGCAAGTCGCGCGGCGAAACCATCTCGGCCCGCGAGGTCTTGGATCGGGGACTGCAACAGATCATGGCCGGCCTGCGGGATGAGCCGGAGACCCGGGCCGAGCTGATGGAGACGATGGCCAAGGTGTACGAGAACCTCGGGCTGTACGAGCAGGCCCTGAAGCTGGCGCAGTTGGCGGTGTCGCTCAGGCGCGAGACCCTGGGCAAGAACGATCCGAAGCTGGCGGAAAGCCTTCACACCCTCGCCAACGTGCTCAGGGAGACGGGTGACGAGGCGGGTGCCGAACGATACCTGCGCGAGGCGGTCGCCATCCAGCGCCGGCACGCCGGCCGCGGCGATCCGGAGCTGGCCCGCGGCCTCAACAACCTGGCGGCGCTGCTCGAGGCCAAGGGCGAGATCGCCGAGCCCGAGAAGCTCTACGAGGAGGTCCTGGCGAGGAAGCGCCGGATCTACGGCAACGATCACGTGGACGTGGCGACGACGCTCAACAACCTGGCGGGGCTGCTCCAGGACGAAGGGAAATTCGCCGACGCGGAGCCGCTCTTCCGCGAGGCGCTCGATATCTACCGGCGCCATTACGGCCAGCTGCATCCGGCCGTGGCGAAGACCTTGAACAACCTGGCGGCGCTGCGGGAAGACCGCCGCGATCTGGCCGATGCGGAGCGGCTCTATGGTCAGGCGCTCGCCATGCGCCGGCAGCTGTTCGGCGGCGGGCCGGAGGTGGCTAAGAGCCTCAACAACCTGGGCCACGTCCGCGAGGCGCGCGGCGACCCCCGCGGCGCGGAGAGCTACTACCGCCAGGCGATCGCGGTCTATGACCAGGCCCACCTGAGCCGGACGAATCCGGGCCGCGCCATCTACCTGCGCAACCTGGCGGCTCTGCTGGCGGCGCACGGCGAGCCCGCCGCGCAGTGCGAGCCGCTGGCCCGCGAAGCGTTCGCCGTCTTCCAGGCGGCCTCGCCGGCGAGCTGGCGCACGGCGGACGCCGAGAGCGTGCTCGGCGGCTGCCTCGCGCGGCTCGGCCGCTACGCCGCGGCCGAGCCGTTGCTGCTCGACGGCTACACGCTCCTTTCCCGGTCGAGCGGCGAGGGGCGCCAGCACGTGCGGGAGGCCGCGGGGCGGCTGGTCGACCTGTACACGGCGTGGCAGCGCGCCGACCGCGCCGCCGCCTTCCGCGCCCTGCGCGACGCTTCCTAGCAATCCCGCACCTCTGCCGTAGCTGACCTGACCGCCAGCCCGGGCGGCCATCGGGCGGCGGCTGCCGTCGCTGCCGGCCGGCGTGCCGTCGCCATCGCCGCCGCGCCGCTGCCGGCCGGCGCCGCCACCCGTTTCCCGCCACAAGCCGCAACGCTCAGTTACACCAGTTCGAAAGGCGAAGCGGAACGCCTTTTCGCAGCCGGGGATCCCCAGACCCGCGATCACGCTTCACGACGAGACCCACGCGGTCTGAGGGAGTTGTCATGCATTTGCGCTCTGTTCTGGCTCGGAATCTGTCCATGACCATCACGGCCGTCGCCCTGGCGGCCGGCTTCAGCGCACCGGCGCTGGCGTCGCCCGCCTCGCGCCAGGCGTCACCCAACGACACTCAGGAATGGGGCAACGACAAGGTGCGCGTC
>DATGHG010000305.1:0-25193 GCA_035308185.1 Thermoanaerobaculia bacterium | reverse complement strand
GGCCGCCGACCTGCCCGCCGGCACCGATCTCGCGCGCCTCACCGAGCGCCGCCGGGCCGCCGCGATCCTGGTGATCCCGGAGACCTACGGCCGCGACGTCGCCGCCGGCCGCACCGCGCGGGTGCAGCTGGTGCTCGACGGCGCCGACGCCAACACCGCCACCACCGTGCTCGGCTATGCGGCGTCGGTGGTGGCGGAGGCCAACGCCGAGGTGGTCCGCGCCGAGCTCGGCCGGCATGCCGGCGGCGGGTCCGCCGCCGCGGCGGGCGGCGCGCCGATCGACTACGAGCCGCGCGTCTGGTACAACCCCGAGCTCAAGTCGACGCAGTTCCTGGTGCCCGGCCTGGTCGGCTTCATCCTGATGCTGACCGCGGTGCTCTCGACCGCGCTGTCGGTGGTGCGCGAGAAGGAGCGCGGCACCATGGAGCAGCTGCGGGTCAGCTCGCTGTCGCCGGGCGAGCTGCTGGTCGGCAAGACCCTCCCCTACCTGTCGATCTCGCTGGCGGCGACCGCCATCATCCTGCTCGCCGCCCGGGTGCTGTTCGGCGTCGTGGTGCGCGGCAGCTACCTCGACCTGTTCGTGGTCACCCTGATCTACCTGATCGGCGCCCTCGGCCTCGGCCTGCTGGTGTCGAGCGTCGCCGATTCCCAGGCGATGGCGTTCCAGCTCGGCGCCTCGGGCTCGATGCTGCCGGCGATCCTGCTCTCCGGCTTCATCTTTCCCATCCGCTCGATGCCGCTGGCGGTGCAGATCCTCACCTACGCGGTGCCGGCGCGCTACTTCCTGGTGGTGCTGCGCGGCATCATCCTCAAGGGTGCCGGGCTCGCGCCCTACGGCCGCGACATGGCCTTCCTGGTCCTCTACGCGGCGGCGGTGCTGGGGCTGGCCTTCGCCCGGCTCACCCGCAAGGAGATCTGAACGTGTACGGTCTCTGGCGGGTGATCGTCAAGGAGCTGTTCCAGCTGCGCCACGACCGCAAGATGATCCCGGTGCTGATCGTCGGCCCGCTCTTCCAGATGCTGGCGCTGGGCTATGCCGCCAATACCGACGTCGACCACATCCCGACGGTGCTGGTGGACCAGGACCGCACTCCCGCCAGCCGGACGCTGGTGGACCGCTTCACCGGCTCGGGCTACTTCACGCTCGCCGGCGCCGTGCCGACCGCGGACCAGGCGGAGCCCTGGCTGGTGGACGGCCGCGCCCAGGTGGCGCTGGTCATCCCCGGCGGCTACGGCGAGGACGTCGCCGCCGGTCCTGGCGGCCATCCGCCGCGAGTGCAGGTCCTGGCCGACGGCACCGACGCCAACTCGGCGGTGGTGGGCCTGGGCTACGCCGCCAAGATCCTGGCCGACGTCGGCGCCGAGTTGGCGCGTCCGACCGGCCCCGCGGCGCCCGCCGCTGCCGCCGGCGGCGTCGAGGTGGTGCCGCGGATCTGGTACAACCCCGACCTCAAGAGCCGCTGGTTCTACGTCCCCGCCGTGCTGGCCATGGTGCTGATGCTGGTCACCATGATGATGCCGTCGATGGCGGTGGTGCGCGAAAAGGAGATCGGCACGCTCGAGCAGATCATCGTCACGCCGCTCGCCCCCTGGCAGCTGATCGTCGGCAAGCTGGCGCCGTTCGTGGTCATCGGCGTGGTCGACTTGTTGCTGGTGACCGGCGTCGCGCGCTGGCTGTTCGGGGTGCCGCTGCGCGGCTCGCTGCTGCTGCTGGTGCTGCTGAGCCTGCTCTACCTGCTCAACACCCTCGGCCTCGGCCTGCTGGTGTCGACCATGGTCAACACCCAGCAGCAGGCGATGATGTTTTCGGCCTTCGTGCTGATGGTGCCGATGATCTATCTCTCCGGGTTGATCTTTCCGATCGAGAACATGCCGCGGCCGATCCAGATCGTCACCTACGCGGTGCCGGTGCGCTATTACGCCAACGTCATCCGCGGCATCTTCCTGCGCGGCTCCGGCATCGCGGTGTTGTGGCCCGACGCCCTCGCCATGCTCGGCATCGGCGCCCTGCTGCTGACCCTGGCCTCGCTGCGCTTCCGCAAGAGCCTCGACTGAGGATTGACCTCCCGATCTCGTATGTATACAGTACGCACATGAAGCGCAAGCTGGTCCAAGCCGGCGGCTCGCTCGCGGTGACCCTGCCCTCCGAGGTGGTGCGGGAGTTCGAGCTGAAGAAGGGGATGACGGTGGAGGTCTCGGTCCATCCGCAGACCGGCGCCGTCACCATCCGGCCGGGCGTGCGCCTGCTCGAGAATGGCAAGGTGACCAAGCGGTTCGACCGGCTGGCCGACGACCTGATCGAGCGGCGCGCGGCTCTCTACCGCGAGCTGGCGAAGTGACGGTCTATCTGGCGGTGGCCCAGGTACTCCGCCTGCACCAGAAGCTGATCGCGGCGTTCGGTGGCGCCAGGGGCCTGCGTGACGCCGGCGCCCTGGAGGCTGCCGTCGCCCGTCCGCAGCAGACCTTCGGCGGCGAAGACCTTTATCCCGATGCCGCCGCCAAGGCCGCGGCGCTGATGCATTCCCTGGTCATGAACCATCCGTTCATCGATGGCAACAAGCGGGTCGGCGCGATGGCGATGGAGCTCTTTCTCGCGGCCAACCTGTGCGAACTGGACGCCCCCGACCTGGAGGTGGAGACCGTCACCATGGCCGTCGCGCGCGGCGAGATCGAGGCCGAGGCGCTGGCCATCTGGCTGCGCCAGCGAATCCGGCGCACCGAGCCCTAGGCTGGCGGCTCATGACGAATGGAGATTGGGCACGCATGGCACTGAGCATCAAGAATCGGATCGTAGAGCGGTTGGCACGTGAAGTAGCCGCCGAGACGGGCGAAAGCTTGACCGCGGCGATCCAGTATTCTCTAGAAGAGCGCCTGGAGCGCCTCAAGAGAAGCCGGCCCTCCCCGGACCTCGTCGAGATCCTGCTCGCGATCAGCCGCCGATGCGGCGCGTTGCCGGACCTCGATAACCAAACTTGCCACAGGGAGAACGCACATGAGTGAGCAGCTCAACCGCCGCAACTTCCTGATCGCCGGCGCCGGCGCCGGGCTGGCCGCCGCCGCGCCGCGGGCGCTGTTCGGCGAGGCGCCGGCGGTCGTCGCGCCGGGCACTCGACCGGTGGTGATCTCCTCGGCCAACGGCAACCGCTACAAGAACGGCGGCGACGTCACCTGCGTGCAGAAGGCCTTCGCCATGATCACCCAGGGTGGCGACGTGCTCGACGCCTTGCTCGCCGGCGTCAACATCGTCGAGCTCGACCCCGAGGACGACAGCGTCGGCTACGGCGGCCTGCCCGACGCCGACGGCGTGGTGCAGCTCGACGCCTCCTGCATGCACGGCCCGAAGCGGCGCGCCGGAGCGGTGGCGGCGCTCGAAGGGGTGCGCACCCCGTCGCTGATCGCCAAGGCGGTGATGGAGCAGACCGACCACCACCTGCTGGTCGGCGCGGGGGCGCAGCAGTTCGCGCGCCAGCTCGGCTGGAAGATCGAGGACGACCTCAACACCGAGAAATCGCGGCGGTTGTGGCTGGAATGGAAGCGCCGCACCGACCCGAAGCACTACCTCGATCCCAAGGAGCGCGCCGAGGCGGGCCACCGCGCGGCGCTGCAGATGGCCGCCGAGGGCCTGATCGAGCGCGAGCACCTGTGGGGAACGATCAACTGTGACGGCGTCAACGCCAAGGGAGAGGTGTGCGGCGTGACCACCACCAGCGGCCTGGCCTGGAAGATCCCCGGCCGCGTCGGCGACTCCCCGATCCTCGGCGCCGGCCTGTACGTGGACGGCGAGGCCGGAGCCGCGGGCTCGACCGGCCGCGGCGAGGCGAACCTCTACAACCTCTCGTCGTACGCCATCGTCGAGGCCCTGCGCCGTGGCGTCCATCCCAAGGACGCCGGCATGGAGGCGCTGCGCCGGGTGGTCGCCAACACCGTCGAGAAGCGGCTGCTCAACGACCGCGGCCTGCCCAACTTCGACCTCAACTTCTACGTCCTCAACCGCCGCGGCGACTACGCGGGCGTGTCGATGTATGCCTCCCACTTCGCGGTCTGCACCGAAAAGGGACCCGAGACTCTGGCGACCACGGCGCTCTACGAGGGCAAACCGTAGCTATGAGATGATTTTGGCGGCTGCGAAATCCTCGCCGGCGACGAGGATGCGACGCCGAGCTCATGCAGGAGGAATCGATCATGAGAGCCCATATCGCTATCGACAAGCACAGGCTCCGCCAGTTCTGCCGCGACTGGCAGGTCACGGAGCTGTCGCTGTTCGGTTCCGTCCTGCGTGCCGACTTCGGACCGGAGAGCGACGTGGACGTGCTGGTGACCTTCGACGCGGCAGCCCACCCTTCACTGACCGGCCTGCTGCAGATGGAAGAAGAGCTCGCCAGCATGCTCGGACGCAAGGTGGATCTGGTGACTCGGCGCTCGGTCGAGGAGAGCGCCAACTACATCCGGCGCAAGGCCATTCTCGGCTCGGCAGAGCCACTCTATGCGGGATGACGCCTACCTCCTCGACATGTTGCTGGCAGCGCGTCAGGCGATCAAGTTCACAGAGGCGTCCACGGCCGAGTCCTTCCGCGACGATCAGCTCGTTCAGAATGCGGTGATCCGGGTGCTGCAAGTGCTTGGCGAAGCCTCCAGGCGGGTGAGCCCGAAATTCAAGCAAGACCATCCTGCGATCCCGTGGGCAGAGCTTGCAGGCCTGCGCAACCGGTTGGTTCACGAGTACATGAAGATCGATCTGGCCATACTCTGGGAAGTGGTGCAGGTGGATCTCGAACCTCTGGTGCGGCAACTGACGGCAGTTGTACCCCGCGAGGATCCGATTTAGCGCCAGACCTCACCGGCCGCGCCGCCGACGGTGCTCCCGCACCAGCGGCTCGACCACCTCGGCGACGGCCTCGGCGAGGCGGGCGTGGCCGCGGTCGTTGGGGTGCACCTCGTCGGCCTTGAGGCTCGGGTCGAAAAGGATCTTGCGCAGGGCGTCCTGGATCACCGGCACCCCGTAGCGCTTGCCGAGCCGGGCGTACATCTCGCCGTGCCTGCCGCCGAACGGCCCTTCGACGGCCACCAGCACCGGCACCACCCGCGCCGCCAGCAGCCCGCGGACGATGCCGTCCAGGGCCTGCTCGGTCGCCTCGATCGGCACCTGGCGCAGGATGTCGTTGCCGCCCAGCTCGACGATGACCAGCCAGGGGTCCTGCGCCAGCACCTGCGGCAGCCTCGCCAGACCCTCCTCCGCGGTGTCGCCGGGCACGCCGTCGTCGATCACCTCGCGGCCCAGGCGCGCCGCCAGCACCGCGGGATAGCCGCGGCCGGCGCTGGCGCCGACGCCGGCGGTGATCGAGTCGCCCAGGCAGACGATGGCGGTGCCCGGCGAATCGATGTTCGGAGGCAAACGACGGCAGCCGCCGGCGACCACCGCGACCGCCGCCAGCGCCACCGCCGCGGCCACGCCCGCGACCGCACCGGCACCGCCGACCGGCGCCGCACGCCGGCGCGCACCGCGGACAGGTTGGGAGCCGGCAGGTGGGAATCTCATCGCAGAACCGCCAAGGAGCCAGGATCAACACTATAACCGCGCCCGCGGCGACCACCGCGCCCGCGGCGACCACTGCGCCCTCGGCGACCACGGCGCCCGCGGTGACCACCGCGACCGCAGCGACCGCCGGCGCCCTCGCCGGCCGCTCCGGACCCTGCTACGATCTCGCGCATGACGGTAACGCGGGCATTGCGACGGCGCGGGACGGTCCGCCTGGCGGCGGCATCGCTACTCCTGGCGGTGCTGGCACCGGTGGTGGCGCTGACGGCCATGGCACCACCCGCGGCGCCGGCGCGGCAGGCGGGGGACGAACCGCGCCGCGGGCGGGCCGGCCCGCTCCAGGTGGGCGAGGCCGCTCCCGACGCGGAGCTGGAAACCCTCGACGGCGACCACGTCTGGCTCTCCCGGCTCAAGGGCAAGGTGGTGCTGCTGGATTTCTGGGCCACCTGGTGCGGTCCCTGTGTCGCCGCCCTGCCAACCCTCGAGCAACTCGCCCTGAAGAGCCATGGCGAGCGGCCCTTCGTGATGCTCAGCATCAGCGCCGACGACAACGGCGCGCGGCTGCGCGAGTTCGTCGCCAACCACCAGCTCGGCTGGACCCAATGCTGGGACGGCAACGCCGATGCGCAGGGCCGCTACCGGGTGCGCAGCCTCCCCACCTACTTCCTGATCGATCCGGCAGGACGCATCCGCTACGTCAGGAGCGGTTGGGGCCGCGGCGCCGAAAAAGAGCTGCGCCGCGCGGTGGACGAGGCGCTCGCGGCCGGCGCCGGCCCGGGCGGCACGACCGCCGCGGCGACCCGGTGATGACCACCGCGCCACCCCAGGGGGCGGCTCCCCCGCCACCACCGGCGCCGACGCCGGCAGCCCCGCTCTCGCCGCCGGCGCCACCGATCCCGCCCGCCAACCTCGACGAGTTCGGCCATCACTGGCAGGACGAAGCCGAGGCCGCCTATCTCTATGGCGTGCTGGCGGCGGCCGAGAGCGACCCGCGCAAGCGCGACATCTACACCCGCCTCGCCGGCGTCGAGCAACGCCACACCCGGATCTGGGCCGAGCTGCTGGCGAGCGGCGGCCGGGCGCCCGCCGGCTTCCGGCCCGGCGCCCGCGCCCGGGTGCTGGCGCTGATCGGGCGCACCCTGGGGCCGCGCGCGCTGCTGCCGATGCTGCTCGCCGAGGAAGGCCGCGAGGTCCGCGGCTACCTCGAGCTGCACCGCGGCCTGACCCCCGGCGCCGCCGGACATCCCGAGGCGCTGCTGCTGGCGCGCGAGTCCGCCGAGCACGCCACCACCCTGGGCGAGATCAGCGGCGGCGGCCCCGAGCCCTGGCACCGCATCGGCTCGGGCGGCTTCCTGCGCAACGTCGTCTACGGCTTCAACGACGGCCTGACCGCCAACTTCGGCCTGGTGGCCGGCGTCATCGGCGCCACCGCGGCAGCGCAGTACCGGACCGTGATCGTCGCCGGCGTCGCCGGCCTGATCGCCGACGCCCTGTCGATGGGCGCCAGCGGTTACCTCGCGGCCAAGAGCGAGCAGGAGGTCCACGACAACGAGATCGGCATGGAACGCGCCGAGGTCGAGCTGATGCCCGAGGTCGAGCGCGACGAGCTGGCGCTGATCTACGAGCTCAAGGGCATGCCCAAGGACGAGGCGCACCGCCTGGCGACCGAGATCATGGCCGATCCCCGCCGCATGCTCGAGGAGCAGGTCCGCGAGGAGCTCAAGATCGGCGAGGCCGCCACCTCGCCGCTGCGCGAAGGTTGGATCACCGGCGTCGCCACCGCGGTGGGCGCCATCATTCCGGTGCTGCCCTTCTTCTTCGCCCACGGCCCCACCGCCATCGCCGCCGCCTTCATCGTCGCCATGCTCTCCCATTTCCTGGTGGGGGCGGCCCGCTCCATCTTCACCGGCCGCGGCGTCTTCCGTTCCGGCTTCGACATGTTCGTCGTCGGCATGGGCGTCGCCGCCGTCGGCTACTTCGTCGGCGAGTGGGTCTCCCACCTGCTTTGAGGCGCTGCAAGGAGGCTGCGATGACGTCGAGCACCGCGAGAACCCTGACCCTCTGCTGCCTGGCCGCCCTGGCGGCGGGCGCGGCCGCCGCACCCCCGGCGCCGACGCCGGGGCCGGGGCCGGCGCCGCTGGTCGACCGCATCGGCCCCACCGCCTTCCTCGAGGTGAGGGCGCCGAGCCTACCGACGCTGCCACTGCGCCAGAAGCTGCTCGCCTATCACCTGGCGCAGGCGGCGATCCAGCTCGACCCGGTGTTCTACGACCAGATGTCGAGCTACGGGCTGATGGCCAAGCGCCTGCTGTGCGCCCTGGTCGAGGACCCGAGCCGCCTGCCGCCGGAGACCCGGCAACGGATCGTCGAGTACACCAAGCTGTTCCTGGCCAACCACGGCAATCACAACGAGACCACCGGCCGCAAGTTCGTGCCCGGCTTCACCGCCGAGGATTTCGCGCAGGCCGCCGAGCAGGCGCGCGCCCGCGGCGCTCACCTCGGCTCCGCCGGCCATCTGGCCGAGACCCTGCACGCCCTCGCGACGCCGCTGTTCGACGCCACCTACCAGCCGGCGATCACCGACAAGAGCCCGGGGCCCGGCGGCGACATCCTCACCGCCTCGAGCAACAACTACTACCAGGGGGTGACCACCGCGGACCTCAAGGGCTTCGTCGAGCGCCATCCCCTCAACTCGACGCTGGTCAAGCGCGACGGCCGGCTGGTCGAAGAGGTTTGGCGCGCCGGCACTCCCGACGGCAAGGTGCCGCCCGGCCGCTACGCCGCCGAGCTGGCGGCGGTAAACCGCGAGCTGGCGACGGCGGCGACCTTCGCCGACCCCGACCAGGCGGCGGTGATCCGCGCCCTCGTCCGCTTCTACCAGACCGGCGAGCCCGCGGACTGGCGGGCCTTCAACATCCTCTGGCTGCGGGGCAACCCGACGGTCGATTTCGCCTCCGGCTTCATCGAGGTCTACCGCGACGCCCGCGGCATCAAGGGATCGGCGCAGATGATGGTGTCGGTCACCGACCAGCACCTCGATCCGCTGATGCACAAGCTGGCGGACAACGCCATCTACTTCGAACGCCGGGCGCCCTGGGACGACCGCTTCAAGAAGCTCGACGTCAAGCCGCCGGTCGGCAAGGCGATCGAGACCGTGGTCGAGACCGGCGATTTCGCGGTCAACACCACCGGCGACAACCTGCCCAACGAGCAGGAGGTGCGCGAGAAGTTCGGCACCAAGAGCCTGCTCTTCACCTCGTCGCTCGACGCCATCAACGCCACCCGCGGCGCCAAGGTCGCGGTGGAGTTCTCGACCGACCCGGACGAGGCGCAGCAGTACGCCCGCTACGGCAGCACGGCGGCCGAGATGCACACCGCCATGCACGAGGTGATCGGCCACGGCTCGGGCAAGGTGGTGGTGCCGAACGACCCCTCGACCTACCTGCGCGAGTACTACTCGACTCTCGAAGAGGCGCGGGCGGACCTGGTCTCGTACTGGGACATCACCGATCCCAAGCTGGCCGAGATGGGCATGGCGGATGGCCGCGAGGTCGCCCACGAGCTCTACCGCCAGCTCGCCCGCGAGGCGCTGACCACGCTCAGCCACTATCCGACGGGTGACAGCGCCGAGGAGGACCACGACCGCAACCGCCTGCTGATCGCCAACTACGCCATCGCCGCGGGCGCCCTGGCGACCATCCAGCGCGACGGCCACTGGTACGTCGAGGTCAAGGACTACGACGCCGTGCACGCGGCGGTCGGCAAGCTGCTGGCCGAGATCATGCGCATCAAGGCCGAGGGCGACTACGCCGCGATCAAGGCCCTGGTCGACAAGTACGGCACCCATTTCGACCCGGCGGTGCGCGACGACGTGATCGCCCGCTTCAAGAAGCTCGACACCCCGTCCTACTGGGCCGGCGTCTACCCGGTGCTGAAGCTGGTGCACGACCCGGCCGGCAAGGTCGCCGACGTGGCTGTCAGCTACGGCCACGACTTCCTGTCCCAGGCGCTGGCCTTCGCCGCCGCCAACGGCACGCTGGGATTCAAGTAGGGATCGCGGTGTTCGCGGCAGTGGCGGTCAGTCGGCGAAACGCAGGGTGAAGACCGCCGGCGTGCCGCCTGCCGCGCCGGCGGCCTGGACCTCGCCGCCGGCGGGGTCCAGCAGCAGCGGCTGGCCGGCGGCGGTTTCGAGGGTGACGGCATCGCCGTTGGCCACGAACCCCGCTCCCAGCAGCCGGCGCAGCACGAAACGCGCGGGCGGATGGGCAACCGACGGCGCCTGCTGCGTGCCCGCCACGAGATCGCGGCCGGCGCCGGCGATCTCGAGATAGCGTCCACCATGCGCCTGCAGGTAGACGCTCGAGCCGCTCTGCAGCGGCCGCCCGCCGGGATCGACGACGTTCAGGGTTTCCCATGGTCCGACGCTGCCGGCCCGCGCCCGCACCAGGCCGGCGGAGCCTGGCGGCGCCGAGAGGTAGGCGCCGGTGGCGGCGCGCAACGCCAGCTGCCATTGCGCGCCCACCATGCGCCGCTGCATGTCGGACCACCAGGCCGCCCGCCCGCCGTCCGGCCGGATCAGCCAGAAGCCGCGCAGCTCCGCGTCGGTCGGTCGCTCCTTGAGCGGATCGAGGGTGACGTAGGACTCGTTGTCGTAGATCTGCCAGTACACCGCGTAGCGCACGCCCCAGGCCAGCGCCGCCTCGGCCAGCTCGTCGATCACCTCCCGGCGGGCCGCGCCCGGCGGCACCTGGTCCTTGGCCGCGCCGAACTCGCCAAGATAGATGTTGGACTGGCCGTAGAGCGCGGTCGCCGGGGCCTTGGTGCGCAGGTAGTCGAGGGCCTGGGTGAGCAGGACGGGATCGAACTGGACGTCCCAGCTCGAGTAAGAGTACAGGTCCGCACGGGTGTGGGGGAGCACGTCGTTGGTGGCGGTCACCTTGCCGGCGACGGCGTTGGCGAGGTCGTTGACCTCGGCCGCATGCGCCACCCGGACGCCGTGCTCCCCCACCTCGGCACGGGCGCGGGCGACGCCGTCCTGGCGCGCGTTCCACCAGGCGATCATGCCCTTCACGGCGGCCGGGCTGGGGTCCTGGTCCGGCGCCAGCCCGGTGCGCAGCAGGTGGTCGCCTTCCCAGTTCTGCAGCACGAACGTCTTGCCGCTGCCCGCATACGTCGTCAGCAGGTAGCGCGCCAGATCGTGCATCTGGCCGGACTCGGCGGCGACCTGGGCGGCGGTCATGCCGTTGAGGAACTGCGGCGAGCCGGTGACCGGCTCGATCACCAGCAGGAAGGTGGTGAACGGCTTGGCGAAGAGCGATTGGAAGTAGGGCTTCTGCGCCAGCTCGACGACGGTGGCGGCGGGCGGCGACCAGTCGGAGTTGAATGGATAGAGGCTGGCGACGTCGGGAGTGAGCCAGACCTCGATCACCCGCGTCCCGAAGCCCAGCAGCCGATCGCCGCCCTCGTCGAGGTAGTCCTCGGAGGTGAAGTTGTAGGTGCCGCCGGCGTGGGCCGAGCCGAGCACGTCGCGCACGTCCGCGGCGGCCAGCGGCGAGGCGAGGGCGGCCGCCGCCGCCAGGAGCAGCACCGCGGCCCGGACCGGCACCGCGGCGCGGGCCGGCACGGCGGCGCGGACCGGCCGCACGGCCCAAGCCGGCACCAACGCGGGGTTCCGTTCGAGCACAGCGCTCTTCATCACGTCACAATATACGGCTCGCGGCCGGATTTGATCTAGGATGGGCCGCCCGTTAGGGGCCCCGAGGAGGCTGGTCATGCAACGATCCCTGGTTTGGCCGTCGCGCTTCGCACCCGTCCTGAGCCTGTCCCTGGGTCTGGCGGCCGGGGCGGCGGTCGCGGCGGCCGCCGCCCACGCGCCGGCTCCGGGCGGCGCCGCGCTGCCGGAGGCCACCGGCGCGGAGCGCAAGAGCGCCGAGGCGCTGTTCGCCCGCTACGTCGACCTCGAGCACGCCTTCGATCCGGCGCTGGTCGAGCTCTATGCCAACGACGCGCACATCCAGAGCCGGATCATCGTCGCCGGGCGCCCGCCGACCATCCGCACCTTCTCCGGCGCGCAGTACAAGGACCTGTTGCGGCGAGCGCTGGCCAAGGCCAAGGAGAAGCGGGAGGACCTCAACTACTACACCGCCGTCACCTATCTGCGCGAAGGCGCCCGCGTGCGGATCAGGGCCGTGCGCTATGCCGAGCTGCAGAAGGCGGTGAGCCCGATGGAGCTGCTGGTCGGGCCGGACGCCCACGGCACCTGGCGCATCTTCGAGGAGCTCAGCGAGTCTCATCCGATTCTGCGGCCGCCGCCGCCGCGGACCTGAGCCCGCGCTCCGCCGCCGCCCGGACCGCCACCAGCCGCTCGCGCTCGCGAGCGTGCCGCTGGCGGGCCTGCTCGGCGCCGCGGCGCGCGCGCTCCGCCTCGCGCGCCGTCTCGGCCGCCTGACGGCGGGCCGCCGCGGCGGCGCGCTCGGCGGCATCGGCAGCCGCCTCCAGCCGCGTCGACTCGGCGGCGGCGTCCCGCACCGCGGCCTCGGCCGCCGCCAGGCGGGCGCGATCGCGGTCGCGAGCCTCTCGCAGGCGGGCGCGCTCACGCTCCCGCCGGACCTGCTCCTGGCGCTCCCGCGCCGGCTGCTGGCGTCGTGACGGCGCCGCCGGCTCCGGCAGGGGCGGCACCGCGGGAGACCGGCCGACCGGCAGGCGCCGCGGCCCCGCCAGCGCCGCCGCTGCACCTGACACCGGCGGCTCTCCCGCCAAGCGTCCCCTGCCCACCGACCGCTCCCGCTCGCCGTCGCTCTCACCGCCCGGCCGCTTCCGCCGCACCCCTCTGTTTCCCGCCGGCGCGCCGCCAGACGGATGCTCCTTGCCGGCCACGCGCTCCTTCCCCGTCGCGGTCGCGCTCTTGCCGCCGCGCGCGGCGGCGGCGCGGCCGGCCGCGGCCTGCAAGCCGGCCAGCTCCGCGAAGCCAGGTGCGTCCAGGTCCTGTTCGAGCCAGCCGCGCGCGATCGCGCTCTCGGCGCCGGCGGTGAAGGCCAGCGCCTGCAGATCGGCGGCGAGGCGCTCGGGCGTCGGCGCCGCGGCGGCCCGGCCGCCCGCGGCGAGCAGCGCGAGCCCCCGCCGGCGCAGCTCCTCGACCAGCGCCCGGGCCTCGCGCAGCGCCTCGCGCAAACGCGCCGCCGCCGCCGCTGCCGCCGCGGGCCCGGCGCCGCCGCTCAGCACCTGCCGCTGCGCCTGGCGCGCCTGCTTGCCGGCGGCGAGCAGCGCCTGGAAGCGCACCGGTTCGAGGCGGAGCAGCCGCGTCACCGCCCAGGCGGAAGGCGTCGGCCGCGGCAGCGCCTTCACCGCGGCGGCGGCCTCTTGCCGCCCTTCATGCTTCAGGCGCGCGGCCAGCTGGTTGCGCGCCGCGGTGAAGGCCGCCGGCGGCAGCGCATGGAGCCGCTCGAGCTCCGCCTGCAAGCCGCCGTCGTCCTCGCTTCGCCGTGCCATCGCGGTCTCCCTGCCGGTCGTGGGTACCCGATCGCCGTCGCGCCAACCGGCGCCCATCGTATCGTCCGCCGTTGCGCAGCGCTCGCCGCCGGTGGGCGCCGCCGGCACGGTTTTTGCGACTGTATGAGAGTCGAGGCGCCGGCCTCCGCTGCGCGGCCCGGCGCCGGCTTCAGGGTTCAGCTCCCATCCACGCGGCGGCGCCATTGCTCCGCGCAGCTCCGCGATCCCGCCGCAAACGAGGTGAGATATGAAAACTGCAAGAACCGCTTTATCCGCCTTGCTGCTCGCGGGCGCCCTGAGCGTCACCGCGGCGGCGCAACCGCCGGCTCCGGCGCTGCTGCAACCGGCGCTGAACGCCGCCGTCGCGGTGGGCGTCGGGATCCAGGGCCCCACGGTCGGCGTGGACTACTTCTACAGCAACCTGGCGCCCTACGGCTATTGGGTCAACCGTCCCAGCTTCGGCTGGGCGTGGGTGCCTCGCCAGGTGCGCCACGGTTGGCGCCCCTACACCTATGGCCGCTGGGCCTACACCGATTACGGCTGGACCTGGGTGTCGGCCGAGCCCTTCGGCTGGGCGACCTATCATTACGGCCGCTGGAACCTCGATCCCGACTACGGCTGGGAGTGGGTCCCCGGCACCGATTGGGGACCGGCCTGGGTTTCTTGGCAGGAAGGTGACGGCTATCTCGGCTGGGCGCCGCTGCCGCCGCAGGTCGGCTTCAGCGCCGGCGTCGGCCTCGACCTCGGCGGCTTCAACCTGAACGTCGGCATCGACCCCGGCTGGTACTGCTTCGCGCCGGAGCGCTCGTTCCTGGCGGTCAACGTCGGCGCCTTCATCGTGCCGTCGTTCCGTAACGACGTGATCTTCCGCAACACCACCAACATCACCAACTACCGCTTCGCGGGCGGCCGGGTCTTCAACAACGCCGTCGCCGTGGACCGGATCGCACGAGTCACCGGCCAGCCGGTGCGCCAGCTCCGCTTCGCCGCCGCCGGCGCTCCCGGGCGGGCGCGGGTGAACGGCGACAGCGTCGCCATGTTCCGCCCGGCGGCGGTGGTCAGGCGCGCCAACACCCCTGATCCGTCGCGGGTGGCCCCGCGCTCCGTCGCGACCGGCCGCGTCGCCCAGCAGCTGGTGCAGGAGCGCCACGGCATGGCGGCCCAGCTCCGGCAGCCCGGAACCCGGCAAGGGGCCGCCGCGCGGACGGCGCAGGCAACGACCGCTCACCGGTCGAACGCCGTGGCGCAGTCTCGCCAGACCCAGGCTCGGCACCAGGCAATCCCGGCGGGTCGCCGCCAGGGGACGGCTCAGGCGCAGGTAGCCCACGGCCAGCCGGGGCCGCAGGTCCGGCACCACCCCTCAGCGACGGCACCGCACTCCCAGGGGACGGCGCATGCCCGGCGCCAGGTGACGCCGGCGAATCGCGGCCACCGGCCGCCGCCGCAAGCCACCAGCGGCCGGTCGCACCAGGCATCGCGGCCGACGCCTCAGGCGTCGCGCCGGACGCCTCAGGCGTCGCGCCGGACGCCTCAGGCACCGCGCCGGACTCCTCAGGCGTCGCACCCAACGCCTCAGGCGTCGCGGCGAACCCCGCAGGCGCCGGACCGACGCCAGCCCGCGGCACCAGCCCGCCGGCAGTCGCCGCCGCCCGAGCGCCAGGCGCAGGCCGAGGTCCGTCGTCCATCGCCGCCGCCTCAGCGCCAGGCGCAACCGGAGGCGCAGGTCCGCAGCCATGCGTCGCCGCCACCCCAGCGCCAGGCCCCGCCCCAGCATCAGCAGCCGCCGCCCAGGGCGGAGCGGCAGGCGCCGCCGCCGCAGCAGCACCAGGCTGAGGCGCAGCATCCGGCGCCCCAGCGTCAGGCCCATGCCCAGCCCCCGCCGCAGGCGCGGCGCGAACGGCCGGGCGAAGGCGGTGTCGGCGGCGCTGGCGGCGCTGGCGGCAGTCGCTGACCTGGAGCTTGCCTTCGCCCCCCTTCAGGGGTGGGCGGCGGAGGGCTCCGGCCGAATATTCGGCCGGGGGCCCTCCGTCGTTTTTTTCAGCACCCACGTCAGGACCCACGCCTCAGGACCCACCCGTCGACGCCCGCGGTCCCGCGTCGTACGGCTTGGCTAATCACGACGATGAAGTTATGCTTATCTCGGGATAAGCCCGTGCCAATGAAGCTGAAGCCAGCGCTTCCCGCGGTCCTGCTGCTTGCCCTGCTCGGCGGGGCGGTCGCTCTGCCGCGAGCGGCCGCGGCGAGCTGGCTGGTCCTGGTGGGTGGCAAGCGGATCCAGACCGAGGGTGCCTGGACTCTCAAGGGCGATCTGCTGACCGTCCATGAGACCACCGGGCGCATCCTGACCGTGGCCACCAGCACCGTCGACGCCGCGGCCTGCCGCAAGCTCAACGACGCCAGCCTGCGCATCGAGGCCGTACCGGTGGCGCCGCTCTCCGGAGCGGTGGTGACCCTGCCGCCGACCGCCGCCATCGCCACCGCCGGCGCGCCGCCGCCGCCGGTCAGGCGGGCCGCGGCGCCGGGCGCGGCGCCGAGCGGCAAGGCGGCGACGGTGACCGCCAAGCAGGCCCGCCAGGCTCAGCTGCGGCGCGAGCTCCGCTACAAGCAGATCGTCGATGGCTGCGCGCAGCTCTTCATCGTCGACCAGGTCGACTTCAAGCGCTGCGTCGAGGTCCAGACCAGAGCCCCGGCGCCCTGACCACCTCCCCGCGCGTTGTAAGCTGCGGGCCATGCACTGTCTCGTCGTGGCGATCCGGGTGCGCGCGGGATGCGAGGAGGAGGCCGCCGACTGCCTGCGGCGGCTGGCCGAGGCGACGCGCCGGGAGCCCGGCAACCTGCTCTACCTGATCCATCGCGCCGTCGACGACCCGGGCCAGATCTTCATCTACGAGCAGTACCACACCGCCGCCGACCATGCGGCGCACCGCGCCACCGAGCACTTTCGGCGCTATGCCACCGACGGGCTGATGAGGCTCGCCGAGAGCCGCACCGCCACCGTCTACGAAGTGCTCTGAGCGCGGCCGTTCACCACACCCGGCACATGGTCGCCGGCGCCATCGGCTGCCCAACCTTGCAGCCGAAGGCCTGACGGAACTGCGGCAGGTTCGAGACCACGCCGTTGGCGCGGTAGCGCGGCGGCGAATGGGGGTCGGTGACCGCCCGCAGACGCTCCGCCTCCTCGCGCTCGTTCGAGCACCAGCTCTGGCCGTAGCCGACGAAGAAACGCTGCTCGGGGGTCAGCCCGTCGATCGGTTTCAGGTCCTGGCCGCGGGTCGCGTCGCGCCACGCCAGGTAGGCCAGCAGCAGCCCGCCCAGGTCGGCCACGTCCTCGCCCAGGGTGAGCTTGCTGTTGATCTTGATGTCGTCGACGATGGTGTAGCGGGCGTACTGGTCCTCGATGCAGCGCGCCCGCTTGGCGAACTCGCCGGCGTCCGCCGGCGTCCACCAGTCGCGCAGGTTGCCCGCGAAATCGAACTGCCGCCCCTCGTCGTCGAAGCCGTGCGTGAGCTCGTGGCCGATGGTGCCGCCGGTGTCGCCGTAGTTCGGCGCGTCGTCGAGGCGCGGGTCGAACAGCGGCGGTTGCAGCACGCCGGCCGGGAAGTTGATGTCGTTCTTGAACGGATCGTAGTAGGCGTTGACCGTGGGCGGGGTCATCGACCACTCGCCGCGGTCCACCGGCTTGCCGATCTTGGCCAGCTGGCGGCGGCTCTCGAACAGCGTCGCGCGCAGGACGTTGCCGGCAAAGTCCTGCCGCTCGACCCGCACGGTCCCGTAGTCGCGCCAGTGGTCGGGATAGCCGACCTTGTTGGCCATGGCGTGGAGCTTGCGCAGGGCTTCGGCGCGGGTCGCCGCCGACATCCAGGGCAGCTGGCGCAGGTCGGCGTCCATCGCCTGCTCGATCTCTTCCACCATCTTGACGGTGCGGGCCTTCGCCGCCGGGCTGAAGGCGCGCTCGACGTAGACCCGGCCGAGCGCCTCGCCGAGCTCGTCGTCCACCCACCCCACGCAGCGCCGCCAGCGCGGCTTCATCTCCTTCTGGCCGCGCAGGAAGGCGTCGTGGAACTCGAAATGATCGCGCTCGAAGTCCGGGGCCAGCTGGGTGGCGCGCGCATCGACCAGGCGCCAGCGCAGGTAGGTGCGCAGGGTGGCCAGGTCGGCGCTCTCGAGCAGCGACTCGAGGCCGCTGAAGAAGCCGGGCTCGGCGACGTTCAGCTCGCCTGACGGCGGTTCCTGCAGCGCCGCGAAGTAACGGTCCCAGGGGAACTTCGGCGCCAGCGCCGCCAGCTGCGCGCGGCTGCGCCGGTGGTAGACGTTCTCCGGCGTGCGCTCGTCGACGCGGCTGATCGAGGCGCGGGCCAACCGGGTCTCGAGGTCGAGCACCTGCCGCGCCGCGGCGTCGGCGGCCGCCGGCTCCTCGCCCAACCGGCGCAGCATGCGCCCGACGTAGGCGAGGTAGTGGGCGCGGATCTCGACCGAGCGGGCGTCCGCGGCGAGGTAATAGTCGCGATCCGGCAGCCCCAGACCGCCCTGGCCGATGGTCGCGATCACCTGGCTCGAATCCTTGAAGTCCTGGCCGGAGCCGACTTCGAACAGCACCGGGGTGCCGGTGCCTTGCTGCAGGCGGGCGACCACCGGCCCCAGGTCCGCGAGCGTGCGAATCGCGGCGATGGCGTCGAGGTCCTGCCGCAGCGGCGCGGCGCCGGCGCGGGCGATCGCCGCCTCGTCCATGCACGAGGCGTAGAAGTCGCCGATCTGCACGGTCGCCGGATCGCGGCCGGGGCCGGGGCGCGCCGCCGTGGCCAGCACCTCGGCGAGGAAGTGCAGGTTGTCCTCCTCCAGCTTGCCGTACACGGTCCAGGTCGTCTGGTCCGGCGGGATCGGATGCAGCTTCATCCAGCCGGCGCAAGCGTAGGCATAGAAGTCCACGCACGGGTCCACGCTGCGGTCCATCGAGGTCAGGTCGAGCACCGGCGAGTACGGCAACGCGGGCGGCGCGGCCGGGGCAGCCGGCGCGGCCGGGGCAGCCGGGGCAGCCGGGACGGCCGGGGCGCCCGGGCCGGCGGCAACCGGTGCCGCGGCGGCGGCCGGAGCCGGCCAGCCGGCCGCGGCGAGCACGCCAAGCACCACCAACGCCGGCGAGAAGAGGGGACCGAATGGGCATGCGAGACGCGGCGTCGGGGACATGGCGCCAGAGTCTACGACAACCGATCACCCCGAGTTTCGCCGCGCCGGCCGGCCGCCGGCCCGCGGCAGGCGGGCGCGGCCGCCCCTCACCACCCGGGCGAGATCAGGATGCCGGTCACCGCGCCTTTCTGCGGGCGCTGGAAGGGCTTGGCGACATAGACCTGGGCGACGGCGAGTCCGGCGATCAGCACGCGGGCGGCGACGCCGGTGGAGGCGACCGGGATCCTCTCGGTCGAATGGGTGGCGAAGACCAGGTGGGGGCCGGCATGAGCGCTCCAGGCGGTGCCCATGTCGACGAAGGCCGCCAGCTCGGTGGGCAGGAAGCGCAGGGCGACCAGCCGGTAGTCGTTGCGGCCGAACAGCGGCACCCGCAGCTCGGCGTTGGCGACCGCCAGGCGGCTCCCCGAGAGGCGGTCGAACTCGGGGCAGGCCGTCGAGCCCGGCGTCGTGGTGCACTCGCTGGCCGAGAGGCTGCCGAGATCGTAGCCGCGCACCAGGGTGGCGTCACCCACGTAGAGCGGCACCAGGCGATCGCTTTCGGCGTCGGGGCCGTAGCGGCCAAGGTGCAGAGCGCGCACCGCCAGGGTCCAGGGGCGGAAGAAGAAGTAGTGGCGATAGTCGGCGGTGACCTGCTCGAAATGCAGGTCGCCGGTGGTCGTGGCCACTTCGAGTCGGTAGCGCTGGCCGCTCGCCGGCGAGGCGTCGCCGGCGACCGAGGTGTCGCCGACCATGGCCAGGATCCCCTGCAACAGCCGGAGCGAAGCCGGCGTCGGCAGGTCGAAGCGGCTGGTGCTCACCACCTGGCTGCCGGCAAGCACCTGCCGGACGTCCTTCGACGCGAAGCCGAGATTGCTGTAGCTGGCGCTCGCCTGCAGGCGCTGCGTCGAGGAGAAGGGGTATTGCAGGAGCAGCGATTCCTGGTCCTGGACGACGAGCTGGTAGATCTGGTCGATCGCCAGCCGTCGAACGGGCGCGCCGCCGGCGGCGGCGCCCGGAACGGCGGCCGGCAGCTCGGCGACCTTGGCGAAGCCCGAGACCGCCGGCACGCGGCCGACGTCCACCCCCCACTGGAGAAAGGCGTCCCGATCGAGGAAGGAGGCCTCGCCGCCGACCTCGTGAAAGGCGGAGACCACGTCCTGCAGCGAGCCCCGCAGCTGGTAGCGCTCGACGGCGTCGGAGAGCAGCACCGAGACGTCGCCGCCGATGGCATAACCGAGCGAGTTGTAATCCAGGTCCAGGCCGGGCGACACCGCCGCGAGCGTCAGCCTGGGGTGGTAAGGCACGATCCGCTCGCCGTCCTGCGGCGGCCCCGGAGCGGTGTGGGCGAGATCGGCCGCGGCCGGGGCGAGCACCGCGGGCGGCACGCGCGAGCCAGGCGGCAGGGGCGGCAGGAGGCTGACGCGCAGGGGGGCGCCGCCGGCGGGGTGACGCTCGCCGGCCGTTGCTGCCGGGGACCCCGGCGGCACCACCGCCGCCGGCTCCCCGGCATCGATCGGCCGGCCGCGCGCCGCCGCCGCATCCAGGAAACGGATCTCGAAGTGGCCGCCGGCGATGACCGAGATGGCCAGGCTGCCGCCACGCGCGGCGACACCGAGCGCCGGCGAGAGGCGGGTGACGCCGCTCACCCCGGTCGCTGCCCGGGTCACCTGGAACAGCCGGCCACCTCGGCCACCATCGAGCTCCAGCCGGTACACGTCGCTCACCCCACCGCGATCGGAGACGAAGAACAGATCGCGGCCGCCGGGTCCGAACTGCGGATCGACCTGGCTGTCGCCGGCCGGCGGGAGCGCCATCGCCGGCCGCGGCGGCCCGCCGGCCGCGAGGTCGAGCAGCCAGATGTGCGGCGTGCCGATCCCGGGGCCGGGGCCGGCGTCGATCGCGGAGGTGCCGCGCTCGCCGGCGCTGCGATCGGAGGCGAAAGCCAGGGTGTTGCCGTCCGGCGACCAGGCGGGCTGCAAGTCGGAATGGCCGCCGCCGGTCAGCGGGCGCGCCCTGCCGCTGGACAGCTCCAGCAGGAAGATGCGGGAGCTGCCGGCATTGGTGGCGGTGAAGGCGACGCGGCTGCCGTCCGGCGACCACGCCGGGTCGGAGATCGCGCCGGCACCCGGCACGCCGATCCGGCGCTCGATCCGCCCCGAGCCGACGTCGATCAGCGCGATCTGGCTGCCGGCAGGCCCCCAGGCCACCGCCGCGAACCTGGTGCCATCGGGCGACCAGCCACCGGCGGCATCCACCAGGCGAAGGTCCGCGAAGCGGGGATTGGCGGCGTTGGCGAGCAGCCGCGCACGCACGCCGCCGGTGCGGGCGTCGGCCAGGTAGAGGTCGAAGCTGGCCGGCTGGCGCGTGGACAGGAACGCGATCCGGCTGCCGTCGGGGCTGAGCGCCGGCGCCACGTTCTGCTCGTGGACCGCGCCCTGGCGCGGGATCAGGCGCTCGCCGACCTCGCCCAGATCGCCGCCGCCGCCGCCGGCACCGCGCCGGCCGGCGGGGTCACGGCGTGCCGCCAGGAAGCCCGCGTAAGCGGTACGGATCGCCGCCTGCCACTGCTGCGCCAGCGCCAGCGGCGTCAGGCCGAGAATCTGCCGGATGGCCGCGCCGGTGCCGACCCGGATGGTCCGCTCGTAAAGGCGGACGGCGGTGGCGTCCCCCCACCGCCCGCCAACGTAGGCCCAGAACGCATGCCCCCACCGATAGCCGAGGAAACGTGGATGGCGCGACAGCGCGCCGAGGTCGGGCAGGTCGTTGCGGAGCAGAGCGTCACGGAGCCATGCGGCGATGATGGTCGACTCGCGCCCCACCGCCAGGTATTCGGCCAGCCCGTCGCTCATCCACCGCGGCACCGACGGCCGTCCGGCCAGGGCGGCGAGCGGCTGCCGGCGGCGCTGGCGCCGGAGCAGCTCGGACTCGAAGATGCGCGCCAGCTGGTGCGCCAGGAGGCGCTCGTTTTCCGCGCTGTCGCCGGTCAGCGGCAGCACGATGCGGCCGCTCAGCGGCTCGAGGATGGCGCCGGTGTCTTCGCCAAGTCGCGCCGGCGCGTGCGCGGTCTGGCGGAAATCGTCCTGGTTGGCGTAGACGATGATCGGCGTGCGCCGCGGCGGTGCGGCGCCGAACAGCGCGGCGAGCCGGTCGTACCACCGTTCGGCGAGCCGGGCCTCCTCGCGGGCCGCCGCTTCCTCCTCGGGGTAGTGATCGAGGTCGAAATGCGCCGTGCGCAGCACCCGCCACTGGAAGCGCGGCCCGCTCACCTGGTTGCGGCCGAAATACTGGCCGCCGGCGGCGGCTGCGAGCAGCCATGCCACGCCGGCAAGGCCGACGATCCGGGCAGTACGCGCGGTACGCTCGCCGGGGTCGGGGCGCTGGCGGCAGGGGCGGCTGGAAAGCGCGAGCAGAGTTCCTCCTGCGGTCGGCGCCACGGCTCCATCGGGGCCACCGGACCCCGACGGGCGCTCTCTCAAAACCGCCCCTTCAAAACCTTTGCCAGGTCTTCAAATCCTCTGCCAGGCCGGACGGCAGCCTGCTCGTCGCCCGGTCGCCCGCGTGAACCTTTCCGTGCGGCCCCGGAACTCACCATCGTGGTTTGTTCACCGCTCCCGTGTTGACGTCGTGGCTGGATTGCTCAATCATCGATGTCCCATGTCGTACACCTGACAAGGAAGGAGGAAGCTCATGTCGGCAGATCGTCCGCCCAGAGAACCCTCGGACCCATCCTTCGACGGCCGCCCGCCCGGTGACGACCGGCCCAACACCGGCGAGGTCGACCGCCGCACGCTGTTCCGCCTCGGCGCCCTGGCCGGTGCCGGCGCTTCGCTGGCGGGAGCCCGGATGTGGAACGGTGTCCCCGCCAGGGCGCAGGAGGCCGGCCCTGGCGCCGATGCCGCGGCGGCGGCGACGCCCGAAGAGATCCAGGCGGCCGTCGCCGCCGCCCCCTCGGAGCTCAACGAGGCCACGATCGCCGAGTTGCAGCAGATGATGGCCCATGGCCATCTGAGCGCCACCGAGCTGGTCGAATACTACATCCAGCGCATCGAGGCGCTCGACCGCCGCGGCCCGAAGGTCAACGCCGTGCTGGAGATCAACCCGGACGCCATCGCCATCGCCCAGGCGCTCGACAAGGAGCGCCGCAGCAAGGGCCCTCGCGGCCCGATGCACGGCATCCCGATGATCCTCAAGGACAACATCGACACCGCCGACAAGCTGCACACCACTGCCGGCTCTTTCGCCCTGCTGGGACCGGCGCCGCCCCAGGATTCGACCGTCGCCGCCCGCCTGCGCGCCGCCGGCGCCGTCATCCTCGGCAAGGCCGGACTGAGCGAGTGGGCCAACTTCCGCTCGACCCACTCGTCGAGCGGCTGGAGCGGCCGCGGCGGCCAGGTCAACAACCCCTACATCCTCGACCGCAACCCCTGCGGCTCGAGCGCCGGCTCGGGCGCCTCGACCTCGGCCAACTTCACCGCCGCCGCGCTGGCCACCGAGACCGACGGCTCGATCGTCTGCCCGGCCTCGATGAACGGCGTGGTGGGCATCAAGACCACCCTCGGCCTGACCAGCCGCGCCGGCGTGGTGCCGATCTCGCACGACCAGGACGTGGTCGGCCCGCACGGCCGCACGGTGGCCGATGCCGCGACGGTGCTGGGGTCGCTGGTCGGCGTCGACCCGCGGGACCCGGCAACCGCCGCCAGCGCCGGCCACTTCTTCACCGACTACACCCAGTTCCTCGACCCCAACGCCCTGAAGGGCGCTCGCCTGGGCGTGGCGCGCATCACCTTCACCGGCTACAGCGACAAGACCGACGAGTCCTTCGAGGATGCGCTCGACACCCTGCGCGCGGCCGGCGCGACCATCGTCGACCCGGCCGACCTGCCCAGCATCGCCGCCCTCACCGCCGGCGTCGACGAGACCAACGTGCTGTTCTACGACTTCCCGTTCGACATCGCGGCCTATCTCGCCACCCGGGTCGGCCTCGGGGTGCACAACCTCGACGACCTGATCGCCTTCAACAATGCGCACGCCGACATCGAGTTGCAGTACTTCGGCCAGGAGATCTTCCTCGCCTGCCAGAACAGCGGCATCACCGCGGCCCAGTACCAGCAGTCGCTGATCAACGCCCACACGCAGGCACGCGAACAGGGCATCGACGCGGTGCTGCAGCAGTTCAACCTCGACGCCATCGTGACGCCGACCGGCACCGCCGCGTTCACCACCGACCTGGTGCTCGGCGACCACTTCCAGGGCGCCGACTCGACGCCCGCCGCCGTCGCCGGCTACCCCCACATCACGGTGCCGGGCGGCACCGCCTTCGGCCTGCCGATCGGCCTCAGCTTCACCGGCACCGCCTGGAGCGAGCCGAAGCTGATCGCCCTGGCCTACGCTTACGAGCAGGCGACCAAGGTGAGGCAGCAGCCGAAGTTCCTCCCCACCCTGCCGGCCAGCGCGCGCTTCGGCACCCGGGCGGCGAAGCAGCCGGTGCCGGCCATGTCCAGGCGCATGGGCAACTGGCTCGACTCCCTGCCGGCGGGCTCGCCGGTGCCGCGCCGTCTCGGCTACCTGTAGCCCTCCTCCGGTCGTAGCCCGAAAAGGGCAAGAGCCGCCGCTGCCGGTCTCCGGCAGCGGCGGCTCTTTTGCTTCAGGGTCGGATGGACTAGTGGACGCTCACCGAGACGGCGGCGTGGTTGTTGATGGTGTTCGGGTCGGGCGTCGAAGCGGTGGCGGTGGCATGGATCCCCACCGAGCCGCCGTGCAGCGGCACCACCCTGAACGTCAGGGTTTCCTTCATGCCGCTGCCGACGCTCCCCAGCTGCCAGATACCGGAGGTCGGATCGAAGCTCCCCTGCGACACGCTGATGTGCGCCGGGTCGTACTTGGCGCCGCCGAGGATGACGTTGACCCGCGGGTTGTAGGACGGGTCGGCGCCGGCGTTGCTGCCGTTGTTGGTGACGTTGACGGTGAAGACGACCGGCGAGCCAACCTTGACGCTGCTGGCGCTGGCGCTGGCGGTGACCGCCAGGTCGGCCAGACGCGGCGCGTTCAGGATCACCTGCGCGACGTCGTTCGCCGGGTTCGGATCGAGCGACACCGACGAGGCGATCTGCGCCGTGTTGGCGATCTCGCCGGTGCCGGTGACCGTCGCCTTGATGTTGAGGGTGGCGCTGCCGTTGACGGCGAGCTGACCGACGTGCCAGATCCCGGTGGACGGATCGTAGGCGCCGCCAGCGTCGTCGGAGGAGTAGGTCAGGCCGTTGGGCAGGGCGTCGAACACCGACACCCCCAGCGCCCGGTTGGGTCCGGCGTTGGTGACCTGAACGGTCAGCGTCACCTGGGTGTTGGCCTTCGCCGGCACCACGGCCGGGGCGACCGAGGCGGCGACGCCGAGGTCGGCGAAACGGGTACCTTGCAGGGGCAGCGCCTGGGCCTGCGTGCCGCCGGTGTTGTGGGTGTGCAGCAACAGCGCGCCCAGCGAGTGACCGGCGATGAAGTTGCCGAGGTTGAAATTGAGCGGGATCGAAGTGCCGTCGAGGTCGAAGTCCATGAACTGGCCGCCGAAGTCGAGCCCCGGCTCGGCGAAGTTCCAGGAGAACGGTCCGTCGATGTGGTCGTAGGGCGAGACGCCAAGAGGCGTGCAGATCGGCGCGAAGCCCGGGCAGCTCTCGATGCGGTAGTGGAAGGCCGTGCCGGCAAGCCCCAGGTCACTCGGGCTGGCGGCGATGACGATGACCTTGTTGGCGAACACCCGCGTGTCGGCGGTGGAGGGATCCAGCAGGTTGATGAAGTCCTCGGCGAAGATCTTCCCGGAGGCGAGATCCACGAAGGCGCTCAGGAAAATGTCCTGGCCCACGCTGCTGCCGCCGAGCGCCTGGCCGAGCAGGCCCGGGTTGGTGTTGAACACCAGCTTGTCGAAGGTGCCGTTGTTCTGGCTGTCGATGTAGACGTTGAACGACACGTCGCTCTGCGACGACCACGATCCCCAGGTGGAGATGCCGAACAGCAG
>DATGHG010000304.1:0-4240 GCA_035308185.1 Thermoanaerobaculia bacterium | reverse complement strand
GAGGAACTCCACGTCGTTGTAAAGCCCCTTCTTGGTCAGGATCGACACCGTCTGCGGGTTGACGGTGAGCGCGCACGGGACTTTCTCGTAGAGCTCGAGCTCGGCGCGCGCGTCTCCGGGCTTGAATCCCTTGACGGGGCGGAACGAGTCGAGCAGCGACAGGCGGCCGATGCGGACCACGGGATGGATCTCGAACACGTGGGCGGGGTTCGCGCTGTCGAGGGGCGGATTGGCTTCGCCCTGCGCTTCCTTCGCCCCGCCCGCATGCTCGGGCCATACCCGCCAGACGCCGGTGAGCTCGAGCGGTCGGTGGCGGGCCTCGGCTTGGTGCACGAGCTCGATCGCGGCCGGCTCGCCGGTGCCGTTGGCGATCTCTCCGACCATCGGGAAACCCACCTGAGGTGAGCGTCCGGCGAAGTGAAAGTCGCCGTCGAAGAAATCCGGGAAGGGTGCCTTCGCCGACTGATCGACGGTGAAGCGCGCCTGGATGGTGACGCGGTCTTTGTACTTCTCGACGAACGATCGGTAGAGGTCGATCTTGATCCCGGCGGAGACGGCAGAATCGACCGCCAGGTAGTCGACCGTCGCTCGCCGCGCGATCAGCGCACAGCCAGCCAGCAGGCAAGCCGCGGCCAGCGTCATCGCCGTCCCGGACGTCATCAGGCCGCGCACCGCGAGCAACCTCACCCTACCGCCATGCATCGTCTGCTCCCTCCGCAACGGTCTTGGCAACAGCGGCAACAGCGCAAGAAAGAAACGCAAGAAAGCTGCCATCCTCTCGTGATCTTCACCGAGCCCCCGGTGGCAACGGCTGGTGGCCACGCCGCGCCCAGGTGAGAAATCCGGGCCAGGGGTTAGACTGCGCCTGGCCATGGCCGACCTCACCTTCCCGGACCTGCGGGCGTTCCTGGCGCAGCTGCGGCGCGACGGCGACCTGGCGGTGGTCGAGGCGCCGGTGGAAGCGCGCCTCGAGGCCGCCGAGATCCACCGGCGGGTGATCGCCGCCGGCGGGCCGGCGCTGCTGTTCACCGACGTGCGCGGCGCCGAGATGCCGCTGGCGACCAACCTCTTCGGCACCGCCCGGCGCGCCGAGCTGGCCTTCGGCAAGCGGCCGTTCCGGCTGGTGCGGCGGCTGGTCGAGCTGACCGAGACGCTGCTGCCGCCGACGCCGCGCAAGCTCTGGGGAGCGCGCGACCTCGCCCGCGAAGCGCTGCGCATCGGCGTCGACCGCCAGCCGCGCCGGCGCGCCGGCACGGTGATGGAGGTGGTCACCCGCGACGTGCGCCTGGACCGCCTGCCGGTGCTCACCACCTGGCCCGAGGACGGCGGGCCGTTCATCACCCTGCCGCTGGTCTACACCGAGCACCCCGAGCGCATGGGGCACAACCTGGGCATGTACCGGCTACAGGTGCACGACCCGCGGACCACCGGCATGCACTGGCAGATCGGCAAGGGCGGCGGCTTCCATCACGCCGTGGCCGAACGGCGCGGCGAGAGCCTGCCGGCGAGCGTCTGGCTTGGCGGCCCGCCGGCGCTGATGCTCGCCGCCATCGCGCCGCTGCCCGAGAACATGCCCGAGCTGATGCTGGCCTCGCTGATCGCCGGCGGGCGCCTGCGGATGATGCCGGGGCCCGGCGGGGCGGCGCTGCCCGCCGTGCCGGCCGCCGCCGAGCTGGCGCTGGTGGGACGGGTGCCCGCCGGGGTGCGGCGCCCGGAGGGTCCGTTCGGCGACCACTACGGCTACTACTCGCTGCGCCACGACTATCCGGTCTTCGAGGTCGAATGGCTGGCCCGCCGCCGCGACGCCATCTTCCCGGCGACGGTGGTCGGCAAGCCCCGCCAGGAGGACTTCTTCCTCGGCGACCTGCTGCAGGAGCTGCTCTCGCCGCTGTTCCCGCTGGTGATGCCGGCGGTCGAAGCGCTGTGGTCCTACGGCGAGACCGGCTACCACTCGCTGGCGGCGGCGGTGGTCAAGCAGCGCTACGCCCGCGAGGCGATGGCCTCGGCGTTCCGCATCCTGGGCGAGGGGCAGCTGTCGCTCACCAAGTTCCTGCTGGTGACCGACCGCGCGGTGGACCTCAAGGACTTCCGGGCGACCCTCACCCACGTGCTCGAGCGCACCCGCCCGGAGGCCGACCTCTACGTCTTCGCCAACCTGGCGATGGATACGCTCGACTACACCGGCCCGCGGGTCAACGAAGGCTCGAAGGGGGTCTGGCTCGGTCTCGGCGACCCGGTGCGCGAGCTGCCGCGGGAGTTTTCGCCGGCCGAGGTGCCCCAGGGGCTGCGCGAGGCGCTGGTGTTCAGCCCCGGCTGCCTGGTCGTGGGCGGCCCGCCGTTCGCCGAGGAGCCGGGCGCCGCGGCTCGCTTCGCCGCCCATCCGGCCTTCGCCGGCTGGCAGCTGCTGGTGCTGACCGACGAGCCGCGGCGGGCGGCGGCGAGCCCGATCAACTTCCTGTGGACCACCTTCACCCGTTTCGAGCCGGCGGCCGACGTCCATGCCGCGGCGGTGAAAGTGGTGCGCAACCATCTCGCCTACACGGCGCCGGTGCTGATCGACGCCAGGCTCAAGCCGGGTTTCCCGCGCGAGCTGTCCGCCGATCCCGCCACCGCGGCACAGGTCTCCCGCCGCTGGCGCGAATACTTCCCCGGCGGCGGCGTCGAGATGGGCGACGCCGAGTCGGCGCACCTGGACCCAGCGCCGCCCAAGCCGTCCGCCTAGTCTGGTCTCCCGCGGCCATCCCGCGACGAAGGACCGGGGACCCGCCGCGGCGCCGCGATCGGCAGCCTCCCGGGCACCCTACCTTAAGAGGGGGCATGGATGCCTCCACTTCGAAAAGGAGATGGCCGATGAAGAAAAAGGTGCAGAAGATGGATCTTCACCGCGAGACGTTGCGTATCCTGGGCAACCAGCGGGACCTGGAAAAGATCGTCGGCGCCTACACCAACGCCGGACCGACCTGTCCCCGCCCGCTCTCCTGCGTCAAGACCTGCGGCTAGCAGGGGTCCGCCGGCGCGTACCGCCATCGCCGCCGGTGGCAGGACCCACCCCCGGCCGCGCCCTTCGCGCGGCCGGGCGCGAGCCCGCTGCCGACTCTGGCGGCAGCGGCGGTTGCGCCGCCTCGCGGACCGTCATAGCATCGCCGCCAACTTGCCGCCGTTGCGAGAACGCGCAGTTTGAGGCTTGGAGGTTCCGATGGCCGAGACCAGCCCCGAGAAGTTCGAGCCCTTCGTTCCCGCGGACCAGGAGATACCGGAGTTCACGGTCCGGGCGGTCGTCCTCGGCGCCCTGTTCGGCATCGTGTTCGGCGCCGCCACCGTCTACCTGGCGCTGCGCGCCGGCCTGACGGTCTCGGCGTCGGTGCCGATCGCGGTGCTCTCGATCGCGGTCTTCAAGCGGCTCGGCAAGTCGACCATCCTCGAGAACAACATGGTGCAGACGATCGGTTCCGCCGGCGAGTCGGTGGCGGCCGGCGTCGTCTTCACCGTGCCGGCGCTGCTGTTCCTCTCCTACGGCGCCAACTACTTCAACTACCTGACGATCTTCGTGCTCTCGGCGGTCGGCGGCATCCTCGGCGTGCTGTTCATGATCCCGCTGCGGCGGGCGCTGATCGTCAAGGAACACGGCAAGCTGCCGTACCCCGAAGGCACCGCCTGCGCCGACGTGCTGATCGCCGGCGAGCGCGGCGGCGATCTGGCGAAGATGGTCTTCGCCGGCGTCGGGGTGGCGCTGCTCTACAAGTTCCTCTACGGCATCCTGGGGCTGTGGAACGAGACCGCCACCTGGTTCCGCACCAAGGCGGCGAGCGTCATCCCCGACGCCACCCTGCAGAGCGACGTCACCCCCGAATACCTCGGCCTGGGATACATCATCGGCCCCAAGATCGCCGGCGAGCTCGCCTCGGGCGGCGTGCTGGCCTGGCTGGCGCTCATCCCGCTGATCTCCTGGCTGGTGCCCGACACGCGCCTAGTCAAGGACCTCACCGACCTCGGCTTCTCGGCGGGCTGGCGCGCCTCGCACGCCCATGCGGAGTGGATCTACCGCGCCTACATCCGCTACATCGGCGCCGGCGCCGTCGCCTGCGCCGGCGTGATGACCCTGCTCAAGACCCTGCCCACCATCGTCTCGGCCTTCCGAGAATCGGTGAAGTCGCTGCGCGGGGGAGCCGGAGAAGCCAAGAAGATCCGCACCGAGGACGACCTCGGCATGGGCTGGGTGATCGTCGGCTCGCTGGTGCTG
>DATGHG010000303.1:0-4936 GCA_035308185.1 Thermoanaerobaculia bacterium | reverse complement strand
GTGCCTCTTGCTCATCCCGCCGGAAAACCCGCGGCTCATCGTCTTCGCCGAGAGCATCAAGATCGACTGCCTCATGGTGCTTGGAGCGCCGCAGGAGGCGCTTCTCCGGTTCTACGGCCTGAAGGCCCTCTACGAGCAATTCCGCGAACCGTTCATCCAGCTCCGGCGGCGCTTCACCGCGGCCCGCCTTCTCGAATATCTCGGACGGCCGCAGAAGGCGGAGCGGCTGTTTCACGAGGTGATCGCCGCCGACCTTGAACACGGTCTTGTGAAGGACTTCTTCCTGGACCTCGCCTATCTCTTCGGCTTTTTCCTGCGGGCCGGGCGATTGTCTGAAGCAATCACGGTCTGTTATCGCGCCACGGAGGAGCTGTCCCACTTGGACCGCGAGGAGGGCAGCGAGGAACCTGCGCGCGAACAGATGCAAATGGTATGGCATCGGCTTGAAGAAGGCGTAAAGGCGGGGACGGTCGAACTCGGCGCGACGACAGTACTCCGCAACTACATCAAAACCCACTGGCAACGGCCGGCGAGCGAGCTGCCGTCATTCCAGAGATAAGGGCCGAGCCGGTTAGCCGTTTCTTCTCTCTTCAATACTCCAAGGGAATCTGCGCCTCGCCGTCGTCGCGGCTGTGAGAGCTGCGCGTAATCCTCGGTGGGCGGCGGGAGGGCGGGAGAGGATTTCCGAGGGGTGTGTGAAGGTCCGGGGCGCGGGGGCGGCGGCCGGAGCTTTCCATACCCCGCCAGCTTCCATAGCCGGGGTGGGAGCGGGAAAGCGTTGGTTTATAAGGTAGGGCGGAAAAGAAATACCCCACGGCGCAAGCCGCAGGGCAAGGGAATCAGGACTGCCTCCGCGAGGTGACGAAGGGCCGCATGTGGAGGCCCGACGGACCGGCGCTGCCAGCCAGCAGGTACGCGAGCCAGGAGAGAGTCGAGAGCCGGGCGAGCCGGGCTACCGTGTGATCGGCGAAGCCATTGCCCACGAGGACGAGGCCCTCATGGCCGGCGAGCTCGCCCGCGATCGCCTCTTCCTGCTCCGGGGAGAGCGAGCTGTTGCCGGCTGAGCAGAACGGCTGCTATTCGGTGAAAATGGCAGTTCTCAGCCGGAGTTGGCGCGGCGTGGCGCTGCCGGCGGCCTGAAGTCGGCGACGCAGGTGTTCGACATAACTGGGGTCGATCGGTTCGTGCTGGACCTCGTCGAGAATGGGCAGAAAGTAATGCAGCGAGCGGATCGCCGGTAGCGGCGCGCTCGGCGAGAAGGTGCGGCGGGCGGTGCCGAGGACGAAGGCGGTGCGCACCAGATCGAGCGGTATCCGTCGGCGTTCGAGCTCGGCGGCCAAGCGACGGTCGAGAGGACGAGGACGGTCGGGCGTGTCGGGCAGGCGGCAGTAGAGCCGGAGGACCTCCGTGACGTAGGAGGTTCTCGGCGGCGAGGGCGCGCGGGTCACGGTCGGCGGCGCCGCCGCGCGGCGCGCTCCTTGGCCTTCTTCGCGGCCTCCTCCTTGGCTTCCTTGAGCCGGTAGGAGTCGCCCTCGATCTGTACGATCTCGGCATGGTGGACGAGCCGGTCGATGAGGGTGACGACGCAGGCGGCGTTGGGGAAGACCTCGCTCCACTCGGCGAAGGGCTTGTTGGTGGTGATGAGGGTGGAGCGGGCGCCGTAGCGGCGAGTGACGACCTCGAAGAGCAGGTCGGCGTGGCGGTGGTCGTAGGACAGGTAGCCGACTTCGTCAATCGCCAGGACGCTTGGTGCGCAGTAGCGCAGGAGCCGGCGCTGGAGGGCGGAGGTGCCGTCCTGGGCAACGAGGTCGTTGAGCATCTCGCTGGCGGTGACGAAGCGGGCAGTGGCGCCGCGGACGACGGCCTGGTAGAGGAGGTTCTTGGCGATCATCGACTTGCCGACGCCGTTGGGTCCGAGCAGGATGACGTTGGCGGCGGCGTCGATCCAGGACAGCGAGAAGAGATCGTCGATCTGCTCGCGGTCGATCTTCTTGGGCCAGGTGAAGTCGAAGTCGGCGATGGTCTTGAAGCGGCCGAGCTTGCTGGCGTGGATGCGGCGCTCGAGGCTGCGCTGCTTCCTGCCGGCCTCCTCGCGGGTGAGCAGCTCCTCGATCCAGGGCTGGTCGGCGACGGCCGGCCAGTCACTGAGCAAGCCGTAGAGGCCGAGCTTGTGGGCGCGCTGCCTGCGCGGATCACCGGTCGGTGTCGTCGTCATCGTCAGCTCCTTCGGGTTGCTCGATCAGCGTGTCGTAGCTGCCCAGGTCGTGCGGCCGGACGACGAGGTCGCGGAGACGGCGAGGATCGTCGGGCAGCGACAGAGGCAGGCTCGGCGGACTGCCTTGGCGGTGGCGTTCGAGGATCAGCCGCACGGTCTGCGAGTGCGGCGAGTCGGCGGCCAGCGCCTCGGCCGTGGCGCGGTCGAGCGCCGCGGCGCCGTGGTGGTCGAGCAGGCGCAGTAGCGCGGCGGTGGCCGCGCCGAGCTTATCGCCGCGCGCGGCGAGCGCGGCCAGCAGCTCCTGGCTCCTCGGCACGGCCCGCTGCAGGCGGTCGAGGCCGCGGTGCGCGGAGGCGTTGCGTTTGGCGGCGACCAGGGCGGCGAGGTGCGCGGCGGCTTCGATCTGCTCGCCGCGGCCGTAGCTGCGCGGGTGGGTGGCGACGAGCACGGCGCCGTCGAGCAGGCGCACGGTTGTGAGATCGGCGACCACCACGAGGGTACGGCGCGTGCAGGTGTGAGGCACCGAGTAGTCGTTGCCGTCGAAGCGGGCGTAGGGCGTCTTGCCGATGGCGACCGGCAGGCGCTCGTCGGTGGGAAACTCGTTGGGCGGCAGGGCCAGCAGCGCCTGCCGTTCCTGGGCAAACGCCTCGGCCACCGACAGCGTCCGGTCCTCGGGGCAGCGGCGCTCGGCCGCCAGCTCCACGCACCACTGCGCCGCCTCGGCATTGAGCCGGTCGAGGTCGGCGACCGCGCGACCGGCGAAGAAGGCCCGGCGGACGTACTGCACGGCGCGCTCGACCCGTCCCTTCTCGTTGCCGCGGCCGACGGCCACCGGCCGCGGCTCGAAGCGGTAGTGAGCGGCGAGCGCCAGCAGCGTCGGATGCAGGCGCACGGCGTCGCCGCGTCGCTCGAGCACCGCGCTCTTGAGGTTGTCGTAGAGCAGGACTCTGGGGCAGCCCTGCCAGGCAAGGAAGGCCGCCTGGTGACCACGCAGGAAGTTTTCCATGCGTGCGTTGAGGAAGAAGCGCAGGAAGATCTGGCGCGACCAGCTCAGCACCATGAGGAAGCCGAGCAGCGGCCGGCAGGCGGCGCCGATCCGCAGCGTGCCAAAGTGCGCCCAGTCCACCTGGCCCTGCTCGCCGGGCAGCGTGCGCAGGCGCAGGTAGGCTTCGGCCGGCCGCCGTGGCCGGTACAGCGAGACCAGGTGACGGAAATGATCGGGGCCGCCGGAGTAACCGCGCTGCCGCACCATGTCGTAGAGCCGGGCAGCGGTCAGCGCCGGGTACTCGGCGAGTGTCGCCTGGATGAACGACACGAAAGGATCGATTCGCGACGGCCAGCGCCGCTGGCTCGCCATGGCGACGCCGGCGCGCGCCAGCACGCGCCGCACGGTGGCGTGATGCAGCCCGAGCTGGCGGGCAATGGTATGAACGCGCCACTTCTCGGCGTGGTACAGCCGCAGCACTCGCGCTTCCTGATCGGCGGCAATCATCCTGGTCTCCTCGGCGGGGCAGCGTCTGCACCGGCGCGACGCCGCCGGCGCAGGAATCCCAAGCGGGCGTAGGGCGCACAGAGCGCATCGCAGACGCTGCAGACCACGATGTCGCCGCGGCGCCACCACGCCTCCGGCGCCGCACACCGCACCCGCGGTCCCGGCCCGGTCGTCGTGGCACGCAGTGTGCGGATCGGCGGCAACTCTGGGGTAGCCTGATGCGTCACTTTCTGCGCGGCGGCCTGCTGCGCCGCCCTCTGCCGGTAGCGCGCCTGCCGTGCCGCGTGCTGGTGACGGCCGCGCCGGCTCGCCTGATAGCGCCGCCCCGCGGCGCGCGCCCGCTCGCGGCGGCTCTGCTGCGAGCAGGCCCGGCCGCAGTACCACTGGCCTCGGTCACACACCGAGCAGATCGCCACCAGGCGCCGGCAGCGCGCGCAGGCATAGAGCCGGTAGTCTGGCCGTACCGGCAGCAGCCCTCCGGCTGCCGAGGGGCTGGACGGCGCGCGGGTTTACGGCGATACTCGTCGCAGGAACGCGGTGGCAACGCCGTGCTTCCGGGAGAGGCCCAGGAGGGTGACCGCCAAGTCAGATGACCTCCTGGGCCTTCGCCGTCTTCGGCAGCGGCCCACTTCTAGCGAAGCGACACCCTGTCTGTCACGTGATGGACAACCGCGTGCCGGCCGGCGCCCGCCGGTCCACCCTCCCACTCGCCCCGGCGGGGATGATGCCGAGGGACCTCGTCAGGTCCGGTGGCTGAGAACTGCCATCTTCAACGAATAGCGGCGGGTTTGCTCAGCCGCCGACACCCCGTCCACTTCGCCATAGCTCCGTTCTACCTGCGCCATATTCCAGATTATATGATCGCTACAAACGAAATCATCGAGCGGGAGGGTATTGGGATAGGCGACGAAATATTTATGACTGGCCTGTTCATAAATCACGCGGGCCAAAATCAAAACATCCCGATACTAAGGATAGGAAATATTGCGATGATGGCCAGGGAGCCGCTAGATAGCGGCGAGGAGGCGATCTTGATCGAGGCGCGATCGATAGGCGGCCTGAGCGGTTCGCCGGCGTTTGCAAATATCAGCGGCGTAAGGCGTGGGAAGGTCCACACGGGCGAAGATGATTGTGTTTACCTGCTGGGAATTGTTGTTGGTCACTGGGAGGGTGGGATGGAAGTGGACATCGCAACTCAGGACCACCGGGTAAATCGGGGCATCGGAATC
>DATGHG010000302.1:0-5502 GCA_035308185.1 Thermoanaerobaculia bacterium | reverse complement strand
CGCCACGGTGCCGGTGAACGCCACCCCGGCCTGGGCGGAGATGGCGGCCGGCGTGCCGGTGAGCCGGTCGGCCTCGCTCACCGTGGCGGTGCCCGTCCCGGTGCTCATCAGGGTGCCGTCCGAAACCGTCACCGAGAAGGTGAAGCTGCCCTCGTCGGCGTAGGTGTGCTGGCCGGTCACCGTGAACGTGCCCGAGCCGCCGGTGACCGTCCCGGCCGTCGCCGGCGTGCCGTCCCCCCAGTTGATGGTGGCGGTGAAGCTCGCCGGCGTCTTGGAGGTGTCGACGTCCGAGAAGGTGGCGACCTGGCCGTTGAAGAGGGTATTTTCCGGGGTCGAGAAGTTGGAAGCCGTGACCGCCAGCCCGGCCGCGACGTTGGCGGTGCTGGTCACCGTGGCGGTGGCGGTCCCGGGCTTGTCGTCGCTCAGGGTCACCATCACCGAGAAGGTACCGGTGCTGGCATAGGTGTGCGTGCCGCTGACCGAGAACGCGCCGGAGCCGCCGGTGATCGTGCCCGCCGAGGTCGTCGCGTCGCCCCAGTCGATGGTGGCGGTCAGGTCGGACGGCACCTGCGCGGTGAAGGTGTCGGTGAAGGTCGCCACCGTGGTGGTGAAGCTGACGCCTTGCGGAGCGGCGAAGGTGCGCGGCGTGCCGGCGAGCTGGTCGGCGTCCACCACCGTCGCGGGGCTGTTGACGGTGGCGGTGCCGGTGCCCGGCGACACGTCGGCGATCGTCACCGTGACGGTGAAGGCGCCCTCGTCGGCGTAGGTGTGCTGGCCGATGACGACGAAGGCGGCCGAGCTCTCGCCAATCGACCCCGCCGTCACCGCGGAGCCGTCGCCCCAATCGATCGAGGCGGTGAAGTCGGCGGGCGTGGCGGACGGGTTGTCGTCGGTGAAGGTCGCCACCGCGCCGTTGAAAGCGGTGCCCTCCGTCGCCGTGAAGGGGACGGGGGAGCCGGTGATGACGGTGGCTTCGGCCCGCCCGCCGGCGACCGCCACGAACAGCGCAATAGCGAGAGCTACCCGCGATCCAACCACAAGGCTCTTCATGAGGGGGGAATGCTAGCACAATCTTGCGGCTTCAAGCCCCGTCGCGTGCCGCGACCCCGAGGCAATGAAAAAGGCCCCTCCCACCCGTTCAGGGAGGAAGGGGCCGCCATGGGTCCGCTTGGCCGGGTTTCGTCTCAGGGCATCGCCGCCGCGGCCGCCGGAGCCTCCGCGGGCGGCAGGACGATGCGGTCCATCGCCACGCCGGTCTTCGCCCGCACGTGGGTCAGGTACTCGTACTGGGAGGGCAGCGTCGCCACCAGCCGCTGGGCCCGCTCGCGCAGCGTGCGGAAGGTGTGGAGGGCCCTCTCCGGCCCGATGTGATCGAGGGCGGGCAGGCTCGACTCCGGCCGGTAGTTCAGGCCGAGCAGCATCACCGAGTAGGAGTAGGACTCGAAGCCGTGGAAGCGCGGGTTGATGTTCCTGCCGTTCGGCAGCCGCTGCTTCCAGAGCTCGAGGCGCTCGCCGAGCTCGGCGGAGACCTCGACGCGCTTGGTCGCCTGCCAGAACTCGTTGTCGACGCGGTCGCTGGTGCGGTAGTGGAGGATCAGGAAGTCGCGCACGCCGTCGATGACGTCGCCCACCACCCGGTTGTAGCTGGCCACCGTGCCCGGATCGGGAACGGCGCCGGGGAAATGGTTCACCAGCTCCTCGATGCCGTTCTGGATGAAGAAGATCCCGGTCGATTCCAACGGCTCGACGAAGCCGCTCGCCAGGCCGATCGCGACGCAGTTCTTGACCCACGAGCGCTGGCACCTACCGATGCGCATGTTGATGTGGTTGGCCCGCAGGCCTTCGGCGGGCGGGCCCAGGTGGCGGCGCAGCTCGGCCTCCGCGCCCTCCCGCGTCTGGTACTTGGAGGAGTAGACGTAGCCGGTCCCCACCCGTCCATAGAGGGGGATGTTCCAGACCCAGCCGGCGCTCAGGGCGGAGGCGCTGGTGAACGGGTCGATGCCGTGGGTCGCGACGTCGCGCGGCACCTGCATCGCCACGGCGCTGTCGCAGAGCAGGGAGGAGGAGAAGGAGGTGAACGGCTCCTTGAGCGCCTGGTTGATGAGCAGGCCGCGGAAGCCGGTGCAGTCCACGAAGAGGTCGCCTTCCAGGGTGCCGTGCTCCTTGGTCACCAGGCGGTCGATGCTGCCGTCGTCGCGCAGCACGACCTCGGCCACGTCGTCGACCACCTGGCGGACCCCCCGCTGCGTGGCATAGCCCTTGAGGAAATTCGCCAGCAGGCTGGCGTCGAAGTGGTAGGCGTAGGGATACTGCACCCGGTGCTCGGCGAGGATGTTCTTCTTGCCCTGCAGGTCGACGGCGAAATAGTCCTGCACCTTGTCGTCGAAGACGCGGCCGTCGAGGAAGCGGGGCGACCGCTGGGCGTTGCACATCGCCGGGATCACGAAGCAGGCGTGATCGAACGGCTCCTCGTGCCGCTTGAGCTTGAGCCACCACTCGCCGAGGTTGAAGCCGTCGACGATGTCGTAGCGCTGGAAGGGGTGGAAGAAATGGCCGCCATCAGCCCGCCAGCCGTTGAACTTGATCGCCAGCTTGTAAGCGGCGTTGCACGACGGCATCCATTCGCTTTCGTCGAGCCCGAGGAAATCGAAAAACAGCTTGATGGTGCTGAACGTCGCTTCGCCGACCCCGACGGTCTTGATATTGGAAGACTCGATCAACGTGATGTCGATCCCCGGCAGCGCCTTCTTCAAGTGGGACGCGGTCATCCAGCCTGCCGTACCGCCCCCCACGATGACGACCTTCTTCGCCACGGTGTGCTCCTTTCCGATCGGGGCGGGATCCCGCGCCCGAAAGAGTGCGGCCTACGGGATAGCAGTGCAACCGGGCTCTGGATCCGGGACAGGCGGGCGGCACGACGAGCGTCGCGCCGCGATTGCTCAGACTTCCAGCAAGATCCCTTCTTCGGCGCCGCGCGCCGCATTGATGATCCCGTCGCCGGTGCCGTGCGGCACCATGCGCAGGAAGCCGCCGCCGTAGGTGTCGCCGAAGCAGAACGTGCCCCATACCACGTCATGGACCGCCTGGCCGCGGTTCCCGAGCTGGTAGAGGTAGGGGCGCGAATCGATCCGCTCCTGCGCCAGCCACCCGCCTTGCGCCACCGCGCGGTGGACGAGCCGGCTCCAAGCTTCCGGCGCCGCCAGGCTCCCCAGGACGACCCCCTGTCCCTGGGTGCCGAAGCAGGGCTTGACGACGAAGTCCTCGCGCTCGGCGATCAGCAGCTCGGGCAGCGGCATCGTCACCCCGCGCCAGGTCGCGGGGCCGGCGGCCACCAGCCGCGTCCAGGGCAGGCAGTCCCGCAGCACCGCGCGCTCCGCCGCGGTGAAGACCGGCGACTCCGCGTGCTCGGAGAGCAGCGCGAGGTTCCGCTTGTCGCCGGCGAGAGTATTGATCGGGCCGTTGTAGAGGCTCACCCGTCCCGCCTTGAAGCACCGGAAGATGGGCTCCGGCGTCTGCTGCGGGCTCAGCTCGACGACGGCATGGACCGGCAGCCGCTCGGCGGCATGCCAGACCTGGCCCTCCCGCACGCTGAGGTCGGCGAAGGTCGCCAGCAGCAGCGTGCCGGTGAGCCCGGTGCCGCTGGCCGCCAGGACGCCGCGGTAGACCGAGTCGAGCTCGCCGCGGCTGTGCGCCATCGCCGCACCCAATTGCGGCACCACGATCACGACGTTGAGCGCGCCGCCGGCGGTGGTCGGCTTGCCGAGGTTGTGAGCGATGACGTGCTGCACCAGGCTCGCCACCGGATCCCGGTAACAGGCCTCGAGGCCTTCCTCGGCGAGGAACTCGACGATCAGCGGATGGGTGCGGTAGGACTGCTCGAAATAGCGCAGCTGCCAGCCGCCGATCTGGCCGGCGTTGACCTCGACGCACTGCATGCCGCTCGGACTGTCGACGTAGTCGTTGCGGACCAGCATGCCGTCGAGGGCGTTGGGCGGCTCGAGCAGCAGCGAGATCAGGGCCTCGTGGCGGAAGCCGTAGTAGGCGGCGATCCGGCGATGGTCGTTGTCGAACAAGCGCTCGGGGATGGCGCGGACCAGGCGCGTCAGCTCGACCGTGGCGCGCTCGATCTCGGCGAGCTTCGCGGCGCCCACGAAGGTGGGCCACGATTGCAGCGGATAGAACTTGCCGCCGTGGACGCGCAGCCAGTCCGGATATTCGCCGGCCAGGTGATCGATGTGCCGCTGGCGGTCGGGCTCGCGCGCCACCCAGGCGAGGAAGCTCTCGGCCGCCGGCGACAGGTGGGCGGCCACGGCGGCCCCCTTCATGAGGATCCGCCGTGCGGCCCGGGTCCCGCCGGCCGCCGCCCGCTGTCGCCGCGAGGCCGCATCACAGGGTGTTCAGGAACCTGGCCAGCTCGTTCTTTTCCCGAGGAGTGAGCAGCAGCCAACCGGCGATGCTCGAGCTCGCCTGCTTGGAGTGACGCGCGATGGCCTCGTTGGCCGTCAGGCTGAGGCCGTCGTGCATCAGGCGGGTGCGGGTGCGCATGCCCCACAGCGGCGGCGTGCGCAGCATGTTCATCGTCGCCTGGCCGCCGTTCTGGACGATGCCGTCGCCGGTGCCGACGTCGTGCAGCATGAAATCGCTGTACGGATGGATGACCTTGTTGCCGAGCGCGTCGGGGACCACGAAGGTGCCGCCGTTGAGCACCGTTCCGGCCGGCGCGGTGGTGATCGAGATGGTGTGGCAGACGTCGCAGGAGACGTTGCTGAAGATCTGCTGGCCGGCGATCGCCGGCGCGGTGGCGGCCTGCCCGAGGTCGCGGGGCGGCGCCTTGGTCGAGCGCAGGAAGCGGACGAAGGCCTCGACCTGGGCGCCCAAGGGAGCGTCCGCGGTGGCCGGATCGTTGGGCTCCGGCGCCTGCAGGAACCCGGTCACGGGAAAGCCGCTCGAGGTGTTCTCGTTGGGCAGCAGCGGGCTGGTCATCCCCATCTCGTTGAGGAAGGCGTCGACGGTGAAGGAGACCAGGCTGGCATGCTGGTTCTTCCAGCCGAAGCGGCCGATGCGGGTGGTGCCAGGAGCCTCCAGGACCGGCACCTTGATGATGGTGCCGGCGATCGAGGGTGGCTGCGAGGCCTGGATCGCCAGGATGGCGCTGTCCGGGATGGCCTCGACGAAGCCGTCGCCGAGCGCGTTGTTGGTGGTGCGCAGCGAGGTGACGTTGTCGCTTGCCGAGGTGTGCACCTGGATGATCGGATCGGTGGCGCGGTCGAAGATCAACGAGCCGCCGGTATGCGGGGTGAAGGTGGTGCCGTTGAAGCTGCCCGCCCGCAGCTCGGCGATCTGGCTGATGCCGCCGGTCACCGGGTTCTGATGGCAGTCCGCGCAGGACCGGGCGTTGTAGACCGGGCCCAGGCCGTCGGTGGGCTGCTCGATCTTCTCGAACACCTCGCGGTCGGCGTCCATCGCCGCCTGCGCCTCGAAGCCGTTGGTCTGGTTGTCGAA
>DATGHG010000301.1:0-3168 GCA_035308185.1 Thermoanaerobaculia bacterium | reverse complement strand
CATCCCGGCCGCCTGGCTGCCGCCGCCGGACGCCGGCGTGGCGGCGGCGCGGCAAGCCCTGGACGACGAGCGGGCCTTGCAGGGGCCGCAAACCTCGCAGTACGCCCGGCCGCCCCAGGCCCGCCAGGCACCCCAAGTCATCGCCCGCGTCGGCAGCCACACCGCTCTCCGGCTGGCCGATCACTACGAGCAGATCCCGCGCTACGAGGTTGCCGTGCTGGTGGGCTCGCTCGGCACGCTCGAACTGGCCATGCGCGGCGAGAACCTCGCCCGCCGCTGGGGCGTCGAAACCGGCGCCGCGGTGCAGGTGCGCTGGCTATGAAAAGCTCGGCCGCGATGGTCCCGGCGCTACAATATCCGGGCCGGGAAGCCGCCAGCCGGCCGGTGGTGCATGGAAGGAGCGTGTGGCATGACCAAGTGGGAGTACAAGATCATCAACATCCGCAGCGAGAACTATCGCCTGGACCCCAATGCGGCCCCGCAGCTGAATCAACTCGGCGAGGAAGGGTGGGAGCTGGTTTCGATCACTTCCGTCAATTTCAAGACCGGCGCGACCGACAACATCGCCATGGTCTTCAAGCGAGCCGTCGCCGCCTGACCTGGGGCGGCCCCGCCTGATCTAGGGCGGCCCCGCAGGGCCTGGGGGCATTAGCGCGCTCTCAGCGCTCGTCGGGAGCGCCGCCGCCGGCCCCGCACCGCCAGCGCGAAACCGACGGCAGCCGCCAGGCCGGCCAGCAGCAGGGTGGCGTTGCGCGGCACCCGACCGACCTCCTCGACGACCGCCTCCCTCACCTCGGCCAGCCGCTCCTCGGCGCGCCGGCGACTCTGTTCGATCCGCAGCTCGAAGTCGCTCCCGGTGTCGTCCGGCTTGCTCACGGCTCGTCCTCCTCGAGTGGGTCGTCGGGATGGATGGGAGGGATGGGCGGGATCGGGGGACGCGGCGGGATCGCCGGCGCCGCGGGCTCGGCGAGCAGGCGGTGCTCCCACCAGTCGAGATGGTCCGCGACCCGCCGCCGGATGCTCTCGGCAGGGGACTCGAGCCGGCGCAGCCGCAGGACGCCCAGCGTCGCCAGCAGACCGGCGACGGCGACGAACAGCGCCAGCACGATCAGCGCCGCCGCCCAGGCGGGTAGCCAGATCATCAGCACGGCGATCAGCGTCAGGACCACCACCCCCACCGTCCAGAAGCCGATCGCCGCCGCGGCGCCGAGCAGCGCCAGGGCCAGCAGCAGCTGACGTCCGGAGCGGCGGAAGTCGTCGCCCAGCGCCTGCGCCTCGGCGCGCAGCACCTCGAACAGCGCCTGACCCAGGGAGCGGAAGAGCTCGATCCATCCCTGCACTCCTGCCGGCTCTTGCATCTTCGCCCCCTCCCGCGGCGGTCAGCGGCCGACGATCAGCTCGCCCGTGACGTAGGACTCCTGCGCTCCGACGTCGTCGCGCAGGCCGACCGCCACCTTCTGATCGCCGCCGCGCATCAGCAGGCTTACGGTATAGAGGAAATGCTTGCCGCCCAGCTTCGACACCTCGGCGGCCGGCACGTTGATCGGCACCGGCACCTGCTGCACGTCGGAGGTGCGGCCATCGGGATCGATGGCGCCGATGAACAGCCGCAGCTTGGCCGCGCTCCCCTGCTCGCGCGGCACCAGCGCCAGCTTGCCGAGCGGGATCTTGACGCTGACCGGCACCAGGAAGTAGCCGTCCTTGCGCTCCGCGGGGTGCCCGAACTCGATGGTCATGCCGAGCGGGTTGGTCTGGAACGGGAACTGCAATGCGGCCAGCGTGCCGTCGCTCATCCTGGCGTCGATGCTCTTGTCGCGGTAGCCCTCGCGGAAGCGGACGTCGACGCCCTTGCGCTTGACCTTGACCGTGATCTTGTGGAAGCGGCCGTCGCCCGAGTGCGGCGGCGTGTAGCCCAGCGAGTAGAAGGTCTTGAAGTCGTCGGCGATCTTGTCGAGCTGGGGCCCGACGTCGTTGGCGTTGATCACGTAGGTGCCGCCGGTCTTTTCGGCCATCATCTGCAGCGGCGCCTGCATGTTCGAAATGTTGATCGAATCGATGTAGACACCCTGGCCGGGACCGGCGTTCTCGGCCGAGCTCGAGGCGTAGGTGCGCAGGCCGCCGGCGTCGATGGTGTAGAACGTCACCCGGTTGGCGTTGGCCTGCGAGGTGAGCTCCTCGAAGCGGCGCGAGACGTCGAACTCGGAGTCCTCGCTGATGATGCTGTTGCCGAACTTGTTCTGCACGTAATAGAAGATGTCCTCGCCGACGATCATCGGCAGGCCGTCGCAGACGTAGACGATCGCCTTGCGCCCCGACATGCCGGCCAGCGAGGTCACCAGGTTCTTGAGCGCGTCGACGGTGAAGCTGATGTCGTTGAACGCCGCGCCGGCGTAGCCGCGGGCGAAGCTCATCGCCTGCGAGCCGCTGGTCGCGTCGTCGATGTTCTTCATGATCTCGCGCCGGTCGTTCTCCTGGTGCACGCCCTGCGCCGAGATCTTTTCGATCGCCAGCAGCTGGGCGTTGACCAGGGCGACGTCGGTGGTGAACGTCTGGCGCACGTGCAGGTCGCGGTCATAGCTGACCAGCATCACCTGGTCGCCATGCCGCAGCTTCTGGTCCAGGAAGACGCGCAGCGAGCGCATCACCCGGTTGCGATCGAACGGCTTCAGGTTGTAGTTGTCGATGTAGACGATCAGGCGCAGCTTCTGGTCCTCGGGGATCGGCGGCGGCTCGTAGCCGGGAGGCAGCTTGGGCGCTCCCTTCTGGCCCTCGGCGACCTCCGGCTCGGCGGCGCCGCCCACGGTCTGGCCGGCTTCGACCGCCAGGAAATTGGTGATCGCCATCGGCCGGCCGTCCTCGAAGATCTCGAAGTCCTTGCGCGCCAGGCCGGTGACCCGGCCCTTCTTGTCGGAGACGTAGACGTCCACGTTGACCACGTTGACCGTCACGCTCTCGGCGAAACCCTCGTCGGCCGGCGGTTTGGCGGCGGTGGCATCGGGCTTGGCCGGCGAGGCCGGAGCGGCTGGCCGGGCGCCGGCAGGCGCCGCCGGCGACACCAGGATGCCGCAGGCGGCGAAGGCGATGGCGGCGACGCGCGCGCTCCACCACCGGAGATGTTGCTCTCTGCTCATGGGTTCGTGGCTCTCTCTCCCGCTAGTCGGGCTTGAC